>JADJRJ010000027.1:0-300000 GCA_016712265.1 Gemmatimonadota bacterium | reverse complement strand
AAGTGATCCGCACATCCGCCACGCTGCAGCTATGGCGCTTGCCGTTGGCATCGACGCCGAGGGCAACCCCCAATCGCACGGCGGGCAGGCCCGCCGAGACGTTCATGCGGAGGCGAGGCGCCGACGGATCCGAGGCAGTGATGGTCTGGTACGGAGCGAGCGTCACCGTCGCGTTCGCAATTTCGGCGGCGAACCCGGGCGTCACGAAAGGACCAAGGTTTGCGACGGTCGCGACCACCTTCGTGCCGAACGGATTGTGCACTGTGATGCCAGCCTCGAAGGTGCTGGTGTTCGCGGGCGACGCGATGGTTAGTGACCCAACGCTCGCCGTGACGCGCTTCGCCGACGTCTCGATGCGGAAAGCGTTTTCCCCGCGTTCTTGCGCGGGCTTTACCGGGTGAGGGCGGCACATTTCGACCTCAGGAGGGATCGTGCCGGTGTACTGCGGGACGAACGTCAGGTCTAGAGGATTCGGAACCAGGGCATCCACGGTGAATCGGAGACCAGTGGTTGACGGGGGGGACGGAAGTGTCTGGAGCCGCCAGCCCTCGCCGGACGTTGGCGCAATCGCGAGGAGGGACGCTTCGATCGGGACCGTCCACGTGCGCAGCGTGTACGGCGCCCCGAGGCGCAGGATGCGTTCGATGCGCCCCCGAAGGGTCCCCAGGATCTTGTCGATGGCAAACGTCGTGATCCTCTGCTCCATCTTCTGGATCCACTCGCTGCGCAGTTTCAGCCGTTCCGCCCATCGAAGCCACTTCTTGGCAACGGCTCCCCCGATGCCCTTTACCGCTCCAAACAGGAGCGGTTCACCGCCGATTCCGAGTGCCAGCAGCGGCATCATGTAGGCCCTGGCCGTGGGATCCTGCTCATGCCCGACCGACCCCGTTGCCGGCTCGAAGTGCAGGAAGACCGAGCCACCCATGGAGCGCGGACGGGGCACGTGAGACCGCAGGGTGGCATAAAGGTTGGCCAGCTGCGCTGTCACCTTGGCCGCCACCAACGCCGCCGCCACGCGCGCGGCCGTCGCAACAACGACTGCCGCGCTGGTACCGCCGCTGACTGGGATCGCGGCAATCCCCGCGAGGACGAGCTCGAGTCTGTCCCAACTCAGGGCCTCAACGCCCTCGTCCGTATCGTCCACGAGGTATCTGGTGTTGATGCACTGCGCGAAAGGGTCCTGGTTCGGGGCCGCGTTCGGGGCTGCGGCACGGAGGGCCATGGCGTCGGTGGGAGGATCGATGATCTCCCGGAGGCTCATCGTATCAAGCGCGTTCGCGAGCAGGGCCGCTGCCGAGTCTCTCCTCGGCGCCGAGAGGCTCCGCCATTCGGCGAGCGCTCCTCGCAGGTCAGCTGCGAGGTCGGCGGAGAGGGCTGCCGCAGCAGTGTCGACAACGCCAAGGTCACCGTGGCCGAGGTGCAGCGTATCGATCGCGGCAGCCAATCCCTCGAGCAGCACCTCAAGGGAGTCGCCGAGCAGCCTTGCCCCTTGGTCGACCTGCATGGGCACGGCCTCAACCCACGCGGTACCGACGGGTCGTCCATTCCTTACCACGTCAAGCCGGAGCTTCCCTGCCGAGACCGCCGGCATCACGATGCTCAGGGTCCCACTGCTTGAGTCGTGTCGCGATACCAGGGGGGTCCCAGACAAATGGACCTCTGCGTCGGAGATGTCCCCGGTTGGAGATGGCGGCGCGATGCGGAGGACGGTACCTGCCTCCGCCCGGGGGGGCGTCACCTGCCAAGTGGGTGGTGCCCCTGACACAGGGGGATCACCTCCTGCGTCCGTGGGGCCGGCGCACGCTGCGAGGGAGGCCAAGAACGCGAGCAGCGGAACGGCTCTCCAGGTGCGGCGATCGGCGTGGTCAACGACGTTGAACCAACACGTTCTCTCTCGGCGCTTCGTCATGTGCGGGCGGGGGTCGGAGGCTCGCCTGCTTGCGGCGCATGGCCACGACAGTCACACAGACTGAGTGCGAGGCGTTACACGACTTGCAGGCCGACACCATGGTGGTGTCCACCGATTGAGTGCCGACGCCACCGCCTTCGTTACGACTCAGCCTTGCCGCTGGAAGGTCGGCAGGGTTTCCGGAGCGTCGGCCTCGCACAAGCCGCGGTTTCGACGAGGCATGTGAGCGCCTGCTGACCTCGGCCGTCGGGGCTGGTGCCTGTTGGCAATCCGGTCCGGGCTCGCCCGACCCCGACCGCCAGAAATACTCTCGTCACCCTACGGCCAGCATTGCAGGGACCCGGTCGGCATGTGTTTGTCCTGCACTGGCAGCGTCGCACGTTCGATGGCATCCCACGCGAACGTGCACAGGCCCGTGATCTCTCCTCGCTTGGCGTCATCATCCCCGGCGAAGGCCGATCGTGGCGGGGTGGACCGGAGCGCCTTGATGCGACTCATGAGGGTGTCGGCGGCAACGTCGAAAGACCACACATCGCGTGCGACGTTGCGGCGCACGTGTTGGACGAAGAGGGCGGCCAGCAGCTGGCCCTTCGTCCAGGAACCCAGGAGCCTGGTTCTCACCGCGGCGTCCGCCCCGGACGGCAGCGATTCCAAGAGGAACCTCATCGCTCGTTCCGACGTCGCGTGAATCTCGTTGACCTGTCCCAGGTCGCCTCGACGATCTGGCGGGAGTTGCTGGAGCGCGGGGTTGGTCGTGACCCACTCTCGGCACACCGGCACGTCATGCTCGTCACCAAACAGCGTCACCCAGCGCTTGCATGATTGTGCCCAGTTCACGTCGATCGCACTGAGCAGGCTGTCCAATCGGCTTGACCGATCAATGGCGCGGACGGCCGTGGCGAGTGTGAAACCACTCTGCGCGCCGATGCCTCGCGCGGGAGCCAGCAAAAGCAAACCGCAGACAATACGCGCCAAGGTTCGCGCGGCAAAGACGCAGGAAGTCATGGCGGTGGGGTTCCAGGCCCGATGAGGCAGGGGCGGGTGGCACGCATGAGCCGCTCAAACGCGGTGTAGCTGCTGGTAACCCACGTGCGCTCGCGGTACATCTCATTGCCTGACTCCCGCAGGCGAAAATCGGCGCGGCGAACGCGCTGGTTCCATTGAGTGGTATATGCCACCGAGGACAAGACGGTGTGGGCGGCGATGTTGCGGCACAGGGCCCTGTCGGACTGGATATCGGCTCGGCCGACCTGCCACGCCCTCGTTTCGCTCGCGAGAATGGCTTCGAGTGCGAGCAGGACCTCATGCGCGCGACGTGCCACAGCGATGTTGACGTCGCACCGGGGGAAGATCTTCGCAAGCGAGTCCCGCGGAACCGCCTCGAGCCACGGATACGGCTCGGGCCGACTGCTGGCGAGCGAGGCCTGGCCTCCGGCCACCGGCAGGGGGCACATGGTCTCGACCGTCGGGAGTTGGCGCAGCCCCACGTACGCGTGTTGCCAGAGCGACCGCCCATCCGCGTCGACGGCGGATGGATCAGCGCGCAGATGGATCAGCTCGCCGAGCGATGCGCTGGCGGAGTCCGCAGCGACCATGCTGGGCGTCAAGCCGCGCGTATCGCGAGCATCCACCGGCACGCCGGAGTGATGGATCAGCCGCATGATATCGGATGACGCACCGTGCGCCGCGGCGACGTGCAGGGCGCTTGAACCATGGGCCTCGCCAGGCAGGGCCGTCAGCGCAGCACCGCGAGCTATAAGGAACTGCAGGACCTCAAACTTGTTTTGCCGAACGGCGGTCGCGACCGCGCCCGATGGCGTCTGCCCCAGACGCGAGACGCCGTTGATGTCGCCTCCCCGCTCAAGCGCCATCCTGACGCCTCCTACATCCCCCGTGTATGCCGCAAGGACAAGCCGGTCCGTTACCGACGGCGCGGCAGCGGGAGCGTTCCTGGTTGACGAGGGACTCGGGGCAGGTCTGGGGGTCTCGGCGAGCTTGGGGCGCTGCGCCGTCACCACCACTGTCCGCGGCGCGCAGGCCCCCGACATCAGGAGCAGATGAACCACGACGACAGTGCGTAGGCGCGCTCGCACGAATCCTCTGGAGAATGGAGAGGCAGTGACCCTGGAAGGCCCCTGCATCTCAAGGGTGCCGCAACCTTCGCGCTTGTTTCAATGAAGCGAATACTGACCCCGGGCTGCGTCCCGATCAAGGCGATCGGCGAGCTGGGAAGGGCCGGTCTCCGGATTCGGGGAAGCAAGGGCGTCGTCGGTATCATGGCCGGTCTCACCCCCGGGTGTCGTTGGCAACGCGCGACATGTGGGGAGGCGGCGCCACCTCCCCACGATGCCACGCCGTCATGCCGCGTTACGCGGCCCGGGCGGACTCACCTCCGGGAGCCACGGGGAGTTCCGCGGCCTGCGGCGGACGGGCGCGGCGGATGACCCGCTCCCATTCGACGAGGCGTGACGGATTGCCGTCCAGCGTCGGGCGCACGAGGACGTCGAGGAAGCGGGTGAGGGCGACCCCGCGCCGCGCCTCGGTTTCCACCCCCTCGGTGGCCGCCATGCGCCGCTCGAGTTCGAGGGCGCGTGCGCCGACGAGGGCGACGAGGGCGTCGGCGGCGGCGAGGAGGTTGGTGAGGAAGTCGGGGCCGAGTCCCGCAGCCGCGAGTTGGTCACGGTAGGGCTCCGTGGTGGCTGCGACACCGCGCGCCGCGAGGACGATCTGCTCGTAGTCCGCCTTGTAGCGCGGGAGGCGAGCGGCGTGTTCCAGGGCGATGGCGTCCTGGCTTTCGCGCGGCAGGATCGCGCGGGCGGCCAGGATGATCGCCCTCATGTGCACACCGCGGACGCGGCGCCCCTGCGCTTTCAGCTGCGTGGTGAGGAGCTGCATCCGGCGGTGGTGTTCCTCCTGCCGCGCTCCAAAGGTCTCGAGCCGGCCGATGACGCCGGCCAGGTCGCGAATGGGGGTGGCGAGGGGTTCGGGGCGCGCCTCCGCGTTGAGGAAGTCGTGGACGCGGCGGAGCGTGAACAGGACCTGCTTGCGATCGGACTTCATAACAGGGGTTCTCCATATGGATGTGAGCACCGCCCCAGGGTGAGGCGGTGATGCTGGGTGCGGGTTGCTGCTTGTGGGCTGGTGGCCCCCGTGTGGGGGCGGAGCGCGCGGCAGGTGGCTCGCGCGTTTGGGGTGGGTGGTGATGGTCATGGGTGGTCGATGGTGTTGAGGTGTGGGTTGGTCGTCGTTTCGGTTGTGCCTGTCGTTGTCTCGCTCGGGTCAGGCGTCGTCTCGTCAGGGACAGGCGTCGTCGCGGCGTGACTTGTCGTCGGTGCGTGCGGGTCGGCCGTCGTCGTGGCCGGGTTTGTCGTCGTTGCGTCGTGACTCGGCGTCGTCTTGCCCGGGTCAGGCGTCGTCTCGTTTGGGCCAGGCGTCGTCGCGGCGTGACTTGCCGTTGTCGCGTTCGGGGTCAGGCGTCGTCGCGTTTGGGCCAGGCGTCGTCGCGGCGCGACTTGTCGTCGGCGCGTGCGGGTCGGGCGTCGTCGTGGCCCGGCTTGTCGTCGTTGCGGCGTGACTTGCTGTCGTCGCGTTCGGGCCGGGCGTTGTCGCGGCCTGGCTTGTCGTCGTCCTGTCTGGTCCAGCTGTCGTCGTGGCCGGGCCAGGCGTCGTTCGGTCGTGACTCGCGACCTTCGCGGCCAGGTCAGGCGTTGTCGCGGCCGGACCAGCGATCGTCGCGTCGAGTCTTGCCGTCGTCGCGGCGCGCCGGGTCGTCGTCGCGGCGGAACGCGGGGGATTCCGGTCGGGTGGGGCTGGGCGGGAACGGGGGCGCCTGGTCGGGCGGGCGCGGAGGGGCGGCGTATGGAGCGGTATCGCCCGGAGTTCAGTGCTCCTACCCTTAAAGGAAGACGGGACAGTCCCGTGGGAGCCCCACCAGTGAAACCGTTACAAACGGACGTCGTATTCCTCGCATCCCGCAGCGGAGACCCTTAAGGATGGCGCCGAGTCGTGTGCGTATTGGCAGGCGCAGCCATCAGTTCTGGACGCGCGAGGAGATGGAGGAGCTGGTCCGGCTGGCCAGGGACGGGGTGGTGACCAGCGGGATCGCGCGCGCGCTTTCGCGATCGCCCAAGTCGGTGCGGAACAAGGCGTCGCAAATGGGGGTGGCGCTGGGCGGCGAGCGGAGCTGGTCGCCGAGCGACACGCGTCGGTTACGGGTGTCGGTGACCGCCGACTTTGACTTCACGACGCTCAGCGAGGATGAGCGGCGCGACCTGGCGCGACGACTATTAGAGAGCCTGCCGGAGCGGGCGGTGGTGATCCCGGAGCCGTATGACGCGAGCGCCGAGGGGAAGCGGCGGTGGGAGGCGACGCTGGTGCCGGTGGAGGAGCGTGAGCGGCGGCTTGCGCGTCTGCGGGAGCGGTATCCGGAGCCGGTTCAGGCGAGCCGGAAGGCGGAGCGGCGGGAGCGGCGTTGGAAGAAGATTGAGGCGTGGTACCGTCGGAAGTTCGGGGGGTTGCCGGAGCTGCCGGCGGAGTTTGGGGGGCGCCTGTTGTCGGAGTTGACGGCGCGGGAGCAGCAGCGGGTGTTGGATGGGTGGAGGAAGGGGCCGGGGA
Organism: Gemmatimonadota bacterium; assembly: GCA_016712265.1. Taxonomy (NCBI): domain Bacteria; kingdom Pseudomonadati; phylum Gemmatimonadota; species Gemmatimonadota bacterium. The sequence goes on along the minus strand of JADJRJ010000027.1, from coordinate 293,477 downwards.
GTGGGACGACCTGACGCGCGCATTCCAGATCGGACAGAGCTTCATGCGGTCATTGTCGCTGGCCGTGGAGGCGAGCGGTGGTGCCAGGAGTCACCCCAGCTATCGCCGCGTAGCGTGGGTGCACAATCGCCGGGCCAACATTGCGCCCGTCACCTGCTCCCATGTCTCTGAACTCTTCAGCCTCGTCCCCGGTATAGCCGGGCTCCCGGCCGCCCAACCTTGCGGCGCACGCGGGCTTGTCCGTCGCGCTAACTGGGGGGTGACGCCGCCGTCACGGCGCACACCGATGGTGACCGGCCGGTCGGGCGAACTGGGCAAACCTCGTCGGACCACGCGACTCGCCTCCAAAGAGGGTGTGGTGTGCGCGGCGAGTCTGCGGGCTCTTCCTGACCGGTGCAAAGCGGGATAACGTCCACCCTGTAGATCCACAACGGTCTACAAATAGGAAGACAAGGCCTGCCATTCATGTCGCACTCCGAGATTGCTGCCGCGCTGCAGGACATCTTTGCGGGAATTGAGCGCCTCACCAAGACATTCCCGCATCGCGCCTTCACGATTGATGGGCGTTTGGTCGGCGACGTCGGAGAGGTGATCGGCGCGATGGAATACGACCTTGAGCTCGACCAAGTGTCTAGACCCATCCACGACGCCATGACCCGCGATGGCCGCAACGTGCAAATAAAGGCGACGTTCAAGCAGCATCTCACCATGCGCTCGGTTCCTGACCTCTACCTCGGCCTCCAGCTATCACCTGATGGGACCTTCACAGAAGTGTACAACGGGCCAGGCGCCCGGATTCAGGAGCGATACGCTCACAGGAAGGGAATAGGCAAAGACTTGCTGTCTTTCCCCGTCACGGAGCTGCGGAAACTCGCCGCCAATGTTCCGGCCCACCTGCGCATCCCGCGCCGCGAGGCCTGTGGATTGGGAGCGGCAGATCCCGGGCCTTCATACAAGGGCACCTAGCATGGGAAAATGGGACTCGTCGCTCACTCGAGTGGCCCCGTTGTTCGATGAGCTTCTTCGCCGAGACCCGCGCGGCGATGGATGGTTGCGCGCACTGTTGGCACTGGGCGGCAGATCTCCAGCGCAACCAGACGCGTTGAGGCTGGTGCCGGAGCACGGTCAGCGTTGGGGAAGAAATGAGGTCAGTCTTCCGGCGCCTCCGCAGCTGCTGGAGTACCTGGTACGCCATCTTGATCCCAGCCTCGTCGTGAAGGGGCCAGACACAGCGGCACATCGATGCCGACAGAAACTTGCACAGAGGGACCCCGAGGCTGTCGCTGAGGCGCTACGCAGCCTTCGCGCTGGAGAGCGTGGGCGACGTTGGTTCGTGCTTGAAGGCCCTTCACGACCCGATGCGCTTCTTGAGTGGCAGACTGGTGTGCTTTGCATCGAGGGAAAGCGCACAGAGGCGTCGTGTACCACGCAAACGACCTGGATGCGGCGTCGCAGTCAGCTCCTCCGGCATATGGACGCGGCTCTTGACCGCTTTCCACAAAAGGAAGTGCTTGGGTTACTAATTGTTGAAGGATCCGGCGGCGCCGACGCTACCGAACCCTCCGAGCACTGGAAGAGAGAGTGGGAGAGGCAAGGGGCGCTCGAGATGATCGCAGACAGCCTGCCACACCGCGATGCAAGTGAGCGCACACGCATCGGTCAGGGCCTCCTCGGCGTCACCACTTGGCAGGCCGTCTGTGCGGCTACCGGCGTAGGATGGAAGCACTTGCCTGATGCCGTCTGACCCCGCACAGAACGCGCTACCTCTTGCGGGTTGCACCACACACGTTGCTTGACCCTGCAAGGCAGGGCTTACTCGGGAGGAGCGGACGATGCGAAGGTTCGGCAGTATCTTACTGCTATCTGTAGCGGCATGCGGTGGAGGTGGGGACGGCTCAGGTAGCACCGCCCCGCCACCAGGACCGGCCCCTGTATCTGTGGTGCAGGTGAGTCTGACTAACGCAAGCATCATCGTAGGGGCGTCAATCCAGGCCTCGGCGACCTTGCGTGACGCCGCGGGCAACGCCCTTAGCGCCCGCTCAGTGACGTGGAGCTCATCCAATCAGGCGGTCGCGACGGTGAGTAGTACGGGGCTGATCACTGGCCTCGTCCCAGGCAGTTCCGTCATCACTGCGACGAGCGAGGGAGTCTCGGGATCTACCACGGTGACCGTCACACCACCGCCCGTTGCCTCGGTGCAGGTGACACTGGCCAGCTTGTCGATCGTGGTCGGAACGACGGCACAGGCACTAGCAACCGCTAAAGACGCAAGTGGGAACACGCTAGCAGCCCGGGTCTTCAGTTGGTCCTCCTCAAATCCGGCTGTGGCGACGGTCACCAGTGGGGGACTGGTGACTGGAATCGCGACCGGAACTACCCTCATCATCGCTACAAGCGAGGGGATATCAGGGTCGGTCGCAGCCACTGTCACGCCACCGCCCGTCGCCAGCGTGCAGGTGACCCTTGCCGCCGCCGCGATATCGCCAGGCGGAACGGCGCAGGCGTCAGCGGCACTTCGCGATGCAGCCGGGAATTCTCTCTCCGGCCGCACGATCACATGGGCGACCTCCAATCAGGCGATCGCGACGGTTTCAGCAACTGGGGCAGTAACCGGAGTAGCGCCTGGTACCGCAACGATTACTGCTACAAGCGAGGGAGTCACCGGGGCCGCAGCAGTTGCCGTGGTGCCTCAAGCGGTCGCCACGGTGACCGTCAGCTCCGCTCAGACTACCCTGACGGTTGGAGGCACTACTCAGCTCAATGCCACAGTCCGCGATGTCGGAGGAGCGACCCTCGCGGATCGACCTGTGTCTTGGGCCACCAGCACCAGCGCCATTGCCACGGTCTCGCCGACGGGCCTTGTGACTGCCGTGAGTGCGGGAGTCGCCATCGTCACAGCAACGAGCGAAGGGAAGGTCGGGTCCTTGCAGCTCACGGTCCTCGCGGCAACCCCCGCCTCGGTGACCGTCAGCCCCTCAAGTATGACCCTGACGCTGGGACAGACGGCCACGCTCACTGCGACGGTCCGTGATGCTGCGCTGAACATTCTAACGAATCAGGCGGTCACGTGGTCCTCATCGAATCCTGCCGCCGTTACGGTACTCCAGTCAGGACAGATGACGGCGGTCGGCGCCGGTACCGCAACCATCTCCGCGACGTCGGGTGGGCGCAGTGGCACGGCATCAGTCACCGTGACTGCCACGCCCGTGGCGTCAATCACGCTGAGTGCTTCTGCAATCACCATGGCGGCGGGCGAGGTGCGCGTCGTGATCGCGACGGCGAAGGACGCCGCTGGAAATGTTCTCTCGGGTCGGTCCGTAGCGTGGACGTCGACAGACCTCAATGTTGTCGACGGCAGCGTGTTTGGGGATACAGCTGTGATCACGGGGCTTGTGGCAGGGAGTGCAGTAATTGGTGCGTCGGTCGAAGGAAAGTCGGCGTCGGTTGTCGTCACGGTCGTCGCCCCTTCGTCGTCGGTATGCAGCGCCATCGCCGGTGCATCGCTTGTAGGTGACGATGGTCAATACCTCGGTCGCTTCACCAATCGCTTTGATAGCCAGTCCGTGCTCAATCAGTTCGGCAACTACGGAAGCCAGTACTCCAGCACGTCGACCAACAACAAGTACGGCCAGTATGGAAGCGCGTATTCCAGCCTTTCAGCGCGAAACCCCTACGCCTCACGGCCTCCGATCATCGTCAAGAACGGGCAAGCCCTTGCCTTCTACACCACCAACCAGTTCAAGACACCTGGGGTCAGCCCAGCCTACGCATTGACCTGCAGCTTTCCATAGCCTGCCCATTCACGTGACTCGCCTAAACAGCACGTTGGGGCGCTGCGCAATGTCGCGCATACGGTGCGGAGCCGACACGAACGTGGGGTGAGCCGTCTAGGCCCCCTCGGCAACGCACTCCTGAGGCATCATGCACCTAACACTTCAAAGGTACACCCGGAGGATCAGATCGTGAGAAACTCAAGAGCGTGGTTTTCAGTGGGTGCGATTCTCTTTGTCTCCGGGTGCGCCGTACCTGATGCGAGCAGGATGATTGCACCCGGCCCGGGGATGGCAACAACAAATGCTCAAGACAGCCACGCAGGCACTCTGGAGTACCTCAGCTTGCCTGTCGGTGCCTCGAGTGGACACGCAGCTGCCATTACTGACGCAGGGTACATCGCTGGCACCGTCGCCTACGCGGCGGGCGGATGCAGCGTCGTGCTGTGGGATCCGCATGGGTTACCGCGCGAGCTTGGGTTTTGCGGGGCGGTGGCCGGAATCAATGAGCGCCTGCAGATTGCCGGGACGATGTCAAGCCAGCAGGCGTTCCTTTGGGGTGCTTCGGAGGGATTGCGGCTGTTGCGGTCTCCCTACGGCGGCTGGAGTCGCGCGAGCGACCTCAGCGAGCATGGCTGGGTGGTGGGGGCCATGGCGGATCTGAGCGGTGGGCAGACTGCTTTCGTGTGGAATCGTGGCAGCGGCGTCCGCGACCTAACCCGTTTGCTGGGGAGGAAGACACCAGTTGCAACGGGTGTGAACTCTTCCGGCGATGTCATTGGTAGCAAGTTCAACAGGTTTCTCGGCAGTTTCGTCTGGAATGAGCGCTCCGGCATCCGCCTGGTCCCGCTGCTCGACTCCACTCGATGGCGACTACTTTCTGCCGACTACTCCGGAATGGGTGCACGCATCAGTGATGGCGGACTGATCGTAGGTGAGGACGCTCGGTACTTCGGTGACACTCACGCCGTTCTGTGGCCAGTTAGTGGTCCTCCGATCGACCTCGGCATGGTGGATTGCTGCTCGATCGGCTATTCGCGGTCGATTGCGCTGAGTGAGACAGGCGTGGTGGTTGGTCACAGTCACGGGGCCGTCGATCCTGGCGAGCGACCCTTCGTATGGACGGCAACGGACGGCATTCGTGAACTCACCAACCCGAATTACTCGTGTGGTGTATCTGACGTCAGTCGCTCGGGGGGAGCCGCAGTTGGCTCCTGTGGTTCCCTGCCGGTAAAGTGGTTACTGACGGCTGGGACGCCCTGACTGAGCGCGGTGTCGTCACGTCGAAGGCAGTCGAGCGCCTGACCCACGGCCAACAGCTGGGGATGGCGACATTCAGACTCGTCACAAACCCCGCGCCGTGCCGACCCGCACCTACGAACACTGGAGCATGAGCTTGGCCCGCGGCACGTTGGGCGGCGGGGGACCATTCCGGGCCTTCACGGTCGTCGTTGACTGTACGCTGGATCAGAAGCGCCTCAGCGCACGCTATGCGTTGGTGATCGCATACACCATATCGCCCACAAACCGCTTGAACGAGTCGTTCTCGACGTACTGCTTGTAGACCTGCGTATCGTCCTTCAAGAGGTGCTGCATGATCCTCGCCAACGCCTGATCGTGCGCCATCCGCGCCGTGTGGGGCGTGTTCTCCTTCGCGTTCTGGTAGGCCGGATCGGCGGCGACCTTCGGCGCGATGTCCTCCCGGATGCGTTTCGTCACCCGATCAGTGTCGGTGAACAGGGTGCCGAACTGCTCGTTGAACGACTTCAGGATGTTGCTCAAGCGATCCATCTCGGGCTCGGGCTTTCGTCCACCCCCGTCCGTCGGCACGGGCTCGATCTCGGCGTCAGCGTCGGCCAAAGCGATCTTCATGGCCGCCTTCTTCTCGACGCGGTAGCTGTCCATGTCGATGGCCTCGAGGATCCCCTTGGCGAGGTCCTCCTCCTTCGGCGCCGGCAGCTTGGGGGTGAGCAGATTCAGGAAGATCGAGAGCTTTTCCCATTCAGCGTTGTTGTACGGGATCAGCGACGAGAGAAAGGCGTAGGTGCGACAGAACACCTTGGCCTTGCCCTTGAAGTCCACTTGGCCGTCCTCGTCGAGCCTTTGCTCGTAGACCGACACGCAGGCATCGAGGATCGGGTCCAGCTTGTCGCGGTCCGCGCCGCCGAGGAACAACTCTACCAACTGCTGCACCTGTTCCGGTGAATACACCTGGGCCGCATCGAGCGCCGCCTTGAGGTCGTGCAGCTTGTTCGGGTCGGTCTCCTCGGCGAGCAGCGTCGTCCGGTAGTAGTCCTGGAAGGCGAAGGTGATCGGCTCGCTGTTGTTCTGGAAGTCGAGCACAAAGCAGTCGTGCTTCTGGGGGTGCGCGCGGTTGAGACGAGAGAGCGTCTGCACCGCCTTGATGCCCGAGAGCGCCTTGTCGACGTACATCGTGTGCAGCAGTGGCTCGTCGTAGCCTGTCTGGAACTTGTCGGCGCAGATCAGGAACCGATATGGATCGGCCTGGATCTCCTCGGCGATATCGCCGCTAGGGAATCCGTTGAGCGAGGCCTCGGTGACCTTGGCTCCGCCGTATTCGTGCTCGCCGGAGAAGGCGACGATGGCCTGGTACGGGCTTTTCCGCTCCACCAGGTACGCCTTGAACGCATGGAAGTACTGGATCGCGCGCTCGATGCCGCTGGTGACGACCATTGCCCGTGCCTGCCCGCCGATCTTCCCGGTCGCCAGCACCTGCTCGTGAAAATGGTCCACCATGATCTCGGCCTTGAGCCGGATCGCGTGGTCATGGCTTTCCACGTATCGGCGGAGCTTCTTCTGCGCCCGTTTGGTGTCGAACTCCGGGTCGTCCTCGGTCTTCTTGACCAGCTTGTAGTAGCTCTCCACCGGCGTGTACGCCTTGAGCACGTCGAGGATAAAACCTTCCTCGACTGCCTGTTTCATCGTGTAGCTGTGGAATGGCTGGTGCCTCACCTTGCCCTCAGCATCGGGCGGCAGCGGCTCGCCGAACATCTCCAGGGTCTTGTTCTTGGGCGTGGCGGTGAACGCGAAGTAGCTGGCGTTGGTCAGCATCTTGCGCGCCGCCATGCGCTTCTCAAGGGCGGCGTTCACGGTGTCCTCGGGGTCGGGTCCCTCGTCGTCGTCTGCGGGAGCGCCGAGCGCCTGGCTCATGGCGGCCGTGGTCTTGCCGCCCTGGCTGGAGTGCGCCTCGTCGATGACGATGGCGAAGGTCTTGCCGCCCTCGGTCGCGATCTCGTCGAGGATGACGGGAAACTTCTGCACCGTCGAGACGATGATCTTCTTCCCTTCCTCGATGAAGCGGCGCAGGTCGCCAGATCGCTCGGCGTGGCCCACGGTCGCGCCCACCTGCATGAACTGCTTGATGGTCGTCTGGATCTGGTGGTCGAGCAGGCGCCGGTCGGTGACCACGATGACCGAGTCGAAGATCTCCTTCTCGTCACGCTTCAGGCCGATGAGCTGGTGCGCGAGCCAGGCGATGGAGTTCGACTTGCCGCTACCCGCCGAGTGCTGGATCAGGTAGCGCTTGCCCGCGCCGTGAGCGCGTACGTGGTCCAGGGTCTGCCGCACCAGGCTCAATTGGTGGTACCGCGGCCACACCTGCTTGCGCTTCTTCTTTCCGGTCTTCGGATCCTTCTCCTCGACGATCTGTGCGTAGTTCTCGAGGATGTTCGTGAGCCCCGCCGGAGTCAGCGCCTCCTTCCAGAGGTAGTCGGTCTTGAGGCCGTTCGGGTTGGGCGGGTTGCCCGCGCCGTCGTTGTGCCCCTTGTTGAACGGCAGGAACCAGGAGCTCTTGCCGCGCAGCTCGGTGCACATCCGCACTTCGCTGTCGTCCACGGCGAAGTGAACCACGCAGCGTCCGAACTCGAACAGCCGTTCGCGCGGGTCGCGGTCGCGCTTGTACTGCTGGACGGCGTCCTCGACGGTCTGCTTGGTGAGGGAGTTCTTGAGCTCGAACGTGGCGATGGGCAGGCCGTTGATGAACAGGCAGAGGTCGAGCGCGCGGCGCGTCTCGTCCATGCTGTAGGCGAGCTGCCGCGTGATCGAGAAGCGGTTCTCGGAGTGCAGCTTCTCCGCCCTGGCGTTTCCCGGCGACGGCGTGCCGTAGAAGAGGTCGAAGTGTACCGGTCCGTGGCCCACGCCCTTCCGCAGGACGTCGATCACGCCGCGTTTGCCGACCTCGCCGGAGAGGCGGGCGAGGAACTTGAGACGGTTGATGTCCTTCGGGTCGTTCGCGTTCGCCAGAGCCAGCTTCTTGAACGCCTCCGGCTGGGTCACTTCCAGGAAGGCGAAGAGCTGCGGCACGTCGATCGCATGCGCGCGGTCGTAGTCCTGCGGGCTGCCGGCGGTGTAGCCCGTGCCCCCGTAGGGAGGCGGCCGCTCAGCGACTCGCCCGCGGACAGCGCCAAGGCCGTCGGTGCCGGTCATGTGCCGCATGATCAGCGTTTCGAGGCCCTTCTCGCTGGTGTCGGTTGTCACGGATTGCGGCTCCTGGCGCCAACGAAAGTGACAGGTGGTATGGTCCGGCTTTGCCAGCTCCCTTTACTAAAACCTTTGCTAAAACGTCAACTTGATTCGGGCCGTTAGCAAAGGGCTAACGCATTGGTATGACGGTACTTACGCGGATTGTGTTGCCACGCGCAATTGGTTTGGCATCGACTAAGTCTTACCTGATGAAGGGTCTGCCTTGACCCACTTGGGATCCGTCCGGCTACCCAGGTTCGCAACCTGGCCGCTTCGCCGAAGCTCCTGAAGCAAGTTGTGCACCCTGCGACGCTTCTGCATCGGGGACAGGCGATCCGGCAGCTTCGGAAGGAGGAGCTCATCCACCTCCCGGCGCCCCACCGGTCCATGCTGATTCAAGAGCGCCAGGATCAGGTCCAGGTAGTAGCGCTTGTCGAGGCCGCGATCTCGGATGTGCCGGGCCACGTCTCCGGTCGCCTTGGCCACGGTCCCCGAGACAATCACGTTCGGATACCGGCCCTCGACCAGGCCTGCCGCCTTGAGCCGCTTGTGCTCATCGCGCTCGATGGGCCGACCCTTCTGCACCCGGTCGAGCAGCATGACCTGCGGCAGTGTCAGCCCGGGCTGCTCCATCAGCAGCCTGGTGTAACGCTCGTCCAGGATTCGCCCCGAGATGCTCACGCTGACCTGGCCTTCGGTCTCGAGGTCGTAGTCAGGCAGCGGGAACGACCGCCGGCGCTGCGTTTCGAACATCCGCTTGATGCCGCCCCCCTGCGTGTCGATCATGTTCAGCTCGACCATGGCGTCGGCGAGGAAGGGGTTGCGGTAGTGCAATTGCGGTGCGTCCTGCGCGATCACGGTCTCCACGCTGCCCGGCAAAAAGGCGCCTGCGTTGGTGACCAGCACACGATCTGGGAATTCGACCACCGCGACCCGCGCGTGGCGGCGGTAATCCTGGTGCGCAATGCTGTTGTGGATCGCCTCGCGGAGCACCCAGGGGTCGTATTGCGTCAGCTCCTGAGGGAACAGAGTCCCGCTCGGCAGCGCCCGCACGGTCAGGTTACGCAGCCGCCGTAGCAGTCGATCGCCGGCGAGCAGGAATGGTGGGCCGAGGTGCTCGTAGTCCAGCTCACCGTTCTCTGCGTCTTTCAGAATCCACGAGATTTTCGCCACGGCCGGGGCGAGCAGGGTCGCCGCCTCGGGGCGGCCAAGGAGCAGTACCGCGGTGTTCGTCACTTCACCACCGCGGAGGAGCCGTGCCTTGCTCAGGAAGGTGAGATCATCCCAGCGTGGTAGGTCGTCGGCCTGGGCCGGGTGCTTGATCAGGAATTGTTCTCGCGCCTTGGCGATCGCTTCAGGATCGAGGTCGGCGAGGGTCGCTCGCGGACACACTTCCGCCGACCAGTCGTCGCCACGCGTCCACAGGGCGCGCTCTTTCTCCGGATGCTTGTTCAACTCGGTCTTGCTCGTGCCGGCTCGGCAAAATCCCTTGCCGAAGAACGTGGTCGGTCGGTCCCGCGACGGCCCGACGGCCAGGATCACCACGAGCCCCGCGGGGTGGTCTACGACGTGGACATCAACGCCGGGATTGGGTTGCAGGTAGGCTCCCAGCCAGGGAAGCAGGTCCTGGTTCCCCTTGGCCTTGGCGGTGTACGGATCGAACTGTGTGCCCACGACCTCGTGTGTGCCATCCTCGACTCCGTAGACGAGGTAACCCCGGGGCTGACTGCGCAGGCACGCCTCGTTTGAGAGCGCCGACAGGTACTCGCCGATGTCTTGAGGCTCGGCATAGTTGCGCTTGAACTCCAGCCACTCGGTTTCGGCGGGGAGTGCGCGCAGGCGGTCGACCAGCGCCACGAGGTCTTGGTCGTTCACTCGACCCCTGCCTCCTCATCGGCGGCGTCGACGATCTCGCCGTCCAAGGCGGCTACGTCATCAGTGGCGTCGAGCGGAGCTTCGTCGGGGAGCTCCGCGGCGGCCTCGCGGACGTCGAGCTTCCCTGTTACCACATCGGCGACGAGGCGGGTGCGGTATTCGCGGAGGAGTTCGATCTCGCGTTCCATGCGGAAGATGGCGACGTTTGCCGGCTGGGTCGCGACGGCAATGTCCGCGACGATGCACTCCTGTTCAGGAACAGGGGGCATCCAGACCCACAAGTTCTTCAGGACGCCTTGTCCAATGTTCTGCATGGAACTACTTGCCCCGTTTGTGCTGCTCTCGATCTGCTCACGACAGGGTTTCGCGCGAAGCGCAAGCACGAGGAACTTCGCGTTGAAAGAGTCTCCTACCGCACGAAAACGGAAGAGTTTGTCGCATAGGATTCGCCTTGGGGGAGGATTCTCAGCAACGGCCGCAAGTCCGAGAAGCTCGCGTGTGTTCGCTCGGCTTACCAGAATATCACCATCTCGGACTTCCAGGCTGTGGTCAGGTTGAAGCGATGAAGGCAGCTTCTTGTTCTGCGCTGGTGAGAAGACCTCCTTGTTGACGCACCCAACTTTGAGCACGCCCCATTCGTCCCCACTCGCGGGCTGCGCATCGCACTGAGGAGACCAGCCCTGTTCGATGGGCGAGATACAGTGTTTCAACCTTCGCACCTCCCAATGCTGCGGAATGTCGCCGAGCCAGAGGATGCCGGAGGGTTTGAGGGGGACGGAGGGGTCGAGGCCGCGGGTGACGGCGCGGTGGATGATGGCCTGCTTCTGTTCGTTGAGCAGCGCGATCACCTTCCGCTTCGCGCGGATCGCCCGCTCCAGCCGCCCGTTCGCCCAGTCCAGAAACCGCACAATCGCCGCCTGCTCGTCGGGGAGGGGGGAAGCGGGATTGGTGCGTCAAGAAACGCTGTATCCGTCAGCTGTAGACGGGAAATCCAGACACCTTTGGATCTGACCTGCAGTTCCCAGTGAAACCGTGATGAACGGACCAGCTCATGCAGAAAGCGAGGATTGATTTGCGCTGATGGACGGCTTCGATACACGCTGTAGGCCGTGCTGATGATTCCATGATGCTGGGACACGCCCAATCCGCCGGCCCAGGCCCAGAGACTGTTGATGACCAAGTCTCCGGGCCAACACAACTTGTGACCAGCATAGGACTCCGCCTTGAACATCGTCACATTGGCGGTACGGCGAGGAACTACTCCGCGAGCGGAGCTGACAGTGAGAAGCTCCTCTCTTCCGGTCTTCGACCGTTCGTCGATGGTGACCAGGTAGGATTTCCCACGCTTTGTAACCCAATGCTCCGGCACCTGTCCGAGCCAAGGCAGCCCTGACTCCTTGTACTCCGCATACGGCCTGAGGTCGGCGATCACGCCTGGCCTCCGTCGCCCATCTGGCGCTCGAACGACTGGCGCACGAGGCCCATGACGTAGGGCAGCTCGTCGAGCGACTTGATGCCAACCTCCACATCGCCGTTGCCCCATCGGCCCATACCGGCCACATCTCGGCACAAGCCCTTCGGATCGTTGATCTCGGCAAAGGTCATGTTCAGGGTCAGGATGAGCCGTTTGGCTTGAGGCACCACATCGACAAAGTTCGTCTCGGCCTTGTAGGCGACGTACAGCTTCTTGAACTCCTCGATGACGCAGGGATCGAGCGCGAGCACTTCTTTCCGGAAAGCGTCGAATACGCCGCGCATGCCACCCGTGCTCAGGTGCGGATGATCCTCGATGCTGTAGCCGCCGATGGCGGCCGCTTTCTCGGGCAGATACACGGCGAGCCTAGCGGCATCGAGCCTGGGCGCGGTCCACACCGTGAGCGCCTGATCGGCGAGCCGACCGGCGCGGTCCTGAATGGCGGCTTCGTCCCAGGCGGCGAGCTGGCCGATGCCGGCGTTGAGCTTGAGCGGGCTCTCCTTGAAGCCGCCCTTCATGTCGCGCTTCTCGGCGAAGGGGCGATCGCTGTACTCGGCGTTGTAGCCGGTGAGCGTGAGGTTGCCGAGGGTGTGCAGCCACTGCTGCTGCACGCGCTGCCACTCATTCCCAAGCGCCTGCTTCCACGCTGCCGGGAGATCCGGGTTCTGCGGCAGGATGTGCTCGATCGTGTACTCATCCATCGGCACGCGCTCCTTTCGGCCGTGGTTCTCCAGCCGGCGCAGCCAATAGCTCCGGCTGCGGAAGTTGTAGACGTCGCGGGTCTGCAGGTCGCGCCGGAACTCGTCGTCGGCCGGGAAGCGGCGATAGGAGGGCAACGTCAGGAAGTGCGCCTGGATGCTCTCGAGGTAGCGGTCCTTCTTCAGCGCCTTGCCGAAGGTGGCGAAGGTTTTGTTCATCGAGTTGGTGGGGATCGCGCAGATGGCGCGTCGGAACACGTAGGCCTCCACGAGCCGCACCGCGACGGCGAAGTCGGCGGCGCTGAGCGTGCCGGTCGCGTAGTCGTGGTACAGCTCGAGCAGGAACGGGTAGGCGACATCGACCCTCAGCTCGCGCAGGTCGTGGAAGGCCATGCCGAGCGTCGCGTCCTGGTCGCGGCCCAGCGCGAGGGCGCAGAAGTAGCGGGCGAACGCGCGGATCTCCTTTACCAGCGCCTCAATGCCCGCGACTCGCACAGGCGTGGTGCGGGAGTAGTCCTTGAACGCCTCGTAGACCTCGCGCTCACGTGGGATGTCCCCCGTTCGCACGGTCAGATAGTGGCGCATGAAGCTGTCGAACTGGGTCCCGTATGCCTCTTGTCCGAAGTCCTGCTCCATCGGCCGCCAGTACTCCTCGTACAGGCGCGTTTGGAGCCCGGGTTCGAGGCCCATGAGGATGAAGTTGCGGATCAGATCGGCCTGGCTCAGCTCCTTGCCGGTGGAGTTCATGCTCTCGAAGATGAGCTGCGGGTTGTCCTGATCTCGGCTGAGCGCGATGTCCACGACCACCAACTTGGCGAGGCCGCGGCAGACCGGGGCGAGATCGCCCTTCTGTTCGGCGAGCAGCTCGGTGAACAGGTCGAAGTTCTGCGTCACGCGCAGCGACGGCTCTTTGGGCTGCTCGGTGTGCTTGATGACCGCCTTGAGCGAGGCATTGTCGGTCTGTGAGAGCAGCAACTTGAAGTAGCGGTCGCCGCTCTCAAGCGGGTTGCTCAGGAAGTAGTGGCGCAGCTTGGCGGCGGAGAAGCCATCCACAGGCTCGCCGTCGCCCAGCGCGCGGGCCAGCGCCTCGATGAGCAGTGACACGGTAGTCAGGCGCTGTTGGCCGTCGATCACGAGCAAGGGCGCCTGGTGCGTGACCTGCGACAGCCCCTGCTCGACGTAGACGATCGATCCGATGAAGTGCACGGCGATGGCGTCGCTCGACCCGGCGCGGAGGATGTCGTCCCAGAGCTGACGGCACTGCTTGTCGGTCCAGGAGTAGGTGCGCTGATAGATCGGAATGACGAACTGCGGTGACTTCTGCAGGAAGCTCAGCAGCTTGGCTTCGGTGGCCTTCATTTCCTTCTCCGCAGAGTCGTTGCACCGGCATTGCGCTTGCTGTTCGACGCGATGGAATGCGTTGCCGTCGGCTCCTGCACGTGAGCCACCGCACGGACGATGTGGGCACGCGATCTGGCGCGCTCCGCAACGTTAGCTTCTTCATTCGTCTGTCGAAGCCACTCGAAGAAGCGTTGAATCCCATGACGCGTATTCGTTGCGTCGCGACAGTTCGTAATGAAGGCGAACTGAACCTTTTGAACAGGGTCTGCGACGAAGACGCCAAAGGGCGCAGATACGATGGTGGCGTCGGGGAACCCGAGCAGTTTCGCCGCTTGAGGTTCCGTCGCAGTCTTGTGGCAAGCGATGACATGCAGGGGGCCGCCTACGTCGTCCCTGAGGTTGTCCGAAAGCTCGTGGTCGCGAAGGAATGGCTGCCCAACCATCTCCCGTGCTGGTCCGACGGTCAGGGCAGCCGGAATAGCGTGGACTTGAGCGAGAACCCGCAGGCCGTTGAGCCAGACGAAGACGCAGCCCTTCGAGTCCTCGGCCGCTGGCCGTGCCAGAAGCGCGGCTTTGACGACTGCAACCATCTCACTCTGGCGGGCGCGAAAGTCGAGTCGCGACCAGTCGAGAGCTGCGCCACTGGAGTACTTGCCCCTCGCGGCATCCGCGACGCCCGCCTGGGCGAGGGCAATGACAGCATCATTCAGCGCTTCACGGACGCGTGCCTTGAGGGTCTCTGCGTCGTTGACCGTACCGCCGCGAAAGAGGCCCTGCTTCTTCATCTCTTCCTGAAAGCGTCGGTTGCGATGGCCAGCCTCGTCGTCAGTAATCGGCACATCAGGCAAGGCGATGAGTCGGACCTTTGCTGGCGCCATAGAGAGCCCCGTCATCATCTCAGCATGACAGATCCCTACCTCGCCCCCGTTTGCTGCCCATCCGGCATCACCATTGCTGAGGACGATGAGGACGTGACAGTCCTGAGCCGCTTGAAGGCAGACATCCCATGAGTCCCATGTCCCACCCTTTGGCGGAGTGTCCTCGTTGATCCACACTTCGAACGCCTTCCGGCCGGCGATTTCCATCCGCTCGATCTCATCCTTCAACTCTAGACGGATGTCAGACAGCTTCCGGCCCCCGGCCTGCGGGAACATCGTCTCGCACCTGCTGGAGATCATCACTTGAAGCTTGCGGGATCCAGCCATGTTCACTTTGCTCCTTTCAGCAGACCGTCCAGGATCCCTTCGGCTTCCTTCTCGATGAAGAGGATATCGGCACTGATCTCCTCCAGCGTGCGCAATGGCTGCGGCTTGTAGAAGTGACGCGTGAAGCTGATCTCGTACCCGATCTTCGTGGCGCCGTCCTTGACCCAGGCGTCTGGTGTGTACGGCAGCACCTCGCGTCGGATGAAGGCCTCGATGCCACCATCATCCAAGAGCGGCACCTGCTCCGTGTCGCGCAGGTCAGGGTCTGGCTCGTACTCGACGATGGCAGGCTTGCCCTCTACTGTCGCCTCGTAGAGGCCATGGAGTGGGTCCGCCTTGGCCTTGCCAGGCTTGTGCACCTTGGCGATGACGGGGGGCGCCGTCTCGACGCGCCAGCTCACGGCTTTGAGAAGCTGTTTCAGGTCGGCGGCGGCGAGCTTGACGCCGGCCTCTTCCAGTGCGGCGTCCACTCTATCCCGGAACAGGTTGTGGTCCTCGAACAGGGCATCACCGAGCGTAGCACGGAGCGTCGTGGCGGCATCGACCAGGCGACTGTCGCGCTCCCACGTTCTGGGGTCGAGCAGCTTCTTGCGCTTCTTCTCGGGAAGGCCCTTCGTGGCGCTTCCCCCCTCTTCGTCATCACCTTCGTCCTCATCATCGCCCCAGTCGGCCAGGCGCTTCTCCAGCGCTGGTGACACCTTGGAGAAGTGGGTGAAGAGGTCGTCGCCGAATACTTCGTACAGTGGCGCGCGAATGTCCTGGTCGCCCGAGGTGAAGCGCAGCGTCTCGATCGCCTTGAGGGTGAGCTGGCTGTGGAGGCGAAGCGGGCGCTCGACAGTGACCTTCCAGTAGCCGAAGGCAGCATTGGGGAAGATCTTCGACTCGGGCGTTTCCTTGAAGTCGAGGAAGGTGCTGTTGATGCGTGCGATGTCCTCAGGCGAGAGCTCGCAGTTCTTCTTGCCGAGGTTCTTGCGCAGCGACTTGAACCACTGGCTGGCGTCGATGAGCTGCACCTGGCCCTTGCGGTGCGTGGGCTTCTTGTTCGACAGGACCCAGACGTACGTGGCGATGCCGGTGTTATAGAAGAGGTTGAGCGGCAACGCGACGATGGCCTCCAGCCAGTCGTTCTCGATCAGCCAGCGGCGGATGTTGCTCTCGCCCTGGCCGGCATCGCCGGTGAACAGCGACGAGCCATTGTGGACCTCGGCGATCCGGCTGCCCAGCGCCGACTTGGCGTTCATCTTGGCGGCCATGTTGGCCAGGAAGAGCATCTGGCCATCACTTGAACGGGTGACCAGCGACAGCTCCTCGCCGTTGTGCATCACCTTGAAGCGCGGGTCGCGCATGCCGTCCTTGCCGCCCATCGTTTCGAGATCCTTCTTCCAGCTCTTCCCGTACGGCGGGTTGGCGAGCATGAAGTCGAACTCCTGCGCCGGGAACGCATCGTGCGCGAGTGTTGACCACTCCGCGCCGCCCACGATGTGGTCGGCGCTCTCGCCTTCGCCCTTGAGGAGCATGTCCGCCTTGCAGACCGCGTAAGTCTCGGGGTTGATCTCCTGACCATAGAGTAGGGACCTGACCTGCTGGCCGCGCTTGGCGCCGATGGCCGTGAGCGTCTCCTCGGCCACCGTCAGCATGCCGCCGGTGCCACACGCGCAATCGTAGAGCAAATAGGTGCCGGACTTGATCTGGTCCTCGATCGGCAGGAACACGAGGTTCGCCATCAGACGGACCGCATCGCGCGGCGTCCAGTGTTCTCCTGCCTCTTCGTTGTTCTCCTCGTTGAACTTGCGGACCAGCTCCTCAAAGACGGTCCCCATGGCGTGGTTGTCGATGCCCGCCGGGGAAAGGTCGATCGCTGGGTCGAGGAACTTGGAGATCAGTGTGCCAATGGCATCGGCCTTGGACAGTGTCTGGAGTTGGTTGCGGAACTTGAAGTTCTCGAGAATGTCGAGGACGTTGGGCGAGAAGCCGTTGAGGTAGTCCTCAAAGTCGGCCAGGAGTTGCTGCTGACTCGCCCGCGACTTGAGGTCGCGCAGGGTGAACTTCGAGGTGTTGTAGAAAGCTTGCCCCGCGGCGTCGCACAGCGCGGCGCGTTGCTCGGTGATGCGTGCCTCGTCGAGCATCTTCTTGGTCTCGAGCACCTTCTGCTTGGCCGGCTCCAACACCGCATCCATACGGCGGATGACGCACATCGGCAGGATGACGTCGGGGTACTTGCCGCGCTTGAAGAGGTCACGCAGGACATCATCGGCGATGCCCCAGATGAACGAGACGATCTTGTTATGGGTGGCTTGGTCCACTAGTCAGCTATCTCCAGCGCATACGTTGGGGGGTGACGGCCGCCGGCGGCGTCAAGCCGACCCGATTACGGCTGTCGACGATCTACGGGAACGCACGTCGTCCGCTCGGGAGCGCTTTGCTTGGGCTGAAACTGGCGCCCAATGGACGCGGCGAGCCTGCGATACGACAGCCCCGCCGGTTGTGAGCCCCACACTTCCTATCCAGCATCTGAGTCATGGTACTCGACCAGCTTCTCAGGAAGGTCGTCTCGGTTCAGATACGATAGTACGACGCGCGGATTGTTCTTCACAAGGAATCCAAACACCTTCAGTTCGTCGGCATCCTTGAGCAGCGAGTAATCTTGCACCGTGTTGTAGAACTTGTGATCAGGTCCCAGCACCTGAGAGAGGTTGAACGGCCGATCCAGGCGCTCCATCCAATAGAGCTCGACCATCACCCCAAATCGCTCGCCCGCACTGACTCCAGGGAAATGCGCGTCAAGCTCCAGCGTTGTTGCCGGCCGTACGGCGAGAATCTTAGCGACGAACTGAATCTGGGCTTCGCTGGACGTGCAATCCTCACGATTCTTGCTTAGCAACACAACCTGCCCCACTTCGACCTCGCGCGGACGATAGGGGAACGCGTGAAGCGACTGCTTCACGACACGAAGGTAGGTCTGGCCCGACGCCTTGAATAGGAACATCGCTATCGGTGGTGTTGGCGAACGGAGCTCTACAAAGCCCTCGCAGCTCCCGCCACGTGGACGTGGAGCGCGCACAGGGTGATTGACGCCTTCTCACCGGAATCTGCGCCGCCCGAGACGCTCCGTCGAGTGGTCTCAGCCAAGTGCAGGGATGCCGGTCGGAGCTGCGCCCCGACGGACGGAACCACGGGGGCCCCATTGCTATCGGCCGACCGAGCTTGACCAATTTTGGGCGCCCACTCGCACGGGGAACGCCACGGGGGTCCGGTTATCCGCATGCGCTGCTTCTCCGGCCATTCTCAACCTGCGGAAGAACGCGTTGGACCGACATTGGGTCTGGACCAACTCTGAGGGTCGAGTCACTCCTCAGGATCGTCAGCGAGCTTCTGCATCATGTCAATGGCCTTCAACACCTTTCCCTCCGCTTCGCCACCAAAATCGAATGCGGCAATCTGCCCTCCGCTGAGGTTCTGCTTTGCGGTGCCCGCAACGCGGAAGGTGCCTTGAGCGGTTTCCTCAATGTTGAGCGAACAGGACACTCCGCTCCAAGAACCCCAGCTCATCGCAGTCTGAAAGGTGACAAGGCCGATGACTTCGTTAACCTGATCGAGCTTCCATCCTAGCTCTTCTACGGCTCGCATCGCGAGCTTGACCACAAGTACCATCGAACCACCGAACGAATCGGTCCGGTAATCATAGGTCGCCGTGGCTGTTCGTCGGGGACCGGCGGTATCGGTCCCGTCAAGCGGCGCCCCGCACCCCGGACACGCCGCTGCCTTGTCGGAGATCCTCCGCCCACATTCCGTACAGTCAACTAGCGCCATGCGTACGTCTTGGGGGGGCGTGACGCCTAACGTCGTACTTGTCCAACTCTCGAGTGGCACACGCGGGACAAAACTTGGTCAACGCAGCCTCCAGACGACAGCGGTACTGCATGTGCCCGCCGCCAAGGTCCCGCGCCGGTTCACGCGCGGCCAACCGCAGCTCAAGTCCCCCGGCGGAATGGGTAGCTCATGAATCCCGGTCTCCGCTCGCCAGATGAAGGAGCGAAACGGTCCGCAGATGTCGACGCTGGTGCCTACGATGGTTCGATCGTTGCTAATGCTCGTGGCAAGGGAAGCAGTAATGCCCGCGCACCCGATGGTTCCGAGAGACATCGGGCTGCTTCCGATCAACCAGGCGGTTGCCCAGATGTCTCCAAGGTACGAGATGGCGTCCTGCCCAACAACATCGCCACGGTCATTCAGTCCGAACCCCGCGCCTCGCCGATAGCGGCGGGTGAGTGGAGGCAGAATCGAGGTACCACCTGTCTCACTCCATAGAAAGGGCCCTTCCGGCATGCGGCCGAGGACCTGACCTCTGGAGTTCACAGCCGTGGCGTCGAGGGATTGAAGCCCGGTCAATGACCGGAGGTCACGCATCCCGGCTGAAGGCGTATACAGGAATCCCGATGCCCCGCCGTCTTGTGTCGCGGAGCTCCCCACAACCCATCCGATTTCATTCACATCGCGCGCGATGCTCCATGATCCACCAAGCGTTCCCAGGTCGACGAAGCCCGTTGCTGCCGTCCACACGAAAGCAGTAGTGCGGCTGCCGACGATCACGTTGTTGTCGCTGATTCGGTACGGCTGACCACACCCGCCGAGGTCCGAGGGCACGCCAGTTGGGCTCCAAAGGAGTATGCGGTCACAGCCATTGGCATCTCTCGCATATCCTACGACGTAACCCGCCGAGTTCACATCGACCGCGGTCGCGAAGGGAGCGTGCGGCAATCCGGGCAGCCTGGAGACGGAGATCCCGTCAATGGGGCTCGCCGGTGTCACGGTCGCCAGCGGAGGCTGGGTGGGCGTCGAGATCGCAGTCGGGTCCGCAGCGCAAGCCAACACCGTCATGATCATCACGGCGGTCATCGATTTCATGTCCGTTCTCCTCTCGAGCGAAGGTGATGGGTCGTGACACTGGCGGCCATGCCGTCAATGCCGTCGGTCATGCAGCTGGGCGATCTCACTGGACGGTCACCTATAAGCGCAGCCGGTGGGCACTGCCGACCCAACGCTTGTCAGAGGGAATTCTCAAGACCGAGGTAGAATGCCGTCGAATTCGTACTCCGTTAGTCGTCTGATCGCAGTGTCGCGCTCTGTCTGGGTGAACAGTGGGTGCCACTGATCCTCGAGAATGACCGCCTCCACCGTGAGATCGAGGCGCTGCCGCTCCCATAGCGCCGTATACCCTTCCGACACCGCCGACGCACGGAGAAGGACTCGCGCTGTTTGTACACCTCCGTGCTCGGTCACCATCGAGAGAAAGCGGCTCGCGTTGTAGCCCGCCTCGGACTTCGCTGTCTTGTAGATGGCGATCATGCGCAGGTGGAAGGTGCGTTCTAGCGCCGCAATGTCTGGTCCCGGATCGCTACTTGAAGCGTCAAGCACGACGACCGTGAACCCAAGTGCCTCGAGCTTGCTACGCACGGTAAGGTCACCACCGCTGAAGTCCTTCGCCTGAAGCGGACCGCGTCCTGGAAACTGGAAGCCGTATGCAGCGCCGGCGATCGCCTTGGAGTCGTAGAAGTTCCCGTTGGCCTCGAGAAAGTACTCCCGTGCGCGCCCGAAACCGTACTTACCGAGGAACGCGTCGCGACCCAGGCGGTCGCATTCGTCGATAGCGTCCTGTACCGCTCGCGCGGACGTGAGATCGCTCAGGGTCATGGACTCAAGAATTGTGCGGAGTGCTGCCCGGCTGGGAGAGAGTAGTCATCCTGACGGCGCGTCTTGGTCTGCCGCACTGGTGCGGTGCGGCGCGCCCCTGCATACAACCTCACAGCGGAACGTGCACGGGTGGACCGGAACTATCAAGGCTTGAAGGGCGGTGACGCCATCGCCGATCTCATCGGGGTCGAGTTGCTGCGCGCGTATGCGTGGGAGCCGTCGATCGGCGCTGATCAGAATCGGTAGGCCACGGATCGACGGTGCAGACAGGAGTCCCGTCCCACATGTTGCCAAGGAGGACTGTGACAGTATTCGACCGCCTGGATCCCAGATCGTCAGCGCGCAACTCGCAGCCATCAGGTCTGGCCACCACGCTTGACGGCCGGTAGTGTGGGGGGGAGGAAGCGCTGCCGAGGTGTGGTGGCGTTCTACCTACCCTATTGACAGGTGGGGGCATTAGGCGCACATGAGAACGTACTTGCTGACCTGGAACCCCGGGCGCGCTCCAGGCTTTGCCGATGACATCGCGGAGTTTACTTCATCGGGAGGGCTGATCGTTCCGTGGAGCTGCGGGCGAACGAAGCGCATTACCGTCGGTGACCGCCTCTTCCTCATGCAACTAGGCGTGGAAGAGCGAGGGGTGATAGGCTCGGCGCGCGCTGTGAGCGCTCCATACGAGGACGACCACTGGGACGCCGATCGGGCCGCCGCCGGGGACACCGCACTGTTTGTCGACGCTGAATTCGGCGATCTCCGAGGCGAGCCAGTGATCGGCTTGGCAGAGCTGAGCCAGCGACCATTCACAGGCATGAACTGGACGCCTCAAGCATCCGGTATCGAGATTCCGGAACTGCAAGCTAAGGCACTTGCTGCGCTCTGGCACGATCGCATGGGTGGAGGCAGCCCTTCGGCCAAGCTTGGCGTCCCATTGCCGCCCGATCGCGCGGACTGGTATTCGGCGGAGGACTATGTGGAAGCTTTGGGAAGGCTCGGCCCAGCTGTAACGGCGAAGCAGCGGGCGATGTTGAGAGCGCACTGCGAAGCACCGGGGCGAGTGCTCACGGTAACTCAGCTCGCCGCTGCCGCAGGGTATGCTCGACCTGAAGCTACCTATTCGCAATACGGTCGACTCGGAAGCCTTCTGTCGCGAGAGCTCGGGCACGGCGCCGAGACGGTAGCGACCCGCATGATTGGGGACGACTTCAGGTCTGCTGGCGGAGAGGTCACCTGGGTGATGGAGCCAGCGCTCGCGCGAGCCTTGGTCACTCTGGGATGGTCAAGGTCGGCTGCCGCCCCGCCGAACCTCGTTGGCGATGTGCTCGCGATCTCTGCCACTCCAAGGATTGGCGCGACGCAGCGGGAAGCGCTCTTGCAGTGTCGCCTCGGACAGGGTGCCTTCCGGCGCGCTCTGCTCGACCTCTGGAAAACGTGTGCCGTGACCGGAGTTGCAGAAGAAGCGGCGCTCGTGGCCTCCCACATAAAGCCGTGGCACGCGAGTACCAATGAGGAGCGCTTGGATCCAGCGAATGGGCTACTCCTCGTCGCCAACATCGATGCGCTGTTCGATCGGGGACTGGTCTCCTTTCAAGACAACGGAGAGATGTTGATCGCTGACCGCCTCCATCCCGGCGACTGCGCGCTCCTCGGGCTCACAGCCAGCATGCGCCTGAGGTGGCCACCGCTAAAGAGCGCGCGCTACCTCGCGTTCCATCGGCGCTGTTACGGCTTCAGCGCCTAATATGCCGCAGCGGCCTGCCGATCGTGCCTTGTGCGTCACCTTTCCGCACAACACGTTCGTTGGTTGCGCGCAATGATGGACGACGGGCCTATCGAAGTGGCCGCAGCGAGGGTGACGAGCTGGGCCGAGTGATCACATCTCATCCGTGAACAACATGGCGAGCGTTGAACATCGAGTCTCGTACCGCAATGGCTCCCAGATCATGGTGGCCGGGCTGAAGCTCGCCCTCATGGGGTACAGACGGGGCGCCAGGGTGAGCGTGCGAGATCCCAAGCGGACACCCGGGCACCACCCGTGGGAGTTCGTTGTCGCGAACGATGAACACGCGACCCTGGTTTGTCGCGATCCGCTCCCACCCCAGTGGATCCAGCCGGGGGTGATGGTTCTGATAGAGGTGATGGAGGTGAAGGGGAACACCAAGCGCGGAGCCATGAGCGCGGAGTCCAAGCCGGCCTTGTCCAGTGAGGTCACGGCCACAACGCTGGCGGGGTGGCGTCGCAGCCTGGTGCAGCTTCTGGCGCGCCTCGAAGGCGTGGGGAGCCCGGATTCCATGCTCGGGGTGGCGGCGCGGATTGCGCGATTGAGTGACAGTGGCCGCGTTCCACGAGAGATTGCCGCCCTTATGCGCGTGATCAGCGAGATGCGGAACGCGACGGAGTATCAAGCCAAGACGCTTTCCCCAGCCGAGGCAGAAGCAGCGGCCGCGGCGTGGCGAGCTGTGTCGAAGTGGGCGGAGACGGCGATAGCAATCGTCCGTCGATGAAGGACCAGTACTTCGGTGACGTCAATGACTTCGTGAAGTACGGCCTTCTGCGTCAGCTTCAAGCACACACCGGGCTGCGTCTCGGCGTCGCCTGGTACCTGACGCCGAGTGATGGGGGGCCGGACGGAGCGCGGCGACGATACCTGACCGATCCAGGGACATGGCGCGCTTTCGATCCTGACTTGTATGATGGTCTACGTCGAATCGGTTCTGACAGCGTCGCGCAGTCAGTTGAGTCAGCGTCGACCTTGAACCTCTTGCCAGGAGCCCGGTATTTCGGGCAGCTCGTGCCGGGGCGTCGGGATCGCTCGGAGTTTCTTCAGAACGCGCTCACGGCACTGGACAGCACGGACCTTGTTTTCCTTGATCCGGACAACGGTATCGAGCCAAGCAGCCTCGGGCCCTCGTCGGCGCAAACCGCCAAGTACGCGCTGTGGGATGAACTGCGGGCGTTCTACTCCGTGGGGTCCTCGTTGCTTGTGTACCAGCATTTTCCGCGAGTGCCGCGCGACGCGTTCGTCGCCGCTCAGAGTGGTCGCATTGCCGAGCGCCTTGGTGCCGCTGGGATCACGGTGTTCGTGACGGCCCATGTCGGGTTCTTCCTCATCTGTCAGCAGCGGCACCGTTCTGGACTCGAAGATGGAGCTCGGCGGGTCCACGAGAAGTGGGGCGACCGCATTCGAGTGTACATGGGGTAGGGGACGACTTGCGGCGACCAGGGAATAGCGCGGAAGGAGCGGATCGCCGGCGCCTACGGCTTGCTCCGAGGATGCGTTTGATCCGCTCGGTCTTGAATGGGGATTCCGCATTGGACCTCCGAGGCGGGCGGAGCAAAGGCCCGACCGTCACGCATCAGGTGGAGGGAACCACAGGGGGACCCGCAAACTCACGACGGTGACGACGCGTCGTCCAGTAGACGCAGGTTCATGAGGCGGTACATCATCGCCTGGTTGCTTACACCGAATCGTTCGCATAGCAAGCGCAGAGACTCGTCGTCTCCTAAGTCTATGGCATGCATTTTTACCTCGCGTCGCAACCAGGCTGCTGGCATGAGCAAGGCTGCCGCGAATTGGTTTGCCTCGCGTTCCTCGACAATTGATCCAGAGTTGCTCGCCACACTTCGAAGGCGGAGCGTCGTCCCACGATCGACGTACGTCCCGCCTTCGTGTAGCACAAAGTGCCCAAGCTCATGGGCAATGGTAAACCGCTGTCGATTCGGCGGATGTGCGAAGTGCACTCCGATAACCGCGCCCCCTTCAGCGCGCACCAACATGCCAGAGCAATCTTCGCCCAAATCTGCCAGCTGCAACGAAATGCCCAGAAGCTTCGTGACGTTTGCCACGTCGACCGGTGGCCCAACGATGCCATGCTTCTTTAAGAGGGCAGACGCTGCGCGCTCAGGCTCACTCATCAACGGCTCCGTTTTGTACTCGATTCAGTCGTCGCGCTTTCCAACTTCGCGCGCGTCATAGAAAGCCAAGCTCGGGCTCGAGGAGATTCCAAGACCGTTCGCTCGACAGCAGGCTCTAGGGTTATCTCAACCGACCCTGATGCGGCCTCCAATTCGGTCGAACTAGGGAGCAGCGACGATGGCTCGATACCCAACGCCAGTCCTATCGCCCATATCACATGAACGGGTGGGCGCTGCGTACCAAGTTCGATATTCGCAACAGAGCCTCTAGTGAGGCCTATCCGTTTGGCGAGTCCCGACTGGCTGATTCCTTCCGGCCGAACGCGGGCGCGAGCGGCGGCGATGTTTCGACCTAAGGTCTTGTAGAGGGCGGGGTTATGCATCGGCTTTCTCACGAGCGGTAATGTAGCGCCCATGCCCATTTGTGCAATCACGCTGAGCGCTCAGGCGCATCATACACATCGAAGTATGCTCCCACTTGACAGTAAATGCTGAACCGCTGAGCTTGTTGGCGCGAGTGGAGCAGGTTCAACGACCAAAGAGAGGATGTGACCCATGGATGGCGAGGCCGTAGGCAGGAAAGCAGGGATCGATGGGGATGGGAAGACGGTAACAGTTGTTGTGAACGGCGTACCGGTGACGATCGACAAGAAGACCACGGTTGGTGCGCTACTGCACGAGGCCGGATACGCGGCAGGCAGCCACTACCTCGTCCGTGTCGAGCACGAGAAGGAAGTGAAGGAGTTCCGGGACGTCACGGAGAAGCTCACGCTTCATGAGGGTGAGGAGTTTCGCGCGTACTACAACGACGCCACGCCGCTGTCATGATTCCGGCGCATTGGCAGTCGATTGTCGATGGCCTCAAGGCGCGGGGTTGGCGTCTTGAGACCACGCGCCGCGTCGAGGGTCACCCTTTCACCTTCGCGGTGTTCTCGGGCATTTCGGCGTTCGGGACCAGCTTCCCAGACAAGGTCATCCCAAAGATGGCGCTCCCGCTTCCCGATGATCCGCAGAACCCTCCTCCTGGCTTTCACATGCATCCGCGGCTCGGGCTTGGGGTCGTTGCGAACACAAGTGAAAGCCCGCTCTCCCTGCCAGACGAGCCTTGGGTATACTGGAGTCGGCCGCTCGGGAACTGGGCGAGTCAACCAGATGCCGCCCGCATCATTTCTCACCTGAACTCTGCGCTTCGCGATGCGTGAGTTCTCTGTGGCCATGCCGGAAGACCTTGCTTCCGTACTGCGCGGGCACCTCGCTCGATCAGATGGGCAAGAGGAAGTATGCCTTGCGCTATATCGACCCAGTACGGGTCGTACGCGCGACACCGCAGTCATCTACGACTGGGAGCCTCCCCGAGACGGGGAGCGGCAGGTTGCCGGGAACGTGTCGTTTACCACTGACTATCTTCGACGCGTCCTCGCACGGGCGGCCCAAGAGCGCGCAGGAATTGCCATCCTACACAGCCACCTCCGCCACGCGACGGGTTGGCAGGAACTGAGCCGAGACGACTTCTGCGGGGAGGAGCGTCATGCAAGAGTCGTTTACGCGGCGCTCAAGTTTCCCCTGGTCGGGATAACGTTGGCACCTGGAGATGGCGCTTGGAGCGCCCGTCGATGGGTCGCTGGTGCGAGCATTCAGGTACAGTCAGCTAGGCTCGTGCGTGTCGTCGGCAAGCGCCTCGCCGTCTCGCTAAATCCGGCGCTCGTTGCGCAGAGCCAAGAAAGCCAGGTACGCACCGTCAGCTTCTGGGGTGATGCAAATCAGCGCACGATCGCAAGTTTGACCGTCGCCATCATCGGGCTGGGGAGCGTCGGAGCTATGGTCGCGGAGCTACTCGCACGAACAGGAGTGAGGCGCCTCATTCTCATCGACTACGACATCGTAAAGGTCCACAACCTTGATCGTACGATCTCGGCTGCACCAGCTGATGTCGGTCGTCCAAAGGTCGAAGTCGCAGCGGTACGACTACGCGCGATAGCGACGGCGGCGGACTTTGAAGTGCAGGTCGTCGATGCCAGCGTGGTAGAACGTGATGGGTTCAGTAGCGTGTTGGACGCAGATGTGACGTTCTCCTGCGTTGATCGACCTTGGGCGCGCCACGTCTTGAACCGAGCAGCCTATTCGCACCTGATCCCAGTCATTGATGGAGGAATCCTCGTGTTGTTTCGACCCGGTGGCAAGGAGATGCAGAGCGCAAATTGGACGGTCCACGCGGCTGGGATTGGCCGTCCATGTCTGATATGTCAGCGCGCCTACACCACCGACCAGGTATCACTCGAACAGACGGGCCTTCTCGAGAGCGAGACCTACATCCAAGGCCTTCCAGATGACAGCCCGGTGAAGCGCCGCGAGAATATCATCGCCTTCAGCGCATCAGTCGCTTCCTTTGAGGTGCTTCAGTTGGTCGCGATGGTAAGCGGGCTCCTTGGCCTCACGGACCCCGGACAGCAGCGATACTCGTACTATCCAGGAAACGTCCGACTCGAAAGAGTGCTTCAGTGCGAGTCTGTTTGCTTGACGCCTGCGTTTGCTGCACAGGGTGACTATGCGCACGCAGGGCTCGGCCAGGACCATGCGCTGACTGCTCTCCGAGGCGGAGCTAGGAACACGCAACCGATCATTCAGGGGTAGATGCGGGATCCAAAGACCTCATACATTGAGGCAAAGCTTAGGAAGCCGGAGGTGCGAGCTACCCAACATGCAACACGAGACCCTAGCGAACGCCGACAAGAGGGCCCGGTTGCTCGCCTGGGGGCGAGCGGAGTTGATCCGCCGCATCGTCTACGATCAGGTCACGGTCGTCGCCGCTGCGTTCCAGCTCAGGCGTGAGGCCGCGTACACGCGGTGGCAACGCGCTGCCTGGGGAGAAACCGGCAACGCGCGCGAGAAGGTGCGGGTGGTGTTCAGGTCGCCGCCGCCGTACATCGCAGGTCGAGGACGATCCAGTCCGGCGCCCACTTCTGGAGTGAATCGGTGGCGCTGCGGAGGAAGTCGGTGACGTTCGCGGCGCCGGTGGTCATGTTATGGCGGGTAAGAGCGGCCATGGCGGAGTGGATGCCACCGGAAGGCGTGCCAAGAACACCACGGGGCCGTTGCGCGTAGGGGACGCCGAGCGCATCGTGCGCTTCAGTCCCATGAACCGGATTCCTGTCGAGCCGACCATGCTCACCTGGGCGCGCGAGCGCGCTCGGTCGGATGCGAGCGCCCTGAACAAGCGATTCCCCAGGCCATCGCAGGAGCCACTACCCGTTCCGGATCTGCGCACTCTCCCGTATCGGGCCGTTGCCGATCCCGGTCCCGAGGTGCTCGACACACGGTTCGTGCAGCCGACCGGGAGCGGAACGGCATGAACTCGAATCAGCTCTCTTCGCTCGTTGCAGCCGGCGAATCCGCGACGCTGGAATTCAAGAAGTCCACCGCCGAGAAGGAGCGCGCGTGCCGCACGCTGTGCGCCTTTGCCAACGGACAGGGCGGGCAACTGCTGTTTGGCGTCACTCCGGCTGGCAAGATCGTCGGCCAGAACGTCGCCGATCGCACCCTCGAAGAATTGGCCCAGGAGTTCCAGGGCTTCGAGCCGCCGGTGCTGCCTGTTGTGGAGCGCGTGCCTGTTGATGCGGAACGCGAGGTCCTACTGCTGACCGTAGCACGGAGCCCTCGAACGCCGGTGTCATTTCGGGGCGTAGCCTACGAGCGCGTGCTGAACACCACCAGGACGATGCCGCGGGAGACCTGGCAGCGACTGCTCCTGGAGGAGATGCACGCCATCGAACGCTGGGAGAACCGGCCCGCTGTAGGCTGGGACGTGACCCGGCTCGACACCCGCGAGATGGTGCTCACGCTCGAGGAGTCCATCCGTCGCGGCCGTATCGATGACCCCGGGACACGCGAGCCGCTGGAGATCCTGCGAGGTCTCGGGCTGCTCGTCGACGGCGACCACGTCTCTCGCGCCGCGGTCGTGCTGTTCTGCAAGGACGAAGCACCCTTGCCGGACTACCCGCAGCTGCTGCTCAAGGTGGCGCGGTTCAAGGGAACCACACGCGATGAGTTCCTCGACAATCGGGAGTTCCACGGCAACGCCTTTGCCCTGATGCGCCGAGCGGAGCGATTCCTGATCGAGTCGCTGCCCATCGCCGGACGCATTATCCCGGGACGCATGGACCGCGAGGACACGCCCCTGCTGCCGGTGGAGGCGATGCGCGAGGCACTCGCGAATGCGTTCGTTCATCGCGACTACTCCATCGGCGGCGGCTCGGTGAGCGTGGCGCTCTACGACGATCGGCTGGAGATCATCTCCATCGGCGACCTGCACTTCGGGCTGACCCCGGAGGCGCTCTTCCGCGAGCACGAGTCGAGGCCCTGGAATCCGATGATCGCGCGCACGTTCTACCGGCGAGGGATCATCGAGACCTGGGGGCGAGGCACGCTCAAGATCGCTCGACTCATGCGGGACGCCGGGCACGAGCCGCCCACGGTCGCCCTGCGGCCGGGGGCGGTGGTGGTGACCTTCGGCCTTCCCGTGGCGAGCGCCCCAGAAAACGCCCCAGAGGCGCCCCAGAAAACGACGGGGAAAACGCCGGGGAAAACGCCGGGGAAAACGCCGGGGAAAACGCCGGAGGCGATTCTGGCCCTCCTGCGATCGAATCCGAAGCTCTCGATCCCAGAACTCGCTGCGGAGTTGCGCAGGTCGTCCAGCGCCATCGAAAGGGCTGTCCGGAAGCTCCGCGAAGCCGGTCGACTGGAGCGCATCGGCCCCGACAAGGGCGGTCACTGGAAGGTGATCGAGTAAGCGGCCTCACCAGATCGGTCGTCGAATCCGCCGCTTCCGAAAGATCCTGATGGGGACCTGTCGCATCGGTACGACTGGCTTCCTGGTGGTCGATCAGGGCCGAACGATTCGCGGCCGCGGCGTGTCCGCCCCAAGCGCTCGCATCGCCCGTCGGACCTCCGCGACGTGGGGCTGCAGGTCGGGATCCGCCTTGTCCCACCCACTTGCCGGGGGTCGCTGGGGCCTGGGCGGAGAGGGGGCGCGGGGGGGCCGTAAGTTGCCTGCAGGGCACGCGTTGCAGGACTCGCCGATTCTGGCTCTGCGCGACGCGGGTTGATACGTTCAGGTTGCCCCGCGCTCGCGACCCACGTTTTCGAGACAGGAGTCTCCCATGTATCGCCGGACCAGCCTCGCCGCCCTTGCCCTGACCGGGTTCCTCTTGGCCGAGCCCGCTCGGGCACAGCTTCCGGCGCCCAATGCGGCGGGGGTCTCGTCCGGGCACATCCACATGATGGTGAAGGATCCGGCGGCGCACAAAAGGATCTGGGTCGAGCTGTTCGGCGCGCAGGTGGTCCAGAGCGGTACGCTCGAGATGCTCAAGCTCCCCGGGGTCTTCCTGATCCTCGGCCAGGCCGAACGCGCCCAGGGGTCCGTGGGGTCGACGGTGGACCACTTCGCGCTGCGGGTGAAGGACCTCGCGGGGACGAGTGCGAAGCTCAAGGCCGCTGGCGTTCCGCTCACGCGTGATGATTCCCTGGAGATTGTCTCGACCTTCCCGGACAACGTGAAGGTGGAGTTCTACCCGGCGCCGACGCAGGCGGCGGCGATCGAGCTCTTCCATGTCCACTTCTACGCTCCCGACGTGGACGGGCTGCGCGCCTGGTACGCGAAGCACTTCAGCGCGGCGACGCCGACGGCGGCGAACGCCAATGCGATGGGAGTGCCGGGGATGTCGTTCAGCTTCCGCAAGACGGACGCGGCGCAGGGGGCGACGAAGGGCCGGTCACTGGATCACATCGGCTTCGAGGTGAAGGACCTGGAAGCGTTCACCAAAAAGCTCGCAGCGGACGGGGTGACCTTTGAGGTGCCGTTCCGCGACGTGCCGGGGATCGGGCTGAAGCTCGCGTTCCTGATTGATCCGGCGGGGACGCGGATTGAGCTGACCGAGGGACTGGCGAAGCGCTAAGAACCGCGGGACCAGTCGCGCCCAGCGGACCTCAACGCGACGCTGCCGTGCGTCCCTTCCGTTTTCGGTTCGGTTGCTTGCGTCGCCCGGATGCGGATACCGCCGGATCCGACGACCATCCCGGGGGCAGTTCGTCCCCGGGGACCGGCGGCCGCGACGGTACCCGTGCCAACGCCGCCTCAAATACTGCCCGGTTGCCTCGCGCGCCACGCTCCGCCAGGTAGTCCAGCGTCAATAGTGCCGCCATCTTCTCGGCCACGGCGATGGCGATGAACTGATTGATCGACACTGCGTCCTTTTCGGCCAATTCCTTGACCTTCGCATGTAGCGAGTCTGGAAGCCGTAGACTCAGGGTACTCATCGCTCTTGCCTCACACGTTGAACGTCTCTCGACTGGTCGGTTAGACGCGAGTCCGGTTTGCACCTGACCGAGGGGCCGGCGAGGCGGTAAGGGTCCTTGCGCCATACGGACCGCGGCGGAGTGGCGGGAGCCGTCCTCTTTAGCTGCGCGAGCACGCCGATCACATGCCTGTGCCCAGGGGCCGCTACTTGTTGGGCGCGGTGCTCCCGGAGACCGCCTCGGTCGGAGGGATCACGCCAGCAGCGCGGTCCGCTATCTCCTGCAGCAAGGCGTCAGCGGACAGGGTTGCCGTTTCGCTGTACATCTGATCACGCACACCTCGCACCCAGGTGACCGCGTCCAACACCGGGGCCTCGCTCGCGGGCGGCCACGGCTGCTCCTCACTCGGCTTCCAGCCCATACGTTGCGACCTCCCTCGGAGAGTGAATGGCGATGGCCTTGTAGCCCGCCTCCAGGTTCACGGCATTGAATACTCGAATCTTGTCGAATCGGACGATGTGCCGAAAGTTCCAACTCACGAGGATGTCGGTATTGGCGACGCTCGCGAGCGCTATGTGCAGCAGGTCATTCTGGAACCGCGCGGGTAGCACCCCGTGGGACGCATAGCGACCGGCCAGCTCGACGACTTCCGGCGTGGTGGTGAGGGGCGGGTCAGCCAGGCCCAACAGCTCATTGAACAGCTCGCGAACCATGGGAGGAGCCATGGCGAGTTCCGCCGCCACCAGGTCGGAGACGACCGGTCGGAACCTTTGGGCCCGAAAATCCTCCACGAGCGCGCGTGACCACGTGGCAAACTCCCGATCGAAGCAGCCGCCGATGACGGACGTGTCCAGGTAGATGCGAGCGACAGGCATGGATGAATGTTACCTCTCCGGGGGAAGGAATTCACTCCTGAGTCGAGAACGCCGGCAGATGCAGGGTTCAAGCCCACTTTCGGCGGATCGGTGTGGGCTTGCCGCAACGATCGGGTCCGCCATACTACGGGGATGAGAACTGCCAACTCCCTGCCGGATGCCGAGTTCCTCGCGGCGGAGGGCGAGGCGAAGTGTGCCCGGAAATCCCGCGGCCAGCTCTACGCTGAGGGCCTCCTCGGCAGCGTTCGGTGACCGGGAGGGTCCGATGAAACTCATCATCGACGTCGAGGCCGAAGCCGACGGCCGCTGGCTGGCGGAGGTGCCGACGTTGCCTGGTGTCCTGACCTATGGGCATACCCGGAATGACGCTGTTGAGCGGGTGCAGGCGTTGGCCCTTCGGGTCCTCGCGGAGAAGAGGGAGCACGGGGCGGCGGTCCCAGAGTTGGTGGACTTGTCTTTCCAGGTTGCTTGAATGTCAGGGACAGCAATGATGCCCGTGACCCCTGGGCAGCTGTTGCTCGAGGAATTCCTCGTGCCGATGGAGCTGTCCCAGTATCGGCTCGCCAAGGAAATCGGCGTGCCGGCCCAACGCATTGGCGAGATCATCGCAGGGCGTCGAGCCGTGACCGCCGATACGGACCTGCGGCTGTGCCGCTTCTTTGGCCTGTCCAACGGCTACTGGTTGCGGGCGCAGGCGGCGTACGACACCGAGGTCGCCGCACGGGCGCTTGCCCCGGTGCTCCGTCGGATTCGTCCGTGGACGGGAAGCGCGGCGTAGCGCCGAGCAAGGAGCGCCGCCACTATGCCGAAAGCCTCGAAGCCATCCACTCGCAAGTCGACCCCGACCCCGACCCCGACGCAGGGCCGGGCTGACCTTGCCCGTCTCCGCCGGCTCACCGATGCGGAGATTGCCAGGACGTCACCGGCTGAACTGCGAGACTTTCCTGCCGACTTCTGGGAGGAGGCGCGTGTGGTCATGCCCGTCACGAAGGGGGCGAATTCGATCAACCATGGCCCGCGATCGACGAGTGAAGCCGACTGACCGCTCTGGCGTCATCGTCGGGAGAAGCGCGACGCTCAACTGGGCGCTGCCTCGGGGGACGAGGTTCCGCCCCCTGTGGGCCTTTGGGCTCGCGGCCGTTGCAGCGTGTGCGACGCCGGGCGGGCGAACTGCGCCAATCCTGCTGGATCCCGCGAGCGCCGAGTGGACGCGGCCCGCACCGCCGGTCTCCCACCTGAGATTCGAGACCACGAAAGGGGCCTTCGTGCTGGAGCTGCATCGCGACTGGGGACCGATCGGCGCGGATCGCCTCTACAACCTCGCCCGGCTGGGCTACTACAACGACACGCGATTTCACCGGGTGCGCGCCGGATACATCGCGCAGTTCGGGTTGCACGGGGACTCCGCGGTGAACGCGGTGTGGAAGGGACGCTACCTCAAGGACGACCCCCCGCGCTCCACCAACAAACGCGGCACGTTCGCCTTCTCATATGAAGGGCCCGGGCGCGAGCACACGCGCAACACGCAGATCTACATCAATCTTGCCGACAACCCGCGCAACGACGTGGAGCCGTTCACGGTGCTGGGGACGGTGGTGCAGGGGATGGAGGTCGTGGACGCGCTGTATTCAGGATACGGCGAAGAGTCCGGCGGCGGGGTGCGCCAGGGACGTCAGGGGCCGCTCGAGCGTGGGGGCAACGCGTTCATGGACCGTGAGTATCCACGCCTGGACCGGATCCGGCGCGTGACGGTCGCGGCCGCACCGGGTCGTTAGGAATCCTCAGCGCCCGCCGATCAGCGTCCCACGGCGCATCACATCGTCGCTGCCAGATGCGCCGCGCTCCGCAGTGTGAGTCCCGCGAAGGTGATGGTTCCGTTCGTGCACCCACCGGTCGGGAGGGTCGGCGCGCCAACGACGAACAGGTTGGGGTGGTCGTGCGTTCGCCCGAAACTGTCGCACACGCTCGCCGCCGGGTTGCTGCCCATGCGGCACCCGCCGGCTGGATGGTCCTGGTAGTCGGCGACGGACACCGAGAGGACACGCCCACCGCCCGAGCGCGCCATACCGTCGTAGATGCCGCGGATGCGCGACTGGGTCGCCGGCTCGCGGGCCTCGCTGGCTTCGTCCAGCCGGTGGACGATACGGGGCGTGGGATCGCCGTGGCGATTCCTCGTGCCCGTGTCGAGCGTGAGGCGGCTGTCGCGCGAGGGATGCGTGTCGGAGTACATGCGCACGCGGGCCACGCCCTTTGCGGCCCGTGCACTCCAGTCGCGCAGGAGGTCGTCGCCAAAGAGCACCTCGCCGCCCTCGCCCCGGAGACGCGGACGCCGTCCCGACTCGCTCTCGAAGATCTGGACGTCGAATCGGGCATAGGGACCATCGGTCGGACAACGGAAGTGCTGCCGGGAGATGAGCGGGTACGGCGCGTTCATCCCGGGATAGAGCTTCTCGTTCAGCTCAATGTTGGCGGTGGTGAACCGGTGGCCCGTCATGAACCGCCCCACCGTGTCCGACCGGTTGGCCAGGCCACCGGGGAAACGGGAGTTCGCGGAGAGCAGGAGCAGGTGTGGACTCCAGGCGTATCCGGCAGCAAGGACGAAGGTCCGTGCGCGGTACTCGACCGGTTCCTCGGGACGCTCGGCGTGGTAGCCTAACGCGGCCACGATGTCGTGGCGGGTCTCGTGCATCACGAGGCGACGGACCAGGACACGGTCGTGCAGCGTGATGCGTCGGCTCGCCAGCAGCTTCTTGAAGGTGTAGTCGGGGGAGTAGCGGGCGCCGGTCGGGCACACCGTGCAGGTGTTGCAGCGCCGGCACTGGGCGCGGCCGTCGAAGGGAATGGTGTTGCGCGCCACCGGGCAGCCGTAGAACGGCAGCCCCGCGGTCTCCGCCCAGGCCTTGATGCGCTCGAGGTTGTACGTGAGCGGCATCGGGGGCATGGGATACGGTGATGAGCGCGCGTCCTCGGGATGGGGCGATGGTTCACCGGCCACACCAATGCGCCGTTCGGCGTCGCTGAGCCAGGGTTCGAGCTCAGACCAGGACAGGGGCCAGTCTTCCGCCAGCCCGTACATCGACCGGAGGCGGAGGTCCTCCGCGGAGAAGCGGTTGGCATGCCCCTGCCAATGCATCGCGGAGCCGCCGACGGCCATGGTGCGACTGATGACCCCCTCGCCCCCCTGGTCTTCGATGAAATCGCCCGGCCACTGGTTCTCGTCGTAGGCAAGCGACCGTCGGCGATACTCGAGTCGGTTCTCCGCATCGAAGAGCCGCCGACCCGCCTCGACGACAACCACGCTGAGCTGGGGCGCCTGCTCCGAGAGCACCTCAGCCAGCAGCGCTGCGGAAATGCCACCCCCGATCACGCAGACGTCCGTCTCGACACGGCGCATGGGGCTCACTTCTTCACCAGTGGTGGCGGGACCTGGGCCGACGACTCGAGGGTGCGGCAGCGGTCCTTCCCGATGGCGGCCTGGTAGGCCAGGTCGTGTGCCGCGGGGCTCGCAAACCAGAAGGACATGAAGTCGGCGACCACGTGCTCGCCCCGTGGGACGGTGGTCAGGTCGTTGATCCCTGCACGTTGCAGCTCCACGGCGAGCTGCTGGCGCCGCACCGCGAGGTCATCGGACGCGAGTGCGCCGGCGGCCAGCGCCTGCAGCTGCCGCTGGAAGAGGGCCGCGGGTGAGGCGCCCTTGTACCGCACGCGGGGACTGCCATACCCGGGGGACATCTCCGCGCCAGCGCGGTAGCCCGCCACCCAGTCGGCGAATTCCGCCGCCACCTCGTCAGTACCCGCCCTGCCTAACGACGACGGGAGCACGGTCGCCGCGAGCGTGCGCAGCGTGCCCTCCTGCAATCCCGGAAAGGCGGCCCCGAGGGCCCATGCCCGCACCCGTGGGATCGGGACGATCGCCGCGAGGCCAAGGGCGGACTGGATGAGCGTTCGACGTCGCATGTGCCCCGGGAGTGACGGCGGACCGACTCGCGTTCAGCGGCGTCGGGACGTTACGGGCGCGATTGGGGGCCCGCAAGGCGCGGGGCGGGGCGCGAAGCTCCGTTAGCCAGTCAGCGGAAAGATGCCTGCGAGGTCCTTGCTCAATCGCGCCTGCTCATCGTTCGAGAGCACCCGCACCTCTTCGCCGAGGTCGGCGGCGTTGACCAGGACGAGTTCGAGGCGCCACCATCCGTCTTCGTATGGCATGACGAGATAGTGCCGAAGGTCGGGATTGTCGAGTGCACTGTCATTGAGCACCAGGACTGCCGCAGTCCCGTCAGGCCAGCCGACGATGCGGTGTACCGCGCCGCGCACCTCCCACGGCCCCTTCAGCTGAAAGAGCGCAGGCACGACCGCCATCGTCTCGGACACCACACGCCGGGTGACGACTCCCGCGATCCGGGTGAGCGCCGCGGTGCTGACCGACACCATCTGTGACGTGTCGACCGCACGGGGCCCGTCGAGCGGCAGAAAGCCTGGTGTCGGCGTGTAGTCGGGGAGGTCCACCAGCGGCCGCCACCAACTGGACTTTACCCTGCGGAGACTGGCCAGCACGGCCATGCCAGTCTCATTGGCGTACTCCTCACGCGACAGGCACACGCACAGATGCTTCCCGCCGGAGGATTCGCCGGGCAGCACGATGTGGTGCAGAAATACGTCTCCCGCTTTGGGGGTGGCCAATGCAGATCAGATCTGGGCGAACGTCACGGCGTGCTCTGGACACCTCGATAGTGCAGCCGCGAGGCGGCCGCCATCAATTCTGCGCCGGCAAGAAGGGCCCTATCTGCGAGTCCGAAGCAGGCGTTGCACGATCCCCGGGCGCCGTCGCACGACGTAGACAGTACCAGCCAGGACGGCGAGCGTGTTTGCCGCCGCGATCGACCACCAGGGCAACACGTCCCGAATGGGAGCGCTCACCCACCCGACCACCACAACGGTCGCGACGTAACCGCCAACGACGAGAAGCAGCATCGAGAAGCGACGAGATGGCTCGCGGTCGGCAATGCCAACAAGGCGCATCACCACGACCCCGATGCCGAGTGACAACGCCAGGTGCAACGCGTTGTATCCCTCGATCACGCGGGTGTCCAACGGCACGGGCCGCGCCAGCTCGGCGGCGTCGCGTATGCCATGAAAGACGGAACGGCCGAGGAGGTTCACGGTGTGGAACGGGCCCCGCGCGGCGATGAGGTCAAAGGCGTTGTAGAACGCGGCGACGACCACGAAGGCGATCAGGCCGAGCATCAGGCCGTCGCGCAGGTCGCTCTCGGTGCGGGGGGCGGTGGGAGTGGGCATGGACCGCGGCTATTGTACCGCCCCGGGGTGCCATCGCGCGACAGGGGAACTCCGACAACCCCCACGCCCCACGGTCATCCGGACTTGAAGACGAACCAACCGGCACCGGCGACGAGCGAGGGATCGCATACGATTGGACGGCCGTTGAACCCGGGGCCGATCACGGTCGCCTCGCGGGTCCACGAACGACCGGCGTCGGTCGAACGGTAACTCACGATCCCGCCGGCGCAGACGTACAGGCGCACCGAACCATCCGGGGCGAGGGCGAGCTCGGGGACGCCGCCGAAGCCAAGGGTGGTGTCGCGTGTGTAGACCACGCCGTCGGTGGAGCGGGCGATGATGGTCTGCTGGCCGCGTGAAATCGCCATCAGCCAGTTGCCATCACTGAGTGCGAGTTGCGAGGGATCGGTGAGCAACTCGCTGGACGCGAAGGTCAACGCAGCCCCACGAGACGTGAACGACACGCCATCCAGCGACTCGGCGATGCACATGGCCCGCTGCTGGTCAGGCGTCGGAGGCCCAAATCCCCCGAAGAATGCCAGACGAATGCGCCCATCAGGCAGGAGAACAGCATCAGGGTCCACGACGCCGGTGGGGGCGGTGACGCCGTTGAGGACGATGGGGCCGATGGCCTGGAGCGAGTCGCCGGTGAGACGCGCGACCCAGGTGGCGCCGCCGCTCGCGCCGTTGACGTAGTAGATGAGGACGTCTCCGTTGCGCAGGCGCACGCCGTCGGGGACCGACCCATGGTCGATCACGATCCGCGCGCCGGAGAGGGTGGTCCCGTTGGTGGTGCGGGCGATCGCGACCTGGTGAAAAAACGGCCCGTTCTGGTCGCGGAGCGGGGCAGTGCCGGCGGATGTGGTCGGGAAACACGCTGCCGCCAGTTGGGGGCTGGGCTGAGGGGTCGGCACCACGGTCGGCGGCTCGCCGGTCTCGTTACCGCAGGCGCAGAGGGAGGCCAGCGAGAGCGCGCAGAGAAGTCGCATGGCACGAACATGCGCCGAACGCGCGCCGCGTCAACCGATGGCCGGCACCGGCCCCCACCTGTACTTTCCCCGTGCCCCCACCGTCCATCCCATGCGATTCCGGTCCTTCCTTCACGCCAGTCTTGCGCTCGTCGCCGTCCCGGTGATGGCCGCGGCACAGAGCCGTACTTACCCAACGCTCCTCACGCTATTCAATGAATGGCGCACCTTTGAGGACGCGCCGCGCCTGGCCAGCGGGATCCCGGACTACTCCACGGCGACCAACGTCAGGCGCCTGGCCGGGCTCAAGCGTCTCCAGGCCAGGCTGCGCGCGATCGACACCACGGGGTGGACGATCAAGGAGCAGGTCGACGCGCATCTGGTCCGGGCCGAGATGAACGGGATGGAGTACTTCCTGACCGTGCTCAAGCCGTGGAACCGCGATCCGGCGTATTACGTCTCGGTGGTCACGGACGAAAGCGATACGCCGGACAAGGAAGGGCCGATCATCCATGGGGCGATCCGGCTCTACAACTATCCCATTTGGCCGCGCACGCGGCTCGACACGTCCAAGGCGCTGACGAGCGAGCAGGCGGCGGATCTCGCGGCGAAGCTGCGCACGATCCCGCCGTTGCTGCAGGCCGCGCGTAGGAACCTGGCGACGGCGAACGCGAAGGACATCTGGAACGGCTCGTTCCGCGCGTTCGAGGAACAGAGCGAGGCGTTGCACGAACTCGGCAACAAGGTCGGGAACTCGGATGCGTCGTTGGCGAGCGCGATCACCGCCGCCCGCACGGCGTCGGACGAGTTCTCCGCCTGGCTCAAGGCCGAAGGGCCAAAGAAGACGGGGCCGTCTGGGATCGGGAAGGCGAACTACACGTGGTACCTGCGCAACGTGTTGTTGGTCCCGTTCAGCTGGGAGGACGAGGTGACGATCACGCGTCGCGAGCTGGCGCGGGCGCACACGTCGCTGCGGTTGGAGGAAACACGCAATCGTGGTCTGCCGGACCTGCCCGTAGCCAACAGTCCTGCGAGTACGACGCGCTGCAGAACCGGGCGATCCCGAAGTACCTGAAGTTCGTGCAGGACAAGCAGATGTTGACCTTTGAGCCGTGGATGGAGCGCGCGCTGCGCGAACGCACGGCGGGCTTTGCGCCGGAAGCCTCGCGCAACTTCTTCATGCAGGCGACGCAGCGTGACCCGATCCCCCTGTGGACGCACCTCTACCACTGGTGGGACAACATGCGGATCCGTGTGGCACCGCATCACAGCCCGATTCGCAAGTCCGCGCTGCGCTATAACGTCTGGATGAGCCGTGCCGAGGGGATGGCGACGGCGATGGAAGAGTGGATGATGCAGGCCGGGTTGTACGACGATTCGCCGCGGTCACGCGAGATTGTCTGGATCATGTTGATGAACCGCGCGGCGCGCGGGCTCGGCAACCTGTACGCGCACTCCAACGAGCTGGACATGGAGAAGGCGGGGGACATCCACGTGAACTGGACGCCGCGCGGCTGGATGCGTCGCGACCCGCTGCTGGGCTTTGAGCAGCACTTGTACCTGCGGCAGCCTGGGTACGGGGCGAGTTACATCACCGGCGGTCGGCTGATGGAGGAGACGATCGCGTTGCGGGCGCGGCAGCTCGGCGACCGGTTCACCATGAAGCAGGTGATGGACGAGATCAATGCGGCGGGGATGATCCCGGTGTCGATGATCTATTGGGAAGTCACCGGCGACGACCGGATGGTGCGGGAGTTGAGGGAGGGGCGGCCGCTGCCGGTACGGTAGTCGCGCGGGCGCTTCATCGGAACTTCATGGACTCTTCATCGCGGCCCCATGGTCTTCACCGATCATGGGGCAGACGTTTTGGGGGAACATCTCCAGTGGAGGAGTGCATGCGAGGATTGCTCACGTCCTGCTTTCTGCTGGCCGCTTCGGCCGCCGGCGCCCAGGGACAGCGCCAGGCGCCGTGGCAACGGCTCCCATCCGACGCCATTGTTGCACGGATCGATAGCACGGGCCAGGTGACGGTGAACCGGCAACCCGTATCGTCATCGTCGCTCGATACCCTGTTCGTCAGGATCTACTCGCCGCGCCCTGACAAGACGTTGTTCCTGCAAATGGCCGCCGGTGCCCCGGACAGCACTCGGCGTCGGGTGCACCGCGTGGCGGCTGGCGCAGGCGTGACGATCATCCCGCTTCCGGACGATCGGTCGCGAGCCCCGGGTGTCCGATCGGACGCGCGGGCTGGACGCAGCTCACTACGCTCGTGACCGCCGCGTGACGAGGTAGCTGCTGCGGGGCGGCTTGGAACGGATAACGTTGGGAGTCCGATACCGGAGAGTCGCGATGACCAACCGACGCGAATTCCTGCAACGTGGGGCCGCGGCCGGGCTCCTGCTCTCGCTGCCTGAGCTGCTCCTGGCCGATCCGTATCGTCCGTGGACGACCGTGCGGCCCGTGGTGCGACCTGTGCGGTTGCGCGGGCGGGTGACGGCCGGCGGGCGCGGCGTGGCTGGCGCGCGGGTGACCGATGGGCGACAGGTCGTGCGCGTGGACGGGGACGGGCGGTTCGACTTCGCGAGTACCGACACGCAGCGCTGGCTGAGTGTGTGCCCCCCGCGAGGCTTCGAGCTGCCGATCGGGCCAAAAGGAATACTGCAGCTTCATGCGCCGATCGTTACGGGCAACGAGGTCGTGCACGAGTTCCAGCTGACGCCGCGCGCGCAGTCTGACGAGCGACATGCCATGCTGGTGCTCGCGGATCCGCAGACGCAGGACACCCATGAAATGCAGCGGATGCACGGGGAGACCGTGCCGGACGTGATCGCGACCCGGCGCGCGATCGGGAACGACCTCCCGGTGTTCGGCGTGACCTGCGGCGACATCATGTTCGACGACCTCGCCCTGTACCCTGAGTATGAGCGCGCCGTGACGCGCATGGGGGTCCCGTTCGCGCAGGTGGTGGGAAACCACGACCTCGACCAGGGGGCCGGGACGACCGAAGGATCCGTGCAAACCTTCGAACGGCACTTCGGGCCGTCGCACTACAGCTTTGATGTCGGGGCAGTGCACTACCAGGTGCTGAACGACGTCTTCTGGCACGGGGCCGGCTACATCGGGTACCTCACGGAAGAGCAACTCGCCTGGGTGGCGGCGGACCTCGCCTTTGTGGAGCCGGGCCGGCGGGTGGTGGTGCTGACCCACATCCCGCTGGAGAGCACGCAGTACCTGCGCAACGACGAAGCGCGGCCGGGTCCCGGGGGGTCGATGACAAACCGCGAGGCGCTGTACCGTCTCTACGAGGGGCACCGCGTGCACATTGTGGCCGGGCACACGCATGAGAGCGAACATCGGCTCAGTGGCAAGGTCCATGAGCATGTCGCGGGCGCGGTCTGCGGTGCCTGGTGGAGTGGTGACATCTGCCACGATGGGACGCCGAACGGGTACGCGGTGTATGAGGTGAGCGGCGAAGAGGTGCGCTGGCGGTACAAGGCGACCGGGCAGGACGCGTCGCAGCAGTTGCGGTTGTATGCGCCGGGGGCGGATCCCACCGCAGCGGGTGACCTGGTGGCCAACGCCTGGGACTGGGACCCGAGCTGGGTGGTCCGGTGGTTCGAGGATGGCGAGCCCCGCGGGCTGATGTCCCAACGCCGCGGGCTCGACCCGATGGCGGTCAAGCTGCACAGCGGGCCGGAGCTGCCGCCGCGGCGTCCGTGGGTCAACCCGATCCGGACGAACCACCTGTTCTACGGGGCGGCAAGTCCAACAGCGCGCAGCTGGCGTGTGGAGGCGACGGACGGGGTGGGGCGACGATACGCGGCGGAGCTGCGGCGCGGCTGAACGACGAAGGCGACCGGCACCCAACCTGACAGGCGGCCGCCTTCGGGCAGGAGCCTAACGCAAGAAGAACGCGTCGATGCCAAAGCGGATGCCGATGGCGGTCGCATCCGCGTCGAAGGGCCCGCTCCCCTGCGTGAACTTCGACGCGAACGCTTCGGCGACGATGCCGACCTGGCGAGAGATCATGAAGTCGACGCCGAGGACGCCCTCGAACTCGCGCGCGGTGTTGCTCACATCTTGGCCGGTCGGCGACTCGCTGGTGGAGCGCTGGGCCCGAAAGGCAGCGCCGATGTAGGGAAGCGCCGAACGTCCCGCGGGAGCGAGGTAGTAGCGGATCGCGGGTCCGACGCCGATTCCGCTGGAGGACCGGCCGCCGCTGGCGCTGCGTCCCAGGCTCAGGTCACCGCCGACGCCGAGCCGATGCGCGACGAAGAAGAGGGCGCGCGGGTTCAGGAAGATGTTCGATGACGACACCTCGGTGGTGCCGGTTTCGCTGGTCGTGCGGGTGATGGCCGCGGAGCCGCCGACCAACACGCTGCCCTTCTCGGTCGCGCGGGTGGATTGAGCCTGCAAGGAGAGTACGCTGCCGGCGAGGAGCACGGCGACAGAAAGGGAGCGCAGCATGAGCGGACGCCTTGGTGGATGGTGGCGGTGCCGGCTGCCAACCCGCCGGACCGTTCACACGATAGGGTGAGACGGCCGGCGCCACCTGACAGGTCGTGACGAGTGGTGCGGACGGCGCCGCAGGGGGTGATTCCGTAGCACGATCGGCACGGTGGGCCGCCGGTCGGTATGTTGGTGGTCCCCCTCCCCTACACGTGAAGCGGCTCGAGTCCTCCCGGCAGCGCTACCGCCAGTTCGTAGACGACTTCAAGCATCGTCGTCTGGACGCCATCGCCGACGCGGCGGATCATCGACGTCCGTCGTCGGAGGGCGAAGCGGCGGAGCCCGGAAAGGGGATGCTCCGCGGCAAGCGCAAGCAATACCTGCGCGAGTACCTGCGGTGGCTGCGCCCACATCGTGCGCCGCTCGGGCTGGTGTTCTTCCTCGCCCTGTTGGTGGCCGCCGGCGAAATGATCGAGCCGCTCTTCATGCGGTTCATCATCGACAAGGTCCTGCTGAATGAGGCGATGGAACAGGCGGAGAAACTCTCGCGCCTGCACCTCACCGGCGGCCTCTTCCTCGGCGTGGTTATCGTCATCAACCTGCTGCGGATCACCAAGGACTACCGCCAGCGGTTGCTCAACACCCGCGTGATCCTTGGCCTGAGGAAGGCGCTGTACGATCGGCTGCTGCACCTGCCGCTGCCGCAGGTGTGGGAGATGAAGACCGGCGGGATCCTGTCGCGCTTGACGGGCGATGTGGAGACAACCACCGGGTTGCTGCAGATGGCGGTGATCTCGCCGTCGCTGTCAGTCATTCGGTTGATCATCGCGATCGGCGTGCTGATGAGCCTCAACTGGCGCCTGGCGATGATGGCGATGGCGGTCATCCCGGGCGCGATGCTCATCAGCTTCATCTCGGCGCGACGCATTCGGCCGATCTATCGCACGGTGCGCAAGGATGTCGAAGTGATCGACGGTCGCGTGGGCGAGGCCTTTGGCGGGCTGCGGGTGGTGCGCGCGTTTGGCGGCGAGGCGCGCGAGCTGCTCGACTACCTGCGCGGGCGACACACGGTGATGCGCAAGGAATTGTTTGCGCACCGGCGCGAATTGCTGCTCTGGACCTCGTGGGGACTGCTCACGGCGTCGGTGAACGTGATCATCCTGTGGTACGGCGGCTACCTCACGGCGATGGGGCGCGCGTCGATTGGCGACATCATGGCGTTCCAGTGGTACACGTTCCTGCTGATGAACCCGGTGTGGAACATCGTGAACTCGTTCTCGGAGACGCAGCGGTCGCTGGCGGCGATGGAGCGGGTCTTCGAGGTGTTGGCGATGGAGCCGGACAAGCCGGATCGGCCCGGGGCGATCGAGGCGCCGACGACGGTGCGCGAGTTGGCGCTGGAGGGGGTGACGTTCGAGTACCGGGAAGGGCGGCCGGTGGTGCGCGACGTGAACGTCGTGGTGCCGGGCGGCTCGGTCGTGGCCCTTGTGGGGCGCAGCGGCGCAGGAAAA
The DNA here is from genome assembly GCA_016712265.1 of Gemmatimonadota bacterium. Taxonomy (NCBI): domain Bacteria; kingdom Pseudomonadati; phylum Gemmatimonadota; species Gemmatimonadota bacterium. Next base: position 249,643 of record JADJRJ010000027.1, on the reverse strand, counting down.
ACCACGGTCACCGATCTCGTCGCGCGCTTCCACGACCCGACGCGTGGTCGCATCCTGTTAAATGGGATCGACCTGCGCGACCTCAAGCTCTCCAGTTACCGGCAGCGGCTGGCCATCGTGCAGCAGGATGTCTTCCTGTTCGACGGGACGGTGCGGGACAACATCGCCTATGCGCGCCATGACGCGACGGACGCCGAGGTGGTGGATGCAGCGCGGCTGGCCAATGCGCACGAGTTCATCATGCGACTGCCGGACGGTTACGAGACGATGGTCGGGGAGCGCGGGGTCAAGCTGTCTGGCGGACAACAGCAGCGCCTGGCGATCGCGCGCGCGTTTCTCGCGCGCCCGCAGATCCTGATTCTCGATGAGGCGACGAGTAACCTGGATACGGAGAGCGAGCAGTTGATCCAGGCCGCGATGGGAACACTACTCGCTGGTCGAACGACCTTCATGATCGCGCATCGGTTGAGCACCGTGCGCAAGGCCGACCTGATTCTCCTGATGGAGGAGGGGGTCGTGACCGAGCGGGGGACGCACGAGGAGCTGATGGCCCTCGGTGGTACCTATCGCGAGATGGTCGACCGGCAGATGGCGTCCCACTCGGATGTGATGGAGTGAGACTTCCCGCGTTGTTGCGCGAGGGTCGTACCCGTGTCGGAGGTGCGCCTGCTCGGGCCGCCCCCCGTGGGGCCGGGGGGCCCCGGCCCCCCCCGCCGGGGGGCGCGGGGGCCCCCCCCGGGGCCCCGGGCCCGGGGGCCCCGGGCCCCCGGCCCCCCGCCCCCCCCCCCGGGGCCGCCCCGCGGCGGCGGGGGGGGGCGCCCCCCCCCCGCCCCCCCCCCCCCCCCCCCCCCCCCCCCCCCCCCCCCCCCCCCCCGGGCCCCCCGCCGGGGGGGGCGGGGCCGCCCCCCCCCCCCCCCGGCCCCCGCCCCCCCCGCCCCCCCGCCCGCCCCCCCCGCCGCGCCCCCGCCCCCGCGGCCGGCCGCCCGGCCCCCCCCCCCCCCCCGCCCCCCCGCCCCCCCCGCTGCCCCCCCCCCCCGGCGCGGGGGGGGGGGGTCGCCCCCCCCCCCCCCCCCCCCCCCCCCCCCCAGCCCGCACAACGGGGGGGGGGGCACCCCCCCCCCCCGGTGTTGGGGGGGGGTGTGCCGGCCGGGGCCCGGGGGGGGGGGGGGGCTGCTTCGATCGGATGTTACTTCGACCGCGGGCCTGGCGGCTTTCCCCCGTCCCCGGCCTGGTACTTCCGCGTGAAAGCCCGGGTGGCGCGTCCCAGTCCGCCACGCGCGTCGGTCGCGTCCACCTGCACGACGTAGGGGCCGACGCGAAGGTCGGCGAGGACCAACTTGCCGGCCCAGAGGAGGGTGCCGCGCCCCACCGGGGTCAGCTTGAGCTCAACGCTGATCGGGCCGACGGTGGCGACGACCCTGGCGAGCGGATGCAGGTGATCCACGTCGGCCATCACGAGCAGCGTATCCGCCACGGTGTCGCCCACGATTGGTGCGGCGAGGATGACCACGATGCTGGTGTCGAGATTGTCGACCACACGGATGGGGAGGGATGCGGTCTTCCCTTCGCAGGTCGCCTCGATCACGGCCGTTCCCTGGCCGAGTGCTCGCACGAGGCCATCGGTGGAGACGGAAACGACCGGATTGCCGGCCGTGATGCTGACTGACCAGGCGACGGTCCGGTCTTCCAGGATTTGTCCGTCACCGTCACGCACGGTGGCCTGGAGGCGCAGGGTGTCGCCGACGATCATCAGCGAGCTGGTCGCATCGATCGTGACCTGGTGCACGCCCTGGACACGATCCCGGACGGTCACGGTCACCTGGCCCTGCACGCCGTCACTTGTCGCGGTGATGGTGACGTTGCCCGGCTGGAGGGTGCGCACGGTGCCGGTTGCGGACACGGTCGCCCGGGTCGAGTCGGAGGAACGCCACTGGATCGCACGCCCGGCCAACGCGATCCCGCTGCGGTCCCGTGGGACGGCGACGAGTTGAAGGACGTCGCCGCGGCTGATGTCGGCGGTGGGGGGTGAGACATCGACCTTGGCCACGGGGACCGGGACGACGGGGAGCTGCACAGTGGCCTGGATTCCCCCCATGGCTGCGGTGACGACCGCGGTCCCCTCGGTCAAGGTGGTCAGGAAGCCGAAGCTGGTGATCGTTGCGACGGTGGCTGGGGAGACCGTCCAGGTGACCTGTGTGGCGGGACTTCGCACCCCTGCGGCGTTGACGAGGAATGCGGTGAGGGTGGTGGTCTGGCCGAGCTCGAGGGACGGGACGGGGGCCTCGACCACGAGGGTCGGGCGCTCGCTCGACGTGGTCGGCGCGGTGGCTCCCCCGCCACACCCCCACAGCGCCAGGGCAAGCACGGAGCGCCTCATGGCGTACGAGATCGCGCGAACGTCGAGCACGTCGCGTGGCCGTGGGGCTGGACCGCGGCTCCAGGTGTGGGGACCAGCTGCTGGCTGCAGGGCACGGCACACACGTTGCTGGGGGAGCACATGCTGAGTCAAGCGACGCCTTGACCGCAAGTCCAAGCTACCCACGGACATCGGCAAGGGTCCAGCGGGGCCACGGTGGCCGACGACGGGTGGAAGCGCCGCTGGCGCCGCGCGGTTGATCCGTGCAGGATCCCGATTGCGCCTGTTGCCCAGAAGCCTCCCTCATTCACGCACAGCCGGTTGCATGACGCACTCCAAACGAACGACCTCGTGGGTCGCACTCGCCGCCCTGGTGGTGAGCCTGGCCTGTGGAGGTGGTGGCGATGGCGGATCCACCACGCCTCCCCCACCTGACAACTCCCCGGCCACCATCACCCTGTCAGCCACCGGGGCGGTGACCCTGGTGTCGGGGAATACCCTGAACGTCACCGCCAACGTGTTGACCCGCGACGGCCGGCCGGTCACGGGGGCGAGCGTGGTGTGGTCGAGTTCCAACGCCCAGGTGGCCTCGGTGAACGGCGGATTGATCACTGCGGTCCTCGTGGGGACCACCCAGGTCACGGCCTCCGTTGGCAGTGTGGTTTCGTCGCCCTTGGCGGTGACAACCACGCCAGGGGCCGCGACGCGACTTGGCTTGCGGACCCAACCTGGCGGAGCGGCCGTGGGTGCACGTTTCGTGACCCAACCGGTGGTCGACTTCCTGGATGCGGCGGGGAATGTGGTCACCACGAGCGCCGGAGCGGTGAACGCGGCGATCGCGAGTGGCGGCGGCACCCTGGCCGGAACTGCGACGGTGTCGGCCTCCAATGGCGTGGCGACGTTCAGCGACCTTGGGATGTCGGGCACGATCGGGAATCGCACGTTGTCGTTCTCGACCGCCGGACTGGCGCCGGTGACGAGTGCGGCGTTTGCCCTCGCGCCGGGGGCGCCGGCGGCGATGGTGCTGCGGCGCCAGCCCGTGGGTGGGGCGGTGGGAGCGGCGCTGCTGACGCAGCCGATCGTTGAGCTGCGAGACGTGAGTGGGAATGTGTCCACGGGTTCGACGGCGGTGGTGACGGCAGGGTTGACCGGATTCACGGGCACGGTCGGCGGAACGGTCGCCGTCACGGCGGTGGCTGGTGTGGCCACCTTCACCAACCTGGTGGTCTCGGGGCAGCCCGGGACGTATGCGCTCGCTTTCTCCTCGACTGGGGTCCCCGGTGTCGCGGCGGCGCCGATGGCGTTGCCGGCGATCATCTTTGGGTTGGGCAACGAGAAAGTGCAGTTCCTCGACGCCGGTGCCAGCTCGACGGCGGCGTTGTCCACCGGTGGACCGGCCGGCTTCCTGTCGCGAGCGGCCAACCGGGTGAGCATCGACAACAACGGCCGTTTCACCGGGGTTGCCGAAGGCCAGAGCTGGCTGCTTGGCTTCAACAACCTGGGTGCGGACTCGGTGCTGGCGGTGGTCACGCGCTCCGCGGGCGGGCCAGTGGCTCGGACGACACTGACAAACTATGTCATGCGCACGGGTGACACGACGTACTTCCGCCTCGTTCTCGACCCGCGGAACACGCCGGTGGGCGCGTTCACGGTGGTCGTGAACTTCAACTCGCAGGATTTTTCTCCAGCGTACCAGATTGGGACGCGCACCGTGACGGGCGCCTCGGTCACGGCGGCGCAGAGCGATCCGAACGTGTTCCGGTTCAGCGTGGTGACGACGACCCCGCTGACGGCCCCGGTCGAGTTTGGTGAAGTGCTGCTGATCAGTGGCCCGACGAATGCCCGCCTGGCGATGACGGTCCAGGCGATCGAGATCTTTGGTCCCGACGGCGCGGATCTCTTCTCGCGCGTCACTTCCACGTTTTATCCGCTGGTGTTCCGATGAGAACCCGATTGATCCCGTCCATGTTGATGGCGATGCTCCTCGCCGGTGGGCTCGCCTGTCGTGAGACGTTGCGCGAGGCGCCCCAGGTGGCACTGCCTTCGGCCGATGCGGTGGAAGCCGCGCTCGTCCTCTCCCGTGGCGACGTGAGCGTGGGGGATACCGTCTATGCGGCGGTGCGCCTCACCCGTGGGGTGGCGGTACGGCCCGCGGCGAGCTTCACGGCTCGCCTGTCGTACGATCCGCAGCGCCTGACGTTCGTGGATGAAGCGTCGCCGTCCACCGCCGCGTTGCGCGTCGTGAACGGCGACATTGTCGGTGACGTGCGCGTGGCCGGCCTGGCCACGGAGGGATTCCGCGACGGGGCGCTGGTGCTGCTGCGGTTCGTCGCGACCACGCGCGGCCCGGTGGGTGCGCTGCAACTCTCGATCGACCAGTTGCATGCGGTGGATGGCGCCGAGTTGTCGCAGACGCGCGTGTTGGCGCCGTCGATTGACGCGGGGGTGGCTCCATGACGCGCGCCACGCTGTCGTTGTCGCTGCTGTTGCTTGTTGGAGTAACGGCCTGTCGTTCGGCGCCGCGTGAAGGGGCGGACGAGACGCAGTCGTCCCCTTCGCCCGCGCCGTCGACTCCGACGCCGGGGAGCGGGAATGCGACGCAGGGCGCCCCGGTGCTCTCGTCCCTCGCGCCGGACTCGGTGCGACTGGCGAGCAATACCATCAGTGAGATCACGCTCCGTGGGAGCGGCTTCGCGACCACGGGCAGCAATACGATCCGGATCGGTCCGGTGGCGATCCCGAGTGTGCCGGCGAATGCGGCGGGGACGGAGATCCGTATCGTGGTGCCGGCGCGGTATTCGACGTCGGTCGAGTCGCCGCCCCGTCCCCTGATGCCTGGCAGCTATCCCGTGACCGTCGAAGCGCGCGGGCTCACGAGTGCTCCCCTTACGTTGAAGGTGGTTCCATGAAGGTCGACCTGATTCGCGCGGCGACCGCCGCGCTGCTCCTGGTGACGTTAGGCGGTACGGCGCAGGCGCAGTGGCGCGACGATGCCGCCACGCGTGACGCGATGCGCGACGCCTGGGCCAAACAACGTGCGGACGCGTCGGGCAAGCTGCCGGACGACTTTGTGTACCGGGCCTGGCGTGAAGTCACTGCGATGCCCAACGCCGCGCCCTCATTTGCGGCGGATGTGAGCTGGCGCCCGCTGGGACCGTTCGGCTTGTGGCTCAACCAGGGTGCGTTCGGCGGCGTCATCGCCGGGGAGATGAAGTCGGGGCGCGTCAACTCGATCGCGTTCCATCCGACCGACCCCCGCACCATCTACCTGGGGTCGCAAGGTGGGGTCTGGAAGACCACCAACGGGGGCAATACGTGGACGGCGCTGACCGATGCGCAGTGCACCACGTCGATCGGGGCCGTGGTGGTGGATCCCGTAACCCCGACGATCGTCTACGCGGGGACGGGCGATGCCCGCAGCTTTGTGCAGGCCGGGTGTGGGGTATTGCGGTCGACCGACGGCGGGAATACCTGGGCACCACCGCAAGGTATTGAGCTGCAGGGGGCCTACACGTACCACATGGCCATCGACCGCGCCACGGCGGGGTCGATCAACAGCACGCGTGTGCTCGTGGCGACCCATCGCGGGTTGTACACCTCGGTGAACAGCGGGCAGTCGTGGAGCCAGCGGATCACCGGGTTCGCCACCGCTGTCGTGCAGGATGCTACGCGCCCGGGCGTCTTCTTCTCGGCCGTCTTTCAACCGAACGGCAATCCACGCAGCACCCTGTGGAAGTCGGTGGATGGCGGGATCACCTGGACTGCATTGCCTTCCGCCATGCCGAACGCCGGGGTGGCGGCTCGTGTCGAACTCGCCACGTCGCCGGCGGCCCCGGGTCAGGTGTTTGCGCTCGCGGGCGACCTGCAGACCCGTCGATTGATTGGTATCTATCGCTGGGATGACCTGCAGGGCCGCTGGATCCAGTTGGCCGCGCAGGGGCTGGAGACCTCTGGTGATGCGTACCCGGCCACCTTTGGCGAACAGTCGGACTATGACCTGCTGTTGGGTGTTGATCCACGCAATGCCAACCGGATCTGGGTGGGTGGGGTGGGCGCATTTCGTTCCGAGGATGGCGGCGCGACGTTCCGGCACACCGCGCCATACGTGCACGTTGACTTCCATGCGATTGCACAGAGCCCGAGCGATCCCGACCAGATGGCGATCGGTTCCGATGGCGGGTTCTACATCTCGCACGACAACGGGCGCAATTTCCGCGCACGCAACCAGGGTCTGGCGATCACCCAGGTCTACCAGGGGATCTCGATCCACCCATCAGGGCTCTGGGTGTATGCCGGGCTGCAGGACAACAGCGCCATCTATTACACCGGGTCCTCGGTGTGGGCCAACCTCTCCCAGCTGGGTGACGGTGGGTGGACGGTCGTCAATCGCACGGACCCGTCGACGGTATGGGTGACGCACTCGTTCCTGAACTTCGTGATGCGGCAAAGTCGCGGGGTGAAGGAGGAGTCGCGCGACAACGGGATCAGCGGACAGGATCGCGCCGGGATTCCGCGGCCGCTCGCCATGGACCCGGTATCGGGCTCCACACTGTACTTCGGGACGCAGCGCATCTATCGCACGACCAACGAAGGGTTGGACTGGCAGCCGATCACCACCGATATCACGCGCGGGTCGGGGTTCATCTCTGCCCTGTCGGTGGCCTCGAATGATTCGCGGGTGATCTGGGCGGGGACGAGTGACGGGAACCTGGCGGTGAGCCGTGATGCAGGTTTCAGCTGGAACGTCTTCCAATTCGCCACGCAGCGGAACTTCACGCGGATCATCATCGATCCTGCGGACGTCAACCACGTGATCGCGACGGCGTCCACGCTCAATGCGCCACGAGCGACGGAGACTCGCGACGGCGGCGCGACATTCTTCGCGGGGATCGGGGCCAACCTGCCAAACATTCCGGTGCATGCTGGCGTGCAGATCCCCAACTCCAACACCTTCATGGTGGCCACGGACGTTGGCGTGCTGCAAACGTTGAACGGGGGAGCCTCGTGGACGCAGGGGCCGCCGGGGCTTCCGCTGACGGTAATCCACGACATCCAGTACGTCCCGCTGAACGGGACGGTGTACGTCGGGACCTTTGGTCGAGGGGTCTTTGCGTACCGACCCGGTGTCACGCCGGCGGCGCTGCGCGGCGATGTGGACCGGGACGGCCGATTGAGTGCACAGGACGCCTTGCACATCCAGCAAGCGATCGTTGGGATGGAGCTCCCGCCGGGGCGGTCCTTGTACCCGGAGGGGGATGCGAATTGCGATGGCCGCATCACGACGGTCGATGCGCTCCTCGTGCTCCGGAACGTGGTCGGGTTACCGAACATCGGGGCGTGTGTGGGGACGGCGCAGCGGGTGGCGCCAACGCCGGCGATGCAGAAGCCCGACGTGGGGGTTGTGCGGACGATGGCCGGCGTGGGCCCCGTCGCTCGTTAGGTCGTGACACCCGTCCCTGGCGGGAGGCTGCGGCCGCCTACCAGGGACGTACGGCGCGCGCGGCCGCACGGCTTTGGCCGGCGGGCCAGGGGCCGGTCCGGCCCGCCGTCCCGACACCTGGCGCCATGGCCGGACGTAGGCCGGGTATGCCTCGTCAACTCGGCTACGGCCAGTTTTATGGCTCGCGCACGCGGGAACATCGCGGCGACGGGTTCACGGTGGCCCTCATGCGGCCAGACCCGGTGCGCGAGGTCGAGCTGCACGTCCACGAGACGGCGCACCTGATCATCCACCTCGAGGGGGCGTATCTCTCGAGCGCGGCCGATGCGCCGCGCGTGGCCCGCCATCCGGTGGTGGTGTTCAACCCGCCAGGGACGACGCATCGGGATTGCTATGCCAGGACGGACGGCGCCTTTCGCGGACGATTTGTCTCCATCGCGATCGACCAGGGCCAATGGCAGGGGTGGCAAACGAGTCCGTCGACCGACGCCTGGTGCCGATCGGACGCCCCGGTCATGGGAGCCGCAGGGCGGGTGCTGCATGCCCTCACGCAGGGCCAGCAGGAATTGATGGAGAGTGCGCTGGTAGAGTTGGTGGCGTCGTCGGCGCCGACCGTGGAGGCCGAAGGGCCCGTGCCGCCGTGGATCGCGCGAGCGGTTGAGTTGCTCAACGATGGGAGTTCAGGGTCCGTGAACATTGCGGAGGTCGCGCGCGAGTGCGGGGTGCATCCCGTGTCGCTGGCGCGAGCCTTTCGACGGCACCTGAACGCCAGCCCCGGGGAGGTACTGCGGCAGGTGCGGTTGAACCGCGCGGCGGCGCTCCTCGCCTGCACCAACCACACGATCAGCGACGTAGCCCAGCGGTGTGGGTACGCCCACCAGAGTCACCTGAACCGGCACTTTCGCCAGGCGCTGGCGATGACGCCGGCGATGTGGCGACGCGCGCATCGGGACTGACCGGCCGGTGGGTTTCATTCATGCAAGACGCCTCCGACGCTGTGGGCGAGACTGCGATCTCCCGACGCCGCCCTCCGCCAAAATCATGCGCTGCCTCCTCCTCATGACCGTCGTGCCACTCGTCCTCGCCGCCCAGTCGAGCGCCGTGTCCCCGCTCGTTGGGGTGTGGGAGGGGAGTGATCGTCCGCCCGCGGTCGGTGCGGGCGCGGTGACGTTGCGTCGTACGGCGACGGGGTGGCGCCTGGAAACTGGTGCCGGGTCGGTAGACGCCGCATTGGCCGAGCGGGTGTCGCTCGCGGTGCCTGAGGTTGGCACGCTGCGGTTCACGGTGAAGGACGGCGCCCCGGCGGGTCGGGCGATGTGGGTGCAGCCCGCAGGGAACATGGGATACGGGTACGCGACTCCCGTTGAGCTGCGGCGTCTGCGTGACGGCAGCTGGCGCGGGACGGTGCGGCCCTTGGGTGAATCGGTGACGCTGTCGATGCGCGTCTGGCCCCGCGAGGATGGCGCGTTGCTGGCCCGGTTCCGCAACCCGGAGTTTGGTTGGAACCTGGGGCGGACCTTTACGGTGCAGGTACAGGATAGTTCGGTGGTGTTCCGGGACCCGGCCAGTGGTGCCGTGCGGCTCACCCAGGGGTATCGCGCGGCGACGGGCGAGATCGAGTTTGATTTCGGACGTCCGTTTGCGCTGCGACGCACGACGCCGACTCCCGTGGTGACACGGTACGGACAGGTGCCGGCGCGCCGTGCGGATGGGTGGGTAGTGGCAGCACCCGCGCGGGCGGGGCTCGACGCGGGTCGGATGCGGGCGATCCTGCAGGAGCTGGCGACCGCCGATCCGTTTGGAGACAGCACCTTGCTCGTGCACAGCCTGCACGTGGCGCGCGGTGGGCGCCTGGTGGTCGAGCACTTCGCCCCGGGGTTCGACAACGAGCGGCTGCATGACACGCGCTCCGCGTTCAAGACCTTTGTCGACGTGATGGCAGGTGCCGCGATGTTGGGTGGCGCGAAGCTCGATGCCGATACGCCGCTGCACACGTTGCCGGGGGTCGATTGGGCCGTGGATGATCCGCGTCGCGGTATTCAGCTGCGCCACCTGCTGACGCACACCTCCGGACTGGCGTGCGACGACAACGATGAGAAGTCGCCGGGGAACGAGGAGACGATGCAGCGCCAGCGGGGGCAGCCGGACTGGGGGCGATACCAGCTCGCCCTGCCCGCCGTGTTTCCGCCGGGAACCCACTATGCCTATTGCTCCGGCGGCATGCACCTCGCGGCGAGTCTCGTCGCGCACGCTACCGGAGGATGGTTGCCGGCGTTCTTCGACCGGGCGGTCGCGCAACCGTTAGGCCTGGCACACTACGCGCTCAACCTGACGCCGACCGGCGAGGGATACGGCGGTGGGGGTGCCTACCTGGCGCCCCGCGACCTGCTCAAGCTCGGGCAGCTCGTGCTGGATGGCGGGCGCTGGGGGGGGCGGCAGGTGGTGCCCCGCGCGTGGATGGAGGCGTCGATCGCGCACCAGGTGACCACGAACAACGGCGGATCCGACGGCCTGGCCTGGCACCGGTACACCGTGCGCGCCGCGGGTCGCGAGTGGCAGGAGGTGGAGGCCAACGGGAACGGGGGCCAGATGGTGATGGTCGTGCCGGAATTGCAGCTCGTGGTTGGGGTCACGGCCGGGAACTACAACCGGTACGGCACTTGGCGCCGGCTTCGCGAAGAGGTGCTTCCGGCGATCATCGCGTCGGTCGCACGCGGCCGGGGGTGACAGGAGAAGTCCCGGGGCGCAGAATAAGGCGTCCTGTTCCGTGGGGAACCTGTGCGACCTGTCAGCCTGATGCTCCTGATGGTGGTGCTCGCGTGCAATTCGCGTGGCGAGTCTGCCTCGTCCCCGCCAACGATCACCCTGGCCGATTCCAGTGAGTTCGTCGACCGCCTGGGCCGCGAGCCGATGGTGGTGCAGCATCCTGGCGGGGCGATCTTCGTCGCCGGATATGGCGACACGGTCCCGCACCTCTGGCGCTCCAACGACAACGGGCGCACTTGGGCGAGTGTCAACGTGGGCACGCGCGCCGACGGTGCGGTCGGGAACTCCGACGTTGAGCTGGCGGTGGGGCCAGACAGCACGTTGTACTTCCTGAACATGAGCTTCGATCGCCAGAACCTCGAAGGGACGCGGATCGACCTCGCAACGAGCCGTGATGCCGGGGCCACGTGGCAGTGGCAACAGCTATCAGACACGCGGCTCGATGACCGGCCGTGGATCGACGTCTCCGCGGACAACGTGGCGCACGCGATCTGGAACGATGGAGCCGGCGTCTCCTACATGCGCAGCACCGATGGTGGACGCACCTGGAGCGAGCGTCCACATATCCACCCCATGGGCGGGTCGAGCCACCTCGCCGTGGGCCCGAAGGGTGAGCTGGCGGTGCGAGTGGTGCCGATCTCGGTCTCCGGCAACTCGTTCAATGCGGGGGAGGACTGGCTCTTCACCTCCACGGACCGAGGGGAGACGTGGGTGAAGCGCACGCCGCCGGGCACACGCGTATGGGAGGCGATGCGTGACACCACCGTGAACCCGCCGACCTGGAACGAGGCCGCGCAACCACGCTGGGTCGAGCCGATCGCCTTCGACGCGACCGGCGCACTCTTCAGTCTGTGGGGACACGAGAACGCGGTCTGGCTGGCACGCTCCCGCGACATGGGAGCGACCTGGACGACCTGGGAGATCGCACGCGACAGTGCGGTGACCCATTTCCCCTACCTCATCGCGCGCGGGGACGGGCAACTCGCGGCGAGCTGGTTCACCGGGACCGGCAATGCCCTGGTCGCCACGGTGGCCTACATCGAGACAGCTGGTGACGGGACACCGCGCGTGGCCCGCGCCCCGGCATTCCAGCCTGAGGCGTTCCAGCAAGGGTTTCCGCCGGACACGGCCACGGTACGTAGCGCCGCCGGCGAGTACCTCGGGATGACTTTCCTCTCCGACGGCAGCCTTGGGCTTGCGGTGCCGATCCAGCACCCGGCGGCGCAGCGGCTGGGTTTCGCCTTCCGGCGTTACACGATCAGTCGTTAGGCGGTCAGGTCGGCTTCACCCGGCCGTCGAGGATCCGCACCACGCGGTCGCTGCGCGCCGCGATGGCCTCGTCGTGGGTGCTGATGAGGAACATCGTCCCGTTCTCGCGGCACAACTCGCGCATCAGGTTCAACACCTCCTCGCCGGTCTCGTGGTCGAGGTTGCCGGTGGGTTCGTCCGCGAGGACGATATCTGGCGCATTCATCAGGGCGCGCGCGATGGCCACGCGCTGCTTCTGCCCCCCGGAAAGCTTGGTCGCCCGGAAGTCCGCCCGGTCGCTCAAACCAACTCTCCGCAGCAACTCGGCCGCGCGCGCACGCGTCACCCGCAGGTCGTCCGGGCGTCGCGGGAACGCGGGGAACATCACGTTCTCCAGCGCGGTGAAGTCCGGGAGCAGGTGGTGGAACTGGAAGACGAACCCGATGTGCTGGTTGCGGAACGAGGTCACGGCCGCGTCGTCCAGGGTGCTCAACCGGTTGCCGACCAGCTCGACCTCGCCGCTGGTGGGACGGAGCAGGGTGCCAAGGATCGACAGCAGAGTACTCTTGCCGCTCCCCGACGGGCCCATGAGGGCGACAAACTCGCCGCGGCGGAACTCCAGGTCGATCCCCTTGAGCACCGGGGTCTCGACGTCGCCATCGACATACGTCTTGCGCAGGTCGATGACGCGCAGCACGACGTCGCTCATGCGGAGATGACCTCCACCGGGTCGGTGCTCGACGCCACGCGCGCGGGCAGGATCGCCGCCAGGGTGGACGCCACGGTCGCGATGGAGATCGCGAGCCAGTACTCGCCGAGTGCCGGGTCGATCGGGAGGCTCTGCGTGCCATCAGGCCGCAGGGTCACCACGGCGAGGAATTGCGAGAAGCCGTAGCCGAGGGCGGCGCCGAGCACTGATCCGAACAACCCGATGAACAACCCCTGGCAGAGGAAGATCCAGGTCACCGACGCCCGCGTCACCCCCATGCTGCGCATGATCCCGATCTCCGCGCGGCGCCGCATGGCCGACAGCAGGAGCTGCGACGCCACGGCGATGATGATCAGCAGGATCGCGAAGAACTTCACGAGGTCCCCGGTGCGCCCCTGCGCACTCAGCGCGTCCTGCAACCGCGCATTCTCGGCGATCCAGTCGACCGCATCGAGCCCGGTCATCCCTCGCAACTGCTCCGCCACCGCCGGTGCCGCAAATATGTCCTGCAGCTTGACCTCGATCCGCGACACCGAGCCCACGATGTCGAACAGGCTTTGTGCCGTGCCAAGGTCGGTGAAGGCGAGCCGTTCGTTCACCGACGCACTGCGGACGTCGAAGATCCCCTTGATGAGCAGGGCCCGTTCGCGTCCGCGATCGCTCTGGAAGCGCAGGCGTTGACCCGTGGTCACCCCCAGGTCTGCGGCCATCGTGATCCCGATGAGCACGTCGCCGGGCCCTAGTGACGCAGAGCCGCGGACGATGCCGCTGGCGAGGTCGATCATCGCGCTCTCTTTGCCCGGTTCGTAGCCGGTGAGGGAGACGGGGAGGACCTGTTCGCCGCGCTGGATGAAGCCGGAGCCGGAGACCGACGCGGCCGAGGCGGTGACGCCTGGGAGCCGATCGATCATCTGGGCGACGTTGCGCCAGCCGGTGATCGAGGAGCGAGCCTCGTTCCCGCGCTGCACAGCGACGAGGGCACGTACCCCATCGGCGGTGGTGAGTGTGCGCGGTTCCTGCGGCAGCGGCTCCAGCCGCACGTGCGCGAGGTTGCCGATGACGTTGTTGGTCAGCGACACGGCGAGGCCGTTAATCAGCGCCGCCATGAAGGTGAAGACGACGATCCCGACCGCGACCCCGCTGAAGATCAGCAGGGTCTGCAGTCGGCCGCTCCGGATATACCGGAGGGCGACGGACAACTCAAAGGGCATTGGCGCCGGTGCGGGTGCGCACGGCCAGGCCGTCGCGCACCGACTTGGGGGCGATGGCGACGGTGTCGCCGGACTTCATCCCCTCCACGACTACGATCCGCTCCGACGGCCAGTCGATCACCCGCACAACCTGTCGCCGCACGGTGTCAGCACGTACCACCATGACAAACGGTTCGGCGCCAAGCCCACCGACCGCGACCCGCGGGACCGTGATCGCGCCGGGATGACGCGCGATCTCGAGGTTCACGTCGACGGACAGCCCGACGGGAAGCCGTGGGGCGGACTCAACAAAACGCAGCCGCACCGGCACCGCACCACTGGTCTCGCTGACGCGCCGGCCGATGTAATCCACGACGGCTCGGTATTCCGTGCGGGCCCCTGTGAGGGGCGACACGCGAGCGGGAAGTCCTTCCTTCAGTTCGCCCAGGTACTGTTCGTCGACTTCCAGCTCGATCTCGGCGCCGGTGCCGGTCGCGATCTCGTAGATCACCGTCTGTGGCGTGACGTTCTGGCCGGGGTCGACGGGGCGGGCGAGGACGTAGCCGTCGATCGGTGAGCGGAGGGTGAAGTCGCGCAGGCGGGAGCGGGATTCCGAGATCAGTGCCTCGAACTGCCGCACCCCTTCACGAGCGCTTTCCAGGGCGAACTTGGCCTGCTCGGCGTCGCGTTCCGGGAGTCCACCGGCGGTGACCAGGCGCTGGAGGCGATCATACTCTCGCTGGCGCTGGTCCACGTCGACGCGGCGTGCGGCGAGTTGCGCGGTGGCCTGTTCGATCACGGCCTGCGAACCCTGGGCGTCCAGGGTGGCGAGGACGTCGCCGCGGCGGACCGGGTCTCCCTCGCTCCGCGTCAGGGAGGTCACTGTGCCCGATACCAGGGGCTGGACCGAGTTCGAGAGGCGCGGCCGAATCCGCCCGGTGACGGCCAGGAGGCGCACCACATCCTCGGTCGTGGAGGTGGCGACGTCGATGATGGGAGGCCGGGAGGCAACCTGGCGGTATCCAATGAAGAGACCCGCACCCACGAGGGCGAGGACGAGGAGCGGGAGGAGTCGGCGCAGGAGTCGCATGGGTGGGAGCGGGGCAGGAGCGCCCATGCAACAAACATCGCGGGATCGGTCCCGGGTTCCAGCCTCACCCGCAGCGACGGCGGCCACTGCGGGGCGACCGCCCTGGACTCCCCTGACAGGCGAACCCGCCAGTCGCCGCGGGCGGACGGTCGCGCACCCGGTCTGGCCTACTTCTGGAGGATCGTGAAGTAGTGGGACTTGTACGTCGGCGAGCTTTGGGTGTTCGGCGTATTCGGGCTCCAGGTCTCGAAGAGGCGATTGCCGCCTTCACAGGTCTTTACGTCAGCCACGCGGACGGTGACGTCGCGCTGGATTTCCCCGGCCTGAAAGGTGACCGTGTTGACGTTGCTCAGCGTCCAATTCGAGTTGTAGAAGCGCGAGTTCGATGCATTCTGAAAGCACGTTGGTGGCGTGAGTCCCCATCCAACGACCTGTTGCTGCCCGGATGGTACGGGGGACATGAGCTTGATGCGGAAGGTGGCGAGGTCCCCGCGATAGATCGCACCAGTGACCGTCTGCAGGGTCGCCACGTAGTTCGGGCCGGTGTACGGCTTGATGATCGTGGTGAGGGTCTTGTTGCCGTTGGTTCCACCGACGGTGACGGTGATGGTTTGATCGGACGTCACCGCCTTGGCGGCCGCTGCTTCGACCTTGCAGGATGTCGACTTGTGACGGTTGGAGGGGACGGTTCCTCCCTTGATCTCAAAGCAGGAGAGGATGTTGGGCTTGTTGGAGTTCAGCGGATCATCGAGTGGTTCGACCCGGTCGCGGTCGACGACGTGAAGGTGACCTCCACGTTGAAGGCGTAGAAGTTGGTGATTTGCGATGGGGCGGGCAGCTGCAGGGTGACGGTCTTGTTGCCGGAGGAGAGTGCCGCACCTCCGGAGTTGGTCTGGAGCTTCCACTCCGCATTGGACAGGCTGGCCTGCGCGTCGAGCGTGGAGGCGAAGGCGACCATGGCCGCGCAGAGAGCGGGTACGGCGAGGCGAGGGGGAGTCGGCGCACGAGAGTTTTCTCCTGGTTTGGCCCCGGTCGTGCTGCGTGTCAGCACGTGGCGTGGAGCGGTCATCAGGGAAATCGCAGGATCGCGGTCCGGCGTATCACCGCCGCGGTCGCCGCGGCTCGGCGGCGCGCGAGGGGCGACCGCGGGTGGGTCGTCAGGGTGCGTCGATCGCGGTGAGGCGTCGGGCGATGGTGGCCCGATCGCTCGAGTCCGCGCGACTGGCGCCGCGGTTCATGGCGAGGGAGTCATAGAAGGCCAGCGCCGAGCGATACTGGGTCCTGGCGACGAGGCGGTCGTTGCGGGCGGCAGCGAGGTCACCGAGCCGATGGTGGATCAACCCCATCCCGCGGAGCAGCTGGACGTTCTTCGGGTCGGCGCGGTAGATCGTGCGACGGATCCGGTACGAAGCTTCGCACGCGGCGAGGGCGGTGGGCAGCTCGCCCCGCGACTGGTAGAGGCCGCAGAGCAGGAAGTGGGCAATGGCCACATCGCGTTGGGCATCCATGCTGCCGGGCCGCAGGGCGGCCAACTGCTCCCGCTGGGCGAGAGACCGGGCGAGCAGGTCGGGGGCGTCGGCGCCGCCGCCGTCGCCCGAAATGCGACCCATCCGTTCCAGGATCAAGGCGCGATAGCGGCGATTGCGATAGGCGTTGGTAGTCGTGCTCGAGTCGCGTTCGAGCAGCGCAAGTGCGCTGCGATATTCGCGCATCGCGGCCGCCGTGTCGCCGAGGTTGCGAAAGGCGGGATGTCCGGCCAGGTCGCCGCGTTTGGAGAGGCTCACGGCGAGCTGGTGCGTCGCCTCCGGGCTGGGCCACCGTTGGGCGATGGTCTCATACAGGCGAACGGCGCGATCCCTGGTGTGTCATCGAGCCGCGGACGTTCCCGTCGTCCTCACCCACATCAGCGAGTCGCTCGCTTACCAGTGCCACGAGTCGTGCGGAGCCCTCGTCACTCGGCATTTGCTGATACACCCGTTCGGCGATCTCGAGCGCCTTGCGGTACGAGGCGCGTGCGCCGGCGATGTCGCCGAGGTTGGCGTTGGTGGGATTTCCCTGGACATCGCCGATGCGTTGGTAGGCAAAGGCGAGTTCGCGATCGAGCGCGGGATCATCCACCACTTCCCGGGCAGTGCGATCGAGGTACTCGAGGGCCGGGGCGATGAGGGCGGCGCGTGCGGCGGTGGCGCCCGGGAGGTCGGCTATGGCGTTGTGGACGTCAGAGAGGAGGGCGTTGGCGAGGCGGCGCCCGTCCCGATACCGCGTCTCGGCGCGGCGCGCCTGCCACCAGGTGGCGGACGCCCCAACGACCAGTGACACCAGCAGCAGCACCGCGCTGGCGCTCTGCCACCGGTGCCGCTGCACAAACTTCCTGATGCTGTATGCAACGGTATCTGCGGTGGCGCTGACCGGGCGTCCCTGTTCCCACGCGGCGAGGTCGTGGGCGAAGGCGTCAGCCGAGGGGTAGCGGCGTTCCGGCTCCTTGCGCAGGGCCATCGCGGTGATGTCGTCCAACTCGCCGTGCAGCGTGCGGCGGAGCGCGGCCGGCGCGTCGTCTGCCAGCGCGGCACTCGGCGGGACGGGTGCTACCTGCGTGACCTGCCGGATGGCTTCGGCGATCGGCAGGTCGGCCATCAGGAACGGGCGCCGCCCGGCCAGCAGCTCGTAGAGGACGACGCCGAGTGAGTAGATGTCGGACGCCGTCGTGACCTGCTGTCCGTTGATCTGTTCGGGGCTTGCGTATTCGAGAGTCAGCGCGCGGTCTCCGCCGAGCGTGAGCGGGAGGCCGTCGTCGGACCCTTCGAGCAGCCGGGCGATCCCGAAGTCGAGGAGCTTGACGGTGCCGTCGGTGGTGACGAGGATGTTGCTCGGCTTGAGGTCGCGGTGGACCACCTGGTGTTCGTGCGCGTAGTGCA
Organism: Gemmatimonadota bacterium; assembly: GCA_016712265.1. Classification (NCBI taxonomy): domain Bacteria; kingdom Pseudomonadati; phylum Gemmatimonadota; species Gemmatimonadota bacterium. Next base: position 231,929 of record JADJRJ010000027.1, on the reverse strand, counting down.
CCGCGCGACACACCTGGCGCACGAGTTGGAGTCGTGCGGGGATCGACAGGGCATGGGTGGCGGCGTAGGTCGTGATGGGAACGCCGTCGACAAACTCCATGACAAAATACGGATGGCCATCGGGGAGGACGCCACCGTCGAAGAGTCCCGCGATGTTGCGGTGTTGTAGCCGCGCCTGGATGGCGCGTTCATGCTGGAAGCGGCGCAGGGCTTGCGGGCTCGGGACGCCGTGACGCAGGAACTTCACCGCGACGCGCTGGCGGAATTGGGCGTCCGCCCGTTCTCCCTCGTACACCGCCCCCATCCCGCCCTGGGCGATGAGTCGGACCAGCCGGTACGGTCCGACCATCATGCCGACGCGGGTCTCGCCGGTGGCGGAACCCGCGGCGAAGTCGGCCAACGGCAAGGCCGGGGACTCCCAACGCTCCCCCGAACGTTCGAGCGCGGCCAGGAGGCTCTCGACTTCCTGGCGGATGTCCGCGTCCGCCCCGCAAGCCTCCGTGAGAAAGGCGGGACGGGTCTCGGGGGTGCGTTCGAGCGCCTCCGAGAAGATGGCCTCTACGCGGGGCAGGCGATCGGGTGGGACGCGTGGGGGAGTGCCCATCACGACGGAAGGTGCGAGGGGCAGCCGGGGTGGACAAGGCGGGGGTGCGACGATGGGGGCGTCCCGTCCAGGATCCTGGGGTTGCGGAGGGGTGCCCCATCGCGCGCCTCTTATTCCGTCGTGACCGAGAACAGCGCCAGCAACGCGAACTTGAGTGCGGCCCCCGCCTGGCCCACGACCACCAGCGCCCGCACCCCGCGCCGACCTCCCCCGCCGGCAGCAGCCGTCCCGCCGGGTTCGCGGCCACGAACCGTCCACCTGCCCCGCATCGTTCAGCATCCCGGCGAACGCCACCGCGTCGAAGGTCAGCTCGAGCTTCAGGACGTTCAGGGGGAGGTCCCCCGGCAAGCGCCGAACATCTGCCAGTGCACCAGCAGGTTCCCGGCCACCGGGGCCGCCAAGGCCGCGAGCACCCCTCGCCCTCCGCCGAAATCCGGCGGACCCGCGTTGCCCCGGCCGCCGCACTGCTCACCCGCCAGCGCCCCTGGAGCTATCGTGACCGTCGCCGCTTTGTCCGCACCACCTTCTCGCGCGTCCGTCCGGTATGTCGCCTCACCCGGCATCCTCCCTTCCCGTTTGCTGGACACTCCGAAAACGAACAGCCCATAGGAAGGAGCATCAGAGTCTGTCGGCAATGGTCGGCTTGCCGCCGGAGATACGATTGAAACGAGCGGAGCCTCGCCTCGCGGTCAGCCAGGGCCTCCCACCGGGCCTCCGCACTCACGTCCTCATCCCGTGTCCCAAATGGTCGAACCGGAGGACGATCACGCACCCAGATGGCTGGGAAAGGCTCGTAAGCCTGCAAGCGCTGCCCGCCTGCGGGACGGGCGAGCACCATCGCGAGCGCCAGCGGCGCGGCCACAAGGGCAATGCGATTCATGGTTGACGGGACGATGTGAGGGTGTGGTCTGGTACTCCGCACAGTGAAGTGCCGCCCAACAGCCAGTGATTTCACCTCTGAAGCGCCAGCGCCTATGCCCCGGAAACGACCGCCCGTGTGCGTAGCCGAGAACCCACCCTCAGCGGCAGCAGTTGGTATACACGGTCTCCAATCACTGCGAACTCGTCGGTCGGTGGCACATCGACGTCGGGGTGGTCGAATGTTGACGATCCCATCACGGCGCCGTCAGCTGTATGTCGGGACACCACAGTGGTCACGGTCACCAGGCTGTCACCGGACACAAACTCCCAGGCGACCCATCGATCGGAACCACCGCTTGGGAGGTGTCTGACGGACATGAGTCGACCCGTTCCGGCAGGCGCTTCGAGCCGCACGGAGTCCCGATCGACTCGCCACCAGGCATCTCCATTCCCCGCGAGCGTGACGGAGTCTCGCCGAAAGTGCCGGCGTGCCGCAAGATCCGCGATAGGGCCGGACTCCTCGACCCGGAATACCACACCATCGGTCGCGCGTCGGGCCCACAAGGTCGCGTGCAGCGCGACCAGTCGGTCAGCCGAGAACCCGAGGAGCCGACGCGAGACGAGGCGGCCCGTCGGCTCGAAGTAGGCGACCGAATGATGGAGCGGGTCCGCCACCACGATGATCCCATCGGACAGCACGGCAAATGATGCGGGCCCGATCGGGAGTTCGCCCGCGACATCAGGGGAGAACGCGAGCGCCGCAGGATCCGGTGGCGTGCCGGGGGACTCGGTGGTGGACGCGAGCGTGACGTCTGGCGCGACACAAGCGCCAGCGCCGTGACGTGGCGCGACGTCGTGACATGCAAGGAGGGCGACCAGGCACAGCATCGAGGGAATCCACGTGTCATGCATGGCCCAGGCTCCGGTTTCGCATCGGGGCATACCGACGCAGGCGCGCCCAGGTAATGTCCTCGTTTCGGATGACTCGTGAGGCTGCCGCGAGAGCCTCATAAATGATCGGACGACCATCTGCCGACCGACCGGCATAAAGCACGACGTGCCGCCCCGGGCGGTTTAGCGCGTCGCCCGGCAGCAGTCGGTCACTCCAGCCGGTGCCGAGGTGTTGCGCCACGAACGGCAGTGTCGTTGTCGACAGCTTCCCGACCGACTTCACCTCCCACACACGGCCGACAAAGCCGGAGCAGTCGATCCCGGCCGTGCAGGCGTTGACACCATGCCAGCTGTGCGAGCCCGCGGCGAACGACGCCTGCAGCTTCCGCCGGAATACCTCAGGCTGGTCATTGCCACCCCAGTCGTACGCCAGGCCCTGGACGGACTGCCCCGGGACGAAGTCCGAGCGATAGCCTCGACCGGCGCCGCACCGCCCGGAGACATTCGCCGGCAGCATCAGCCATGCGGATCGCGTGTACCGTTCCGCCTCCGCAAGGACGCGCATGCGGGCGGCCGACAGGCCCGGCGCCCCGACCGTGTAGGACGGACTGACAGGCGCCACGGACACGGCGGCACCTTGCGGCACCGTCGCGCGGGCGCGCGACACCAGGCCCCACGTCGCCACCCCCGTGGCGATGCCGAGGGCTGCCACGATGGCCGCGGCACCGATCCCCCGCAGCACGGGAGAGCCCCCTTCGCCGAGCGACCGGTCGAGCGCACCGTCCGGTGGCGCAGGCGCGGAAGCGCAGCCCGCGTCGGGGGCCGCGAGGCACGCGCGCGGCTGCGCCGAGGCAGTCGCATCGCGGATCGTGGCGGCGTGGGGACGATCCGCCGGGTCTGGCGCCAGCATCGAGCGTACCAGCCCGGCGATGGCTGGCGGGAGTGTGGCCGGCACGGCCGGCACCGTCCGCCGGGACTCCACGGCCTCCGCGAGGGATCGCCCCATCGGAAGCGGGGCCCCTTGAGACGCGCCGGCAACCAGCAGGCCGAGCGAGTACACATCGGAGGCGGGGCCGACAACTCCGCCTCCCAGGCCCAGCTGCTCCGGGGACGCGCACGCTGTCTTGCCCTTGAACCCATCGACGAGCGTCGACGTGCCGGACACGTCCGCGGCGATGCCGAAGTCGATCAGGACGGGGTGACCAATGTCCCCATCGCGCAGGATCACGTTGTCCAGGGAGAGGTCGCGATGCACCATCCCGCACGCGTGGACCGATGCCAGGGCATCGCTCAGCGCATGCAGCAGCCCTTCGAGTTCCCTCGCCGGGATGGCCGCGCGTGACACGCGCTCCGCCAGCGATTCGCCCTGCAGGTACTCCATCAGGAGCACCCAGCGGTCGCCATCGCGAAGATGGTCAAGGTAGCGCACGACGCCGGGGTGCCGCAGCTGCGACAGCACCTTCGCCTCGCGCATGAAGAGTGACTCACTCGAGGCGGTGTACCCGCCCGGGCCGTGCATGACCTTGGCGGCACGGACCTCCCCGGTGGCCAGGTGCCGCACACGATAGACGGTGCCCATCCCCCCGCGGCCCAGGACGGCATCCACGAGGTAGCTGCCGAAGAGCATGTCGCCACAGCGCAGGGGAGCCAGGGACTCCAGTGGCGGGGCCGGAACGCGTAGGGCTGTCATCGGCGGCGCGCCTGTTCGAGTGCCTTCACCACGCGGCGTAGCGTCGTCAGGCCTCGCTCGGCCCGCTTCGCATCACCATCGGCCATGGCGGCCCGGACACTGCCGAGCGCCGCCCTCCCGGTCCCGAGATCCGCCACGATGCTCGTGCGCAGGCTCATTCCGGTGGCGGCAAGGGTCACCTCGGATTGCTCGTAGTACTCACTCTGTGCGTGGTAGCGACCCTCGAGCGTCGCGAGCTCCTGCTCCATGGCTTCGAGCCGCCCTGAGATCTCGTCCTCGTCCCGCGGCGCCACCGGGCGCACGTCGGTGTATCGGGGTGTCGCGCCCCGCGGGATGACCCTGGGCATGACCAACCGGGGCACCCGGACCGGGGTGTCGGGCGGCAGGATATCCGGATTGTCCAGTACGGCGGGCGCTGGCACGTCCTGCACCTCGATCACCGGAGTGCTGAGCGAAGCGACGGTGGCATCGACAGGCCCGGCAACGGAGGTACCGGACACCCCCCCAACCGGCGCGCCGGCCGCGCCGGCATACGGCGTAGTGCTGGATGGCCGCGGCTGCCCGCCCAGGGCCCGGGCGCCGGCATAGCCGACGCCCAGGCAGGCGGCAAACAGCGCGAGATAGCGAGAGAATGGAGACATGGGGCCTCGGTGCGCTGGGGGTTCAGTTGGCGCGAACCATGATGACGCGATCACCGACTTCGGCGCGCGCCACCGGACGCCGGGTGCCGCGCACGGTGCGCGCACGGAACTCCCCCTTCGCCCAGTCCGGCCCCAGCATCGTGATCTCCATGGTGCCGATGATCGTCATCGGCTGGATGGCGCCGGTGGCCGTCTGGATGACCTCGTCGAGTCGCGTGATCTGGAGCGTGTCGCCCTCCTTGAGCCCGGCCGCCGACCCGCGATTCAGGACGTAGAGCCCACCGCGCACGGCCACGATCTGCGCCGGATTGGCAGCGAGGGTGCCGTCGTTTGTCGGCTCGGGACACTTGCTCACCACGTCCGCATAGCGATCCTCGAGCATCTTCACGGCCTTCGTGATCGCATCGGCGATGGCGGCGGAGGCGATGTCATCGGCACTCTGCGCGGTGACTTGCACCTTCACGTCGCTGGCCTGCACGTCTCCCATGCCTCCACAGTTCTTCCCCCGGTTCGTGAGCTTCGTGATCAAGCATCCGACCTTCTGCAGTGGCACCTGCCGGGCGCTGCCAACTTGCACTTCCGCGCGCCCTTCCACCCGTTCCGCGAAGATCAGCCGACCGGTCTCCGTGCTGTAGAGCTTCACGGTCACGACGGCATTCGCCTGGCGCGCGACGGACTGGACCGCGACCTGTGCCACGCCTCGTCGGCTCTGGCTCTCTTTCACGTTGATCGAGACCACCTCACCTGTGGCGAGCGCCCTCACGCCGAGCAATCGCCCGAGCCGTGGCCCGCTCGTGGAATCGAACTCGTTGGAGAGGCTCAACCCCTGCTCCCGTGCCAGCTCCTTCAGCCGGTTCCGTGTCATGACCGAGAACCCCTTGATGCGGACAAGCTCCGTCTCGAGCACCTGCGCCGCGTGGTCGCCGAAGTCCATGGCAGGCGTCCAGCCCGGCGCCGTGCCCCCAGACGCCTTGAACGGATAGACGGCGACGGTCAAGTCCTGGGCCGCAGCACCGCGCCCCGTGAGAGCCGTCGCAATCAGCACCAGCAGAATCGGGTAACGCATGTCGGTGGTCCTCCCTGCCCGAAGGCACTGTGAGATGATGGTCAGGGAGGCAGTCGCCCGCGCCCGGTCGACGCCTCCCTGTATCCATTCAGTGCCGCCCACGTGCCGGCCTTACATCCCGCGTGCTAGGGCAGGTGTACCTTGTGGCGCCTGGCGTCCGGGACCGGCACGGCGTCCTGCCCCTTCGTGTGCTCCCGCTCGATCCGCTCGGCGGGCGTCAGGTGCCGCAGCCGGAACTGGGCCTCCCGCCGGGAGAGGTCCAGGGCGCTCCTCACCTCCGGGTTGACGCCCTTCCCGTCGAGGATGCGCCCCTGGCCATGCGTCCGCAGCGGGGAGTGCTTCTCCAGGTCCGCCCCCTTCTGCAGGATCTCGCGGGTGCGCGGGTCGTTCAGGTCGAGCATCGTGCGTTGCTTCGGCGAACGGATGCACTGGTCATCACGGAGGATGACGTACTCCGTGGCACCACCGGGAAGGTTCTCCACCGTGCGTCCGTTGATGTTGTCGCGTGTCTGCGGACCGACGGTCTTCCGGAGGAACGGCGGAGACTTGTCGTCCACCTCGACAATCGTGACGTAGCGGAGGTCCTTCTGCGGGTCGGCGCGCCCGAACTGGCGCAGCAGGCCGATCTCTGCCCGGAAGCGCTCCTGGTCGAACGACCCGTCCGCACGGTAGCACCGCGCCACGGTGCTGCAATCAATGTAGAAGGCCCCCTGGGACTGTCCCGGGGCTCCGTGCACGCGCACCAGGTACCGACGCCCCCCTTGCGGCACTGACACGACGGTGGCCTCTGTTTCCGGCACTGGCGCCCCATGGCTGTCCCTCGCCAGGCCGATCACCTGGTCCTGCAGTGGTGTGTGGCTCATGCACCTACCCTCCTTGGGTGTTGCAGCGCGCGCCAAGCACGCGCTGCAGGGTCCGTTTCGATCAGGGGAACATCCACCAGTACGTGTGCAGGAATGCCCCCTGGAGCGTTCCCCACGCGACGGAGGCAGCCAGCAGGATCAGCCCCCACTTCAAGAGCCAGCGCAGCATCGTGCGTTCCTCACAAGGGGTGCACGCGCCACCGCAGGGTGGTGCGTTCGTACGCGGTGCGTGAGCCGATCAGCCCGATCGACTCGGCGTAGCCGATCCCATGGCGACCGAGGGGCATGGCCAGCGCGGCGAACTCCTCGGGCCCGACGACCTTGTCGAACTCGTCCTGGCGTCCCAGGACCTGGCCGCCGAACGAGTGACGCTCTTGGCTCCGGGCAGCCGAGACACGAGTCACCAGCGAGCGCCCGAAGAGGCCCGAGGCCCACTCGTTCGTTCGGGCGTCGGTGTTTCGGAGGAACAGCTTGATGGCGCAGTTGCCGACCAGGTTCTCCACGACTTCATCGCCCCCGCCGGCGGATCGTGCCGCCTTCAGGAGGGCCGGATAGTTCTGGGTCGCGACGATGTTGGCGTGGCGACTCTGTCGCGACCGTTCGAAGAAGTCCGCGTCACCCCGGCCGTGACTCGTCGTCATGAACTGCTGGAACTCGTCGCACAGGAAGAAACTCTGGCGCTCCTTCCCGGGGCGGCGCAGGACTTCACGGTAGTACTCGAGCTTGATCAGGGTACACACCGTGCGGGACATGGCCTCCCGCTCGGCGATCGGCATGTCCACGTACAGCACCTTTCCCTCGTCGACGAGTCGCGCGATCGACACGGTGCTGCGGCCAGCGAAGAAGGTGTTGTACGGCTCGACCAGGAACGGATCGATCAGGCTTGTCACGTGGGCACTGATGGATGCGCGTGTCTGGTCCGCCAGCTTCCGCCATTCGTCCTCGAAGTAGCGAGCGGCCTGCACGGCACCTGCATCATCCAGGTTCATCCGGTCGATCCGCTCAGCGATGGCCTCGTCGCGCGTGGCCAGGTCCGCGAGGTCCGTGAAGCTTGGCGGCTCGCCGACGTTCGACGCGCGCACGAGGCGGATGGCGTGGCGCAGGAAGCGCTTGGCGCTGTCGATCCAGAAGGAGTCGTGCTGGGAGCTCGAGCGGCCGAGGGCCTGCATGCACGCCGCCAGGCGGTCGGCCAGCTCCAGCTCGTCGTCCGATGTGTCGAGTGGATTCCAGCGAGCGCTCGCCTCGGGGGTCGACGGATCGAGGATCAACAGGTCGTCCGGTCGTCCGGCACGTGCCATGAGGCTGGTCACCCGGCCGCGGAAATCGCCCTTGGGATCCAGGATCAGGCCGGCCGGCGGCATGGCACTTCCGCTCAGGCTCGACACGAGTCCGTCGACCAGGGCGTTCAGCACGCACACCGTCTTGCCGGAGCCGGGCTGGCCGAACACCACGCAGCTCGTGTGGAAGTCGTCCCATTGCCAGTTGAAGCCGCCCGCGCGGAAGCTCCCCTCGTCGATCACGAGCATGGCGGGCTCGTCGCCGGCGCCCGCCGCGTCGGCCACCGGGTGCGGCGTGAATCGGCTCAGGCTCCGGTTGTCCTCGAGCGCATGCCAACGCTCCAGGCCCTCCGTGATCATCCCTCGCGCGTACAGGGGAAACAGCCCGATCGACGCCAGGGCGATCCACCACGGCCAGCCGCTCAGGGGGCTGAAGACGCCCAGCGACGGGATCCAGTGCTGCAGGACGCGAAGTCCGGTCAGGATGACGAACAGCATCGACGCCCAGGAGAGCGTGTTGCCGATGCGCCCGACGGCGCGGACGAACTGCTGCCAGCTCCGCCGGAGCATCAGCGGCGCCCCGCGATACGCGGCCGCGTAGTACGCGTTGAGGTAGCGCTGCAGGGGCTGGTTCAAGCTCCAGCACAACTGCAGCGCGGCCGCGAAGTAGGCCACGGTCAGGGCGAACCTGAATGGACGACCGTGGGGCGGCTTCGGAAGCAGGTGGGCGGTCACGAGGACGAGCAGCGCGGCCGCCAGGGGCTGCAGGAGGTCGCGCCGTGCCTCCGCGGCGGACGCCTGCAGCGCCGCCTCCGTGTCTGCCACTGGAGTCATCAGGCGTCCCTCACCTCGAGCGCGCCGCCGTTGCGCTCCAGGCGCACTCGCTTGGCCCCGCGCCGCTTGGCCAGCACGAGCCCGGGCCCAAGCATGTCGTCTATCTCCTTCACCAGCTGGTGGTTGCCGAACTTGGCGAGCTTCGACCCCGCATCCATGGCGGCAAGGATGATCGAGGGATCGACCCACTCCAGCTCGAGGCGATACTCGCGCGCCAGGGTGGACATCTTGAGGGCCGCGATCTCCGCGATGACGATGCCCGCGAGCGGCTTGAAGACGTAGACACGGTCGAAGCGGCCAATCACCTCCGTGCGGAAGGCGCCGCTGGCGGCGAGGTGGCTCTTGATGGCGTTGACCCGCTCGTGGTAGTCCGCGATCTCCTCCTGCAGCTTGCAGACTGCCTGGAACTCCTTGTTGCTCGTCAGGATGGTGACGGCTTGCGTGAAATCGGCGACCTCTCCGCTCCCGGCTTCCGTGAGGCGCCCCTCGCCCATCAAGGGAAGGAACAGGTCTACCATGGGTGACGGTGCATCACTGATCTCGTCGAACAGGATGACGCGCTTGGGGTTGTTGATCACGGGGCGGGTGAGGACCCCACCCTGGGCCGAGCCCACGTATCCGAGGGGTGCGCCGACTAGCTGGCTCCGGGCGGTCTCGGCGGAGAACTCGACGCAGTCGAAGCGGAGCAGCGCCCGCTCATCCCCGTACAGGTATGCCGCGATCGTCTTTGAAAGCTCGGTCTTGCCGGTGCCGGTGGGACCGAGCAGGAGGAGGTTCGCAATCGGGCGCCCGCGGCGCTCCTTGGCCCACTGCAGCATCAGCAGCTGCGACAGGTCATCGATCACATGGTCCTGGCCACGGACCCGTTCCTTGAGCCGGGCGGCCATCTCCTCGGCACTGATCTCACGAGATTCCCCTCCAGACTGTGCTGCCAGGAGCGCGAGAAGGGCGGTCCGGTCGGTGAGTCGATCGAGGATGCTCTGGGACATGGAGGACCGTGGTTGGAAACCACCAGGGGCTCTGGCAGGCACATCGGGTGTGCCCCGTTCAAGGCCCAGGCCAGGCGCCGGTCCACGCCGAGCTCACTACTCACCTGGTCCAGGAGCTGGGTCTGGCCCGTGCCGACGTTGTCAACGACACCACTGGTGCTGAGCCATCCAGCGTCCCGGTGTACGAGGAGGATGATCACCGCATTCCATGCCGTCGCACGCATGCCGGTCACTGGATCGACCAGGGGGGCACCGGCCGCGGCCGCGACCAGCTGCGCAATGCCTTCGGGGGCCAGTTGGTCCGCCGCCTCCACCACGATCACCTGCGCGGGGTTCGCACGGAGGGCGTCCACGATGGGGGCGATGACCTCACCACCCCCGGTCGCATCCACGACCGTTCCACCCCCACGCCGATAGAGATGTGCGGCCAGTCGGGCCGCCAGGAAGCGCTTGCCCGTGCCCTTGGCACCGACCAGGAGATGGATGCCCAGCGGGACACCCGCACCGCGGTCCGATGCACGGACCCGGAGCTCTGCGGTTTGACGCAGCGACCGGACCAGGCGCTCGAGCACCCGGTCGTGACCGCGCACCTCGTGTTGGAGCCGGTGCAGTAGCAGCGCGTACTCGGACGGGGTCTCCGGTACCAGCGGTGACGACGCGTCGCCCGCCGTCGTCGCAGCCTGTGGCTGCGCGGCGGCATCCCACGGGTTGGTCGGCGGCTGCTCGCCGGACACCCGGGCCACCCAGTCGATCGCGCCCCCGAGCCAGGGCATGGCATAGGGCCGCACGAGGCGCTGAGGACGGAAGCGCAACAGGTAGATCGTCGTCGCCATCGCTCCACAGGTTGCGGCAATCACCCAGTGCAGCGGCGACAGGCGCTGGGCGAACGTGAGCGCGACGTAACAGCCAAGCACCCAGCCGAGGAACCGCACAACCGGGTGCTGCCATGGTGACACGTGTGGGGTGGGCACGGCTCGGCTCCAGAGCTAGGACGCCAGCATGAGCAGGCCGGCGATCGCCAGGCCGGCGGTGACCCGGAATGCCAGCGACGACCGCCAGAGGGCACGCACCTCCTCGAGCGCGTTCACTGGCGACCCATGGGCACGACCTGCTGCCCGCCCTCTGGAATGATCCCGCTGTACCACGTGCCCACGCTCGTGGTGGCACCGACCGTCACGCCCCCGTTGCCATCCTTGATCGCATGCAGGGTGAGGGTCGGCAGGCGCCCGCCGGCCACGGGGATGTTGACCACATTGCCGGCATTGGTGAGCCTGAATGGGCCGAAGCGCGCGCCGGTGTCGGTCGTCAGCGTCACCACGTCCCCGTCCTCGGCCACGGTGTCGAAGAGCCGAACGGAGGCGAACTCCGTGGCTCCGGCCTGCAGGGAGTGCAAGAGCTCGGCGGTAGCCCCATCCACGTTCATCGGCACGAGCGCCGGATCCACGCTCGCCACCACCTGCTGCAGTCCGCGAAAGTCGTTCGCGCCGACATTGAGCGGAGCGTTGGGATTCGCCGCGACGTGCACCGCGTATCCAACGGCCCCCGATTCGCTGCCCCCGGCGCCGCCTCGCGTGATCGCGATGGTGCGCCCGGCGGCAAGTCCGCAGATCATGAGGCCGGCAATCGCGGCCCCCCGCGCCAGCTTGGGCCCGAGGACGCGGAGTCGCGAAGAGGCCGGCGGACCGCCCGAGCGCCGTTGGTCGGCGGCGCGCCGGATCAACGGGGGCGCCTCCGGCTCACGCTGCCGCTCCGGAGCCGCCATGGTGTTGAGGGATGTGGCCAGTGGGGTGGCGCGCACGGGACGGGGATGCATGTGTCGGCTCCGGGGCAGGTAGGGTCAGCCCTCGCGATGGGCGAGGACGAAGGCGGGAATCGCTTCGACGGTCGACGTGTTCGGGGGCGACCATGCGAGATGCACGTCGGCGGTGCCGAAACCCTGGAGGGTCTCGAAGACCAGCGGGATCCATCCAGGCTTGCTGACCACGTACTCGATCGTGACAGGACGCCTCGCGGACCGAAGGTTCTCGTAGATGAGCTGACCCCCGAGTGCGAACCGCGCGGCGCCGCCATGACGCACGGTGAACACGTAGCGCCCCGGGGTCTCGGCCTTGAGGTATCCTTGCCACCGCACACCGAAGAAGTCCGGCGCGATGCGCGGCATAGGGGCACCGCGTCCCCAGCTGAACCAGATGCCACCGTCGATCCGGCGGACGGTTGCCTCCCCGGTTGGGAGCTGCAGGGTCGAGCGATCGAGGTTGTAGTAGTCGGCGATCAACCCCCGACGGAGCACCGGCTCGCTGGGGCCGGGGAGTACTGCAGGTGCGCGGCCCTCACTCCGCGAGGCGACGCCGAGACCCGCAAGACGCTGGGTCGGCACCGGTAGCGCGAGCAGGACCGCCAGCGCAGCACGTGTCAGAGTTCGGGTCATGGCTGAGTGGATGGGGTTGTGAGAAAGGTCACGCCTCGGCGAAGCCATGCTCCGCCAAGCGCGCGCGGGCTCGATGCAGCCGTACTGCTATCACGTTCGGCTTCAGGTGGAGCAGTTCGCTGATCGAGGCCGCGTCGAAGCCCTGATAGCTGAGGAACCACACCTCGCGTTCCGCAGGGGACAGCTCGTCCTGTGCGACCTCCATCAGCTCGGCCTCGTGGACCCGCGCGGCAGCACTCGGCAGGCGGGTCACGTCGCGGAGGGTCGCCCCCTCGTGACGCTCACGTCGGAATGCGGAGCGACGCCGCGTGCGGGCCAGGTTGAATGCGACACCCAGGAGCCAGCGCTCGAACTTGCCCTCGTCCCGGTAGCCCTTGAGTCGCTCCGGCAGCGACATGAAGGTGTCGGTGATCACCTCGTCGGTCGCTTCGCCCGCGAAGCCCTCGAGGCGCGTTCGGATATCGGCGGCGTAGACGCGCACCAGCTCGCCGATGGCCGCATTGCCTCCCTCGCGTGCGGCGGCGATCAGTTCGGGGAGTGGCAGGTGTCGTATCGCGAGCTGGCGGCGGGTCGTTTCCGGGATGAGCGGCTGTGCTTCCATGGAAGGCGTGGCTCCTGAGGGGTTCGGCTGGACGGGAGGCATGGCGCGCTCCCCGTCATCCATTCAGTGCCGCCCGTCGGATGTCCTTACATGCCGGTTTCCGGGTCCGTGGAGCAGGATCGATGTAAGGACGGTATGGCGCCCGGCAATCCATGGATGTCGGGCGCGGTGCCCGGCCCATGCAGACAGCGGAGAACCCACATGTCGATGTATTTGCTCGCCCGCGTCCGGCGCACGGTCCGCCGGTGCGTCCCTTCCTTCTGTGCCTGCGGCGGGCTCGTGGGCGCCGCCCTCCTGGTCACCCCCGGGACCGGGGCGGCCCAGACCCACGGCCGGGTCAGCTCAGCACTGGCCCTCGTCGAGGCGCCGGCCGCCCCGGCTCACCCACGGGCCGCGGCTTCGAGCGGGCGGGTGCGGGTCATGTCGCCGCAGGACCGTCGACTCCTCCCGCTGGCGCAGGGCCTGGTGCCCCTCGCCAACGCGATCGACGCATCCATGGCCCTCAACAGCCTGCTCACGTTCCAGGTGATGGACTGTGATGGTCGGAGTCCATACTACCACCCGCGCTCGCAGACGATCGTCGTCTGCGCCGACTTCCTGCAGTCGGTGAACGCGCTCTTCCAGTCCTACCGCAATGGCGACCAGCTGGCGAGCAGTGCCATCGGCTTCACCGTCCTGCACGAGCTGGGGCACGCCATCGTCCATATCCAGGGGTTGCCGATTGCCGGGCGGGAGGAGGATGCGGCCGACCAGTTTGCCGCCTACTTCGCCCTGATGGTCGGGGAACCCGACTACGTGCAGCCCCTCGCCGCGGCCGCGATGTTCGATGAGCTGTCACGGAGCTCTCGCTCCGTCAGCGACGCCTTGCAGGCCGGGGATCACGGCCTGCCCCGTCAGCGGATGTACAACCTCCGTTGCTGGGCTTATGGAGCCAACCCGGCACGGCTCGCGGCCATCGTGACCGAGGGATTGCTCCCGGTCGACCGTGCGGAGCGGTGCATGGCGGAAGCAGCCAGGCTGGAACGCAGCTGGTCTGCCTTGCTCGAGGGGACGATCAAGTAGGGGACCTCATCCGGCCTCCAGCCACCGCTCCCTCACTGCCCGGGCGATAAGCTATGGCAGGACCCAGTTCATGATGTCGTGGGTTTCCCACGCTGAGCCGGTCCCAGCCGTGAATCCAATCCACGCCTGGCCGTTCGGGTCCAGGATGCTCGACCCGGCGATGTTCGTGAGGTCGACCGGCACGGCAATCAGGAGCTGTCCATCTGCGCGGACAGACAGGAGGCCGGGGACGTAGTCAACGACGACCCTGTGGACCAACCCATCGGAGATGTCGAATGCTGGCACGGCGCTCCCGAGCGACGCCACGTGATCCTGCTCGTTCGGAACCACACCCCGCCTGTGAACGCTCACGTGATTGCTGTTCGGGGCGTCGAATGGAGCGCCGTTGCCAAAGGTGTCGAACTCGATGGCAATGCTCCGCGGAATTCCCTTGTAGCCTATACAGCAGGCACCAAGGGGGGTCGGGCCGTCAGACTGGATGACAACCGCGAACCCGTCGGCACCGGGAGCTCCCGAGGCGTCAGTCACCCCCCCCGGACTTCCGATCACGAACTGAAAGGAAACCGAGAACCCACCGCCAATGGAACGCCGCGTAACTGACCACGCGGCGCCGCTCGTGAACGAGGCAGCGTCCGTCAATCGGATGGTCGAGTCGCCACGCTTCTGCGCATTGCCGACGAGTGCAAGCGGCTCTGGCTGGACCATGACCATCGCGGAATCCGCGGCTCGAGGATCCGCGGTCGCCCTCGCAAGCACACGAGTGGCTCCGAAGCCGACAGCCCTCAGGACGCCCGCCGCATCCACGGTGACCACACTGGGGTCCCTGCTGGTCCACGCGAGCGTTCGCTGCGTTCCAGGGAGCCCACCTGACACGCTCGCATTCAGAGTCGCGGCCTGCCCAGGATTCAGGCGGAGGGAATCGAGGAGAATGCTGACGGCCACCTGCGCCGCTACGGTGATCGTGGCACTGTCTCGTGCCTCGCCAGCGGTTGCGACGAGAACCGTGGTACCCGGCGCTACGCCGCGCACCACCCCGGTCAAGGACACCGAGGCCGTGGCTGGATTCCTGCTGACCCATGTCGCTCGCCTGTTGCTGAGCGTGTCACCATTCCGTCCCAGGATCGTGGCATCAATGGTACCCGAGTCGCCGGCCAGCAGCGCGAACTGGGTAGATGAGAGGCGGACGGCACCGGCAGCGATGAGCGCCACCTGGGGCGCCGTGGTCGAGCCTCCTGGGCGTGTCGTGATTGGTCCGATCTCCACGCTGTCTAGCACGCCACCGGTGGCACCGAGGAGGACGACTGCTGCGTAGAGCGAGCATGTGTTGCTCGCATCAACACACCGGGCAATATCCACCACCGAGGTGATACCGTCCACTCCGGTCTGAAGCGTCACGGTATCTCGAAGGAGTGACTGCCTGCCCCCACTCCCCGCCGTGGTGAAATGGAGCGCGATGCGCTCCCCTTGCCTGGCACCCACCTGCAGGTGGATCATCGCCTGGCTGTCGACCGGCGAGCCACTGAAGGACTCGGTACACGATGATGCGAGAGCGCCGAGCACGATGGCGCACGCGATCCTGGCGAACGGTCGCGCATTCCGCGCTCGGGCGGTGTTCTTCCAACAAAGAATTGCCGGTCGCGCCGCGCCATCCCACGGTTCAAGGAGCACGCTTTCAGGCCTCTATTGACGGACGGTGAGTATCCAGCAATATTCGGCTGCCGCTTTGTACTGTCCAGTCGTCGTGACAATCCAACAAGCCAAGTATGCGAATGTGTCTTCGCGAGGCGGCGCTTGTCAGTTCCCTGCTAGGCGTCGGCTGCAGCCCGGCAGTCCGGGCCACGCTCCCGCCCGCAATTGCCCGCGCGGATTCCGTGGCGCGACGGAGCATCCTCGACGACCACGCCGACCCAACCGTCGCTCCTTCTGATCGCGCGATTGGCGTCCTTCCCTTTGCGAGTCAGGGGCTCCCCGAGGACCTCGCGGTTCTGGGATATGGACTGGCGGATCTACTCACGGCCGACCTGGCTGTCTCGCGAGACCTGACGGTGCTTGAGCGTGTGCGTAGTGATGCTATCCTGCGCGAGTTGGCGCTCCAGGAAGCACGGGTCGATTCCGCGCTCCGCGTACGTCTCGGCCGAATCATGGGCGTCGGTCGCCTCGTGATTGGTGATCTTTCGGCGAACTCCCCGACGGTCTTGCGCATCGGGACGCAGATCACACGGGTCGCGACGACCGAAGTCGCCCCCGGTGCGGCCCTCGAGACCGATGTCGATCGGATCATTGATGCGGAGAAGCGACTGGCCTTTGCCCTGCTGGACTCCCTTGGTGTCACGCTGACGCCAGCTGAGCGCGTGGCCATTGAGCAGCGACGGACGGAGAACCTTGCGGCCTTCCTGGCGTACAGCCGCGGCGTACGCGAGGAGCTCCTGCTGGGCATCCGGCGCGCGCGCCTGCAGTACCGCCGCGCCCTGCAGCTTGACCCCGGCTTCAAGCCCGCCGCCGACAACCTCGCCGCACTGGCCCAACCCAGCGTCGCGCAGGGCCTGCAGGACATCGCGCTGATCTCCATCCAGGGAATCACGCCTCGGGGCCCAACGCGTCCCTCGGATGCGTCGGACCCTGCGTTCAGGGAGCGCATCCTGACCCAGATCATCATCATGGTGAACGTCCCATGAAGGCCGCTGTCGGCGTCCTCCTCGTGACCCTCGCGAGCTCGGCCCTCGCGGCCCAACCGCTGGCAGACCGCCTCGCGACAGCGTCGGCCGTGTCGTTCACCACGTGGCGATTCGCCACCCCGCTGGGGCTGGACTCGGCCGCGGTGTCCTCCGTGCAGCAGCTTGCTGTCCCGTACTCCTTTCGGGTCGCCGTGGGCTCGAGCTGGTCGGTTGACGCCACGGGCGCCATCTCCCGCACGTCGGTCGGCCTGGCGTCAGGCCAGGGCGACGCCCGAGAGCTGACGGCCTTGTCCGATGTCCGCGTCCGCGCCGTGGGGCGAGTCTTCTCCGACCGCTTGCTCGCGACTTTCTCGGCGAACCTCCCGATCGGAGCGACAGGACTGTCCGCTGAAGAGCTCGACGTCCTCCGCGTCGTCGCCGCTCCGGCCCTTCAGATGCCAGTCGCTGGCTTCGGCACCGGCGCAGGCGGAGGAGCCGGGATGGCCTATGCATGGCAGGCGGGGTCGTGGTCGCTCGCCACCGGCGCGTCGTACGAGTACCGCGGCGCCTACCAACCTGTCGAAGCACGGATCCTCGGCGCGTCGACCACGGCCGACCTGCAACCCGGTGGGACGGTGCGCGCCTCCCTGGCTGCGGACCGCCTGCTCGGAGAGCACCGATTCAGCGTCCTCATGGCCGTGGACGTCTTCGGTCAAGATCGCTTCGATGTGCGCGTCGGTGGCCTGACCACGCGGAGCACCTACACCCTCGGCCCCATGGTTAGTGTGGCCGGTCAGCTGGAGGTTGCATCGACACACTTCCGTGATGCACGGATCTACTTCTCCGAGCGCTCGCGGCTGCCATACACGGGGCGCGACGGCGCCGCAGTCAGGGGCAGCGGTGGCAGCAGCCTCGAGGTCGGGGCCATGGGCTCTGTGGGTAGGACCGGACGGCCCGCTCCCTTCGGGAGTGTCGCGCTCCATTTCGACTCGGGCCTCGCGTCGGACCCGAGCATCACCACGGCCGCCATGACGATGGCCCGGGTCCAGGTCGGGTACGAGCTGCCATCCCGTCGCTCGCTGTTCCGGCCTTCGCTGGGACTCAACTTTGGCCGCATCGACATCGGCGAGCAGGCATCGGCAGCCGTCGGAGTCCAGCTCGGACTGTCGCTTCGCGGTCGATAGGAGGAGGCCAACCGTGATAGTGCGCGTGGACGGCGACTCCGCCTTGCCCGTGACCGGCCGCGGGACGGTCTCCAGTCGATGCCTCCTTCTCCTTGGGCTGGTCCTCACTGGTGTGAGTTGCACGGAGTCGCCAACTGGTGATGGCGACCGCATGCTGAAGGCGCAGGTACTGCTTAACGCACAGACTTCGGCGCGAGCCGGCGAGCGGATCGCCCTGCACTTCACCACACCATCAGGATCTGCACGCCAGTCTCTCCAGCGGGATACGCTTTCCGTGCAACCGGGCGCCAATCAGCTGGCGTCGACGGTCGAGATCACATCATGCGTTGGCAGCTCAGGTCGCTGTGCGGTATACATCGCCATCACGTTGCTGTCGTCCAGCAGCTTGACGCTGGACAGCACCGAGGTGGGCCCCATCGAAGTCGGCGCGGGTTCGGTAGCATTAGCACCAACGGTGTCCCTTGTCGCTGCGGGCTCCGTACGCCTGACGCGCACGGCCGTCGCGCTCCGCTTGGCCGAATCCACTCAGCTCGGTGCATTGGTCCTCGGCCGGAGTGGGGATACGCTGTCGGGCCGCTCTGTCGCATGGCAGAGTCGGAACCCGACAGTCGCCACCGTCTCGACGAGCGGACTGGTTCGGGCGGTTGCCCCGGGCACGACCACAGTGACCGCAGTCGTTGGTGAGGCCCGCGACAGTGCCGTCGTGACGGTGGTGCCTGTTCCGGTCGCACTGGTGAGTGTGCGGTTTGCCAGCTCCGACATCGCCGTAGGCACGTCCACTCAGGCGACGGCAACGGCCACGGACTCGGGTGGCAACGTACTGACCGGGCGGCCCGTTGCATGGTCCAGCAGCAACACGGCGATCGCCTCCGTCTCATCGGCGGGCATTGTCACCGGCCTCGCACCCGGGGCCGCGACCATTGTCGCGCAGGTTGCAGGCATCACGGGTCAGGCTATCGTGCGCGTGAGTCCCGCGGTTTCCGTGTCGGTTGCACCAGCGTCGCTGAGTCTCGCCGCCGGTGCGTCGGCGCCCTTGACGGCCTCGGTGTCCGGCGGGGTTCCTGGGGGATCCTCGAGCGTGGCCTGGACGAGCCGCAATCCAACCGTCACCACGGTCTCCTCAGTCGGTGTGGTCACGGGCTTGGCAGCAGGGAGCACTCATGTCCTTGCAACCTCCGTGCAGGATTCCACCAAGGCTGACTCAGTCAGAGTCACCGTGGGCGCTCCATTGTGCGGGGGCCTGCCGGCCACGGTCCGCGCCGGCCTTCTTCAGTCCAGTGAGACCTGGACCGCGGCACAGAGCCCCTACCTTCTTAATGGGAACGTGGTCGTGCGCGGCGGTGCCACGCTCCGCGTCAACCCGGGAGTCACCATCTGTGGCACCCCGGCCGCTGCGCTGATCGTCGAGAGCGACGGCCTCCTTCAGGCGATCGGGACACGCACCCAGCCGATCATGTTCCAGCCGTCAGACTCAAGCCGCGGATGGTTTGGCCTTCGATTCACTGGAGGAGGCAACACAGTACCCACGAGCCGCCTGATGCACGTTCTAATCACCGGCGGTCTTCGCAATGTGTCCGCCGCGCCGCCCTGTGACTATCCCGGACCCCTCTTCGCTGCAAGCGGCCACGTGGTCCAGCTTGACTCGGTACGTATTCACCGCTCCACGGGCGTCTATGCCGCATACGTTGCGTCCGCCGGGTCGATCCTGAGGGATGTCGCGGTCGACTCAGTGAGCGTCGCGGGGACGTGCCAATCCGCAGGGAGGGCCGACGGACTCTTGGTCGGAGGCGGCGTGACCGCGAGCGGCATCCTCGTAAGCAACGCGGCGGGGGCAGCGATGAGGCTGTTGGGAGGCTCGGTGTCCACGATCACCCTCGGGAGCGTCCGCCTTGAGCGAAGCGGTCAAGGGCTCCTGTGTGCAGGGGCCGATGATGCCGTCAGGACTGGGCCTATCGTGATCACCGCCAATCAAGGAGTGCCATTCCAATGCACCGCACGGGTGCTCGCGCGGCTCGCCCCAGACTCCCTGTCGATGCTGAGTTGGCTTGGCAATGCCCGCGATTCCATCATCATTGACTCCGGTGCATCAGTGAAGCGGGACACCTTGCGCCACTTCGGTACAATGCCGTGGCGGGTGAACAGCACGGTCGACCTGGATTCAGGCGGCGTGATGGATCTTCGACCCGGTGCAGTGCTCGCCATGAACGGAGGGAGCCTGGGGTTTATTCGAGGTGGACGTCTGGTGGCACGAGGAACTCAGACCAGGCCCGTCTTGCTTACGGCGGTTGACTCGGTCCCTGGATGGAATATGCTCTTCTTCGACGATGTCGCGCCGGACTCGAGCTACCTGATCAACACCATCGTCGAGCATGCCTCTCGCAGCAGCGGCTGGGCTATCTGGGTGCATTCCGGGGCACACAGGATCGCTATTGACAGCTCGTGGATTCGCAAGTCGAAGCAGAGCGGCGTGCTTCTCCAGCTAGCCAGTGGACGACTTGCCCGTACACTCATCGATAGCACGGCGAATGTGGGCCTCTCGATCTCTGGAACCCAGCTGGTCGAGGATGTTGTCGTACGGGCATCGGGTTCTCATGGCGTGCAGGCCTTCGCCGGTACCGTCAACGGTCTCGAGGTCACACAGAGTGGTGCAGAGGGTATTCGATATTCCCCAAACTCGGGCCTCTCGTTCACACGTGTCAACCTCATGGGCAACGCTGGAGCTGGCTTCATCAACCTCACAACATCAAGCTTTGCGCTCCCTGGTGCCTGGTGGGGTGACCCGGCAGGCCCTGCAGGCCCCCTGGGTGACGGCGTCTCTGGCCCGGTCACATGGATCCCTGCATCCACGGTGCGACATGCGATCGCGGTAGCCCCTCCTCGACGTTAGGCAGTTATGTGACCGGGCCGACCGAAGGTCTCGACCGCGCTCATACCCTTCTCGCAGCGAGCACGTGCAAGTGCGCCCCGATCCGTACGAAACCCTCATCCACTTGACAACCGGCGTACAGGTTGCTGCCGCGTCGCTCTCGGATGAGGAGCTCATCGAGGGTGCCCGTGCTGGGTATGACGCATACATCGGCGCCCTCTGGCGCCGCTTCGGGCCCGGGCTGCTTCATGGCATCCGCCATGTCGCCGGTGACCGCGCCGAAGAAGTCGTGACCGATGTCTTCATGACCCTTCCGCACACGCTGACGGGCTACACCGAGAGGGGCGCGTTCTCGAAGTGGCTGTTCGGCGTCGCGTTCAACATCGCGCGCACTCGGCGACGCTCTGACTCCAGGCGCCCCGAAGTCGAGTGGTCTCCGGCCGTTACCGAGCCGTTGCGCGAGCCTTCAGCACAGGCTCGCATCGACGAGAAGCACGTGCTGGAGCTCGTGATGCATGAACTGTCGGACACGCTGCGGGAGGCGTTTCTCCTTTCCATCAAGGGCTTTGGCCCTAGGGAGATCGCCCGGATGCTCGACATCTCCGCGGAGGCGGCTGCCGTGAGGGTGCACCGGGCCCGAGAGCGCATCGAGGCCCTCTTTCCGGGACTCCGGATGTAAGCCAGGGGACGCCGGCGGCACTTGCCTGTCATGAGTCGCCGGTCAGAACGATGCGAGGAGGTTACTTGGGGCAAGCCTTGGCAAGCGTGCGCGCTGCATCGTTCACGGCCTCGGCGCTTGTGTCCTTCAATACTGCGGCTACCTCGCGGCACGCGTCGGCGCGACGCGGGCCCTGCGACCAGAGCGCTTGGGCCATGATGAAGCGGATCTCCGCTCGGATGGAGGCATCTCGCGTGAGCACCAGCGCCACCGCTGCCTCACGCTCGGCACGCCGGGCGGAGTCCACGTTGATGACCCATGGGCTCTCCGCGAACGCACGCAGGAAGTCCAGTCGCCGAGCCATGGTCGTGTCGCCAGTCGCGGGTTCCGGCTCGGGTGGCTTCACGCGCAGGGGCTTCGGCCGTACGGAGACAGGTTTGGGACTCGGAGCGATCAGCGGTTCGCTCTCCGGGAGGGATGGCGGACGGGCTTCTGGCTTCTGGGAATTGGGTTCAGGGCGCAGAACCACCGGCGGTACGCTCTCCCCCACGGTTGGTGCCGGGTACGGCGCTCCAGCGGCCCCGCGTGGCACGCGCAGGAGAGGGGGCAGCGCGACAACTGCCGCGAGCCCTCCGGCCACCACGGCCAGCATGCCCCACCGGCGACGCCCGGACCCCGCAGCTGACGGTTCGCCTGAGGACTCGGCTCCTGCCTGCACGCCGGCTGCAGCTTCCTCCAGGGTGCGCAACGGCACCGTCGGGGACGGACGCAGCAGTCGCGGCGCCCGGATGCTCGTCGCCGGAGCAGCGGGCGCGACCTCGGGCAGGCTCGGCGGGTCCTGCGGGAGTGACCTCGCCCCAGCCACACCAGCCGCCTCGTCCAGGGCGTGTGCGAAGTCCACGGCGCGCCCGTACCTGGACGCCGGACGCCGCGCCATGGCCCGCTCAAGTACTGGTCGCAACGCGGGCGGCGGCTCCAGGTCGCCGACGAACTGCTCGATCTGGAATCCCTCCCCGCCGCCAGTCGCGGGAGCCGGCCAGCAAGCAGGTACAGCGTCAGGATCGCCAGCGCGAACACGTCGGCGCGGGCGTCCACTGGGAGCCCCATGCGATGCTCCGGAGCCATGAAGCCCGGGGTGCCGAACACGAACTCCGGGGACGTCAGCGCCTGGGCAGGATCGTGCTCCACGCGAGAGATGCCGAAGTCCAGCAGCTTGGGGACCTCCCGGCCGTCCTCTGACCGGTCGACGATCACGTTCGACGGCTTCAGGTCGCGGTGTACCATGCGCCACCCATGGATCGCACCCAAGCCCTCGGCCACACCGCGGATCAGGGACAGGACGCGCTGCAACGGGAGCCGTCCCTCCGTGGCCACCACCTGGTCGAGGGTGGGCCCGTCAACGAAATCCATGGTCAGGAAGACGTGCGCACCGTCCTCTTCAAGGTCGTGCACCTGCACAACATTGGGATGCCGCGCCTTGTGGGCGTTCCGCGCCTCACGGCGAAGTCGTTCCACCGCGTCCGGGTCCTTGGCCTGGCTTGGCGAGATCACCTTGATCGCCAGCGGTGCGTCCAGATTCAGGTGGTGCACAAGGTACACCTTGCCCATGCCACCCGCACCGAGCAGGCGCATCACGCGGTACCGCTTGGCGATGATGGTACCGACGAGCGACACCTCGCGCTCCACCTCCAGCGCAGTGCCGTCATCCGGGCAGAAGGACTGTCCATCGGTCCAGGTGCGTCCGCACGCCGGACATCGCCTCACGGCCGCCCGCCTCCGGCTTGCGAACGTGCCAACGGGAACGGAGAATCCATCATCATGTGCCGCATACCCCGAGGTATGAACATGCGTCGACCGGACCTGATGTGCCTTGCCTTGTCCCTGAGTGTCGCCGCACCTGCGCTTGCGCAGGTTGCGGACAGCCAGCGCCCCGGCATCGCCGTCCTCGACTTCAAGAATATAGCACTCATCAACCATGCTGACTACGAACCCCTTCGGGGCGGGTTCTCTGACTTCCTGTCTCGACATCTGCACCGCTCGCACTTCGTCCGGACAGCTGAACGCAGCAACATCGACAAGATTATCATAGAGCTCGACATGCCCCCCGAGCGGATGGATCCGGCCACCATGGCGCGCGCCGGTCTCCTGTTGGCAGCTCGGTACGTAGTCGTGGGTGGCTTCCTAGTCGACAGGCAGAATCACGTCTCCATTGAGGCGCGAGCTGTCGATGTGCAAACCTCCCAAGTCGTACGTACCGTCAACGTCAGGGGATCGGCCAAACGCCTCATGGCGCTCATCGAGGAACTCGGCGACTCCCTGGTAAGGGCCTTGGACCTCCCCCCTCTTCCATCGAGCGACGATGGCGCGCGGCGCCCAGAGAACTATTCGGCCGTCTTCCGTGATCGCGCTGACGTAGTTCTCCAGCTCCTTTCCCTTGCGAAGTATGCCAAGGCGAGGCCCGAGGCGCGAGCAGACGCCTACCGGAAGTTCCTCGCCCTCACGGAGCCGGACCTCATGCCGGAGGATCGTGCCGAGGCTGTGCGGTGGCTCAGTGATCACACGGCAGCAAAACGCTGAGCCCGTGCGACGCCGGCGCCCGAGGAGGACGGGAGGGAAGGGGCGCGGAGGGACCCGACAACCGGCTCCGTGCCCGTTGCCCGAGGCGGTTCCGTTCCGATGCGGCGCGGAACGGAACCTCTCTGCCGGGGTGCCCCCTGAGAGGAGTGCTCGCTCACGTCCATCCGGCGCTCGATTCGAAGGCCTGGCGTTTCACCGGACACGACGCGCCGTCCCAGGGCGCGCGCCACAAGCACCACGGTCCTGGAACGCTGGCGACTTCTCCACGAGATTCCCGCGGCGGTGGCGCCCGGGAGGTCGGCAATGGCGTTGTGGACGTCAGAGAGGAGGGCGTTGGCGAGGCGGCGCCCGTCCCGATACCGCGTCTCGGCGCGGCGCGCCTGCCACCAGGTGGCGGACGCCCCAACGACCAGTGACACCAGCAGCAGCACCGCACTGGCGCTCTGCCACCGGTGTCGCTTGACAAACTTCCTGATGCTGTATGCAACCGTATCGGCGGTGGCGCTGACCGGGCGTCCCTGTTCCCACGCGGCGAGGTCGTGCGCCATGGCGTCGGCGGTGGGATAGCGGCGTTCCGGCTCCTTGCGCAGGGCCATCGCGGTGATGTCGTCGAGCTCGCCGTGCAGCGTGCGGCGGAGCGCGGCCGGCGCGTCGTCTGCCAGCGCGGCACTCGGCGGGACGGGTGCTACCTGCGTGACCTGCCGGATGGCTTCGGCGATCGGCAGGTCGGCCATCATGAACGGTCGCCGTCCGGTGAGCAGCTCGTACAGGACGACGCCGAGCGAGTAGACGTCGGAGGCCGTCGTGACCTGCTGTCCGTTGAGCTGTTCAGGGCTTGCGCATTCCAGGGTGAGGGCGCGGTCGCCGCCGAGCGTGATGGGGAGGTCATCGGCGGAGCCTTCGAGCAGCCGGGCGATCCCGAAATCGAGGAGCTTGACGGTGCCGTCGGTGGTGACGAGGATGTTGCTCGGCTTGAGGTCGCGGTGGAC
Source organism: Gemmatimonadota bacterium (assembly GCA_016712265.1). Classification (NCBI taxonomy): domain Bacteria; kingdom Pseudomonadati; phylum Gemmatimonadota; species Gemmatimonadota bacterium. Next base: position 207,194 of record JADJRJ010000027.1, on the reverse strand, counting down.
CACCTGGTGTTCGTGCGCGTAGTGCACCGCGCGACACACCTGGCGCACGAGTTGGAGTCGTGCGGGGATCGACAGGGCATGGGTGGCGGCGTAGGTCGTGATGGGAACGCCGTCGACAAACTCCATGACAAAATACGGATGGCCATCGGGGAGGACGCCGCCGTCGAACAGGCCAGCGATGTTGCGATGCTGTAGTCGCGCCTGGATGGCGCGCTCATGTTCAAAGCGTCGTCGCGACTGCGTGGTCGGGATGCCATGGCGCAGGAACTTCACAGCGACACGTTGATGGAATTGCGCGTCCGCCCGTTCTCCCTCGTACACCGCCCCCATCCCGCCCTGGGCGATGAGTCGGACCAGCCGGTACGGTCCGACCATCATGCCGACGCGGGTCTCCCCGGCGGCGGTTGCCGAGGTGAGGTCGGCGAGCCGTAGGGCGGGAGTTTCCCAGCGCTCTCCCGAGCGCTCAAGCGCGGCCAGGAGGCTCTCCACTTCCCGGCGAATGTCGGCATCCGCCCCGCAGGCCTCCGCGAGAAAGGCGGGGCGGGTCTCCGGGGTGCGCTCGAGGGCCTCCGAGAAGATGGCCTCGACGCGGGGGAGGCGATCGGGGGGGACGCGTGGGGGAGTGCCCATCACGACGGAAAGTGCGCGTCGCGTGGTGGCAGGACAAGGCGGGGAATGGGGCATTCCCGAAGACGGCCATCCAACTTCGTCCCCGATGAGACGGAGGGGCTAATCCCAGCGACGCGGTGAACGCGTGAACATTCAGGGCAGCCGGAACGGACGCCCCAGCGCGCGACTGACGCCAGCCTCCAGCACTTCGTCTCGACCGGCCCGGATGCCGGCCACGGTCGGGCGTACGACCAGATCAGGTACGATGCCCACACGTTGCGTCGGCGTTCCGTTTGGGTAGAACACCCCGATGCCGGTGATCATTCCTTCCACGTTCCCGGGCAACGGGATCCGAGAGACATTGCCGTCTGCCCCGGCCGTGGTGCTTCCGACCACCAGAGCTCCCGGCGCGACGCGGAAAGCCATCGCCGTGTACTCGGCCTGGCTCTGTGACGTCTCGTCGATCAGAATCACCACGGATCCGGGGAAGAGTGGCGTACGGCTGGTGTGCGAGGCGGTCGCACCAAACCGAAAGCTGCCGGGATTGGCCGCGTCGCCCACTGTAAACTTGGCGAAGCTCGTCGACCCCGCGACCAGGTGTCCTCCGAGCGCGAACACCACGAACTCGCTCGGGTAGTTGCGGATGTCGATGACGAGCACCTTCGCTCCAAGCGCTTGCTGGATGTAGCTGATGGCGTTTGCCGCGACGACCGATGAGAGCTTCAGATACGCCACGCTGTCTGACAGCATGCGGAAGGTCGGGCCCGGCAAGTCGTTCACGAAGGCACGTGACTTGTCGAGCGTGGAGAGCGGCACGCGCTCCACCGACGTGTTGAATGACCCTGCCGGGCGAACCCCGGCCAGGACCACCGGGCCGGTGCCCCGCGTGAGCTTTCGCGCGATGTCTCGAAGACGCGTTGGCTCGTTCGATGCCGGGTAGTACGACCTCAGGGAGTCCACGAGGGCATCGATAGCCACTCCACCGATGCTCCGGATCTCATCCCCCACCCTCAGTCCGGTGGCCGGCCCAAGGGTGGCGTGCGTGTAGCCGGCAACAACGAGCGTGTTCTCGACGAAACGCAGGATCAGCGGCGCTTCGGAGGCACCAACCGGCGGCTGCACCTGAATGTCGCTCCAGATATTCGCGTGCGTATCGTAGACTCGGCCGATCAGCCGGATGAGCGTGCGTCGGTACGCGTCCCCGTCCATCGCTCGCATCATGAGGGGGACGTATTCGACGAGCACACTGTTCCAGTTCTCGTTCATGACATCCCGATACGGGAACCAGTACTGGATGATGTTCCAGACGCGGAAGAGCGCCAGGAGTCGGTAGCCGGCGTCGGGTGACGTCTGCGTTGCGTAGCGCTGCTCACCCGAGAAATCGGGGTTCCCGACCGATGGGAAAAACGACACGTATCGCTGCGACGGCAGCACAGGACGGTTCCGCAATATAGTCTGGAGTCGGCTGCTGAGCGCCGCGCCGGTGGTAGCACCGTCAGTGATCCACGCGTTGTCCGCTGGCAACTGCGCGTCTGTGGCTGCCGCTGCGCACGGACTGCAGGGTGGAACGGCGCCCAGACGGTCGATCCAACCGACCATTGCGGCAGACGCTGACGCGTGGTCCTGAGCCGCGAGGACCGCAGGGAGGGCGCGGAACAGTTCGTAGTCCCAGTTGACGCCACCGACCGTCACCTTGGGATGGTGATACTTCACGAAGCCCCAGACCCTGCCGAGAAGCGCCAGATTCTGCACCTGGGTCGTGGAGAGCTCGCGGGCTGCAATGCCCGACCCCTGGTCGAACTCGACGTCGACCGGGGTCGGGTTCGTCGGCGACGTGACCTCCGGGACGTCCTGACACCCAGGGAGCGCGAAGAGGAGCAAGGCGCACGCGATCGCGAGCACTCCGACATGTCGTCTTCGATTCACTTCGACCCCCTGGCCGAGATGGAGTGCTCCGCCGGCAAATTGGAGTTGGTGACACTGAACCACCCCGACGCCGCGATGCGATACCCCCGCGCGGAGATCGCGGTTCCCGAGAGTGTTGGTCGCCAGGCGGCAGGAGTTTCGACCTCCAACGCCTCGATCGCCAGTACTCGCGTCGCGACCCTGGCCACCGGGGAGCCCGCAACGGCACCATGGCGTCCCTGCGACGAGCGCCGCCGATGCGGCTCATCGGGGCAGCGAGGAAGCGCCCGGCGACAGGCGGAAGGGCGCGCCAGGTCGGACCAGGGCGGGGGCCGGTAGCAAGCCGGGTGATACGATCCGAGTGGCATTCCCGATGTTGGAAGTGGCCACCTCTCACCCCTTTGCAACATGACTCGCTCCCTGCGACGACGCGCCACGCTGCTCTTCCTGCTATGCACCACGACCGCCAGTGTGGCTGAGGCCACGGACTGCAACATCAACGTCTACAACGCGTACGACCTTGCCAAACAGCGAGGATGGACCTTCCAGTGCTTCTGGAACCTCCCCGGGGGCAGCGCCAAGCTGATGCCTTTTGGCCCCACTATCGGATGCGTGGTCAACACGCCGCCGGTTGCGTGGTCCCCGCTGCCAGAGTTCAACCCGCAGGTCCTGTTCTTCAGCGAGTCCAGCGGGCTCAAGAACGGGTGGTCGCTCAAGGGCTACGAGGTGAGTGGGGCGCAGTGGCAATCGCTCGCCGCGTCGAGCGTCAAGATTTACGACGATCACTCGCTGCTGCGCGCGGGGCTCAAGCAGCTGCAGCCGGCAAAGAAGTACAGTGTGACGATCAGCAAGATGACGCTTTCAAAGAGCGGTGGCAGCTGCTCCAAGGCGATCGACGAGGCGTTCTGACGTCCGTCCGGAACCGCCGGGATCGGGTCGACGTGACCGGGGTCGTGCGCGACAGGACGCGGCACGACCTCGCGCGCGCCGGTGCCACGCCATGCCGCGCGCCGTAGGGGGGTTGCGCGTGCCGCTGTCCATGGCCCCTATATATGTCGTGTCGTCGGAACCTCCCGCCTCGCCGATCGGCGAACTGTACGCCCAGGTTTACGACCAGCTGCGGCGCCTCGCGCATGACCAGCGGGCGCGGCAGGGGGCGTCCGAGACGCTCAACACCACCGCCATCGTTCACGAAGCCTACCTGCGCCTGAGCGAGGGGAATGCGGCGGTGTGGAACGATCGGGCGCACTTCATGGCCCTGGCGGCCCGCGCGATGCGGTACGTCCTGGTGGACCATGCGCGGGCGCGCGTGGCCGAGAAGCGGGGCGGTGGTGCACGCGCGGTCTCGCTGGATGAAGGGGCGCTGCCGGCGGTGGATCGCGCGGAGGACCTGCTGGCGATCGAGGAGGCGCTGGTACGGCTGGAACAGCACGACGCCAGGCTCGGGCAGCTGGTGCAACTCCGGTTCTTTGCCGGGCTGGGCTACGAGGAGATCGCCCCCGTCGTCGGGCTCTCCGTCCCCACGGTCAAGCGGGACTGGGCCCGGGCCCGCGCCTGGTTGTATCGCTTCATGACCGAGGGGACGGCCTGAACGGGGGCGGGAGGGTTCCCGCCCCGCGCGGCATCGCCTAAAGACTCTTTGCTACTGATGGCGCCAGGATCGATGGGGTACCTGCTTTCGTGCACATGTCCGGGCCAGGCTGCACCTTCTGCGCGTAGCCCGTCGGGCAGGTGTAGTTGGTGAGCAGGTTGTTGGTCTTCAGCTGGCAGCCGTCCTTTCCCCCGTTGAACTGGTCCAGCGCCTTGACCGCGCCGATTCCACAGATGATGTCCGCGGTGGTGGTAGTTCCCGGCTTGTAGCAGCGCGCATTGGTGCCGCTCACCTGGAACGTGTAGTTGGGCAGGCAGCCGTAGTAGGTCTCGGCGACTGCCGCGAATCCGCGCGGGCTGGCAGCAGCGATGGTGGTGAGGACGGCGCCACCGATGGCGCCGATCAGGCCGAGCTTCGAGATGCGCATGAGAGAGGATCCGATGAAGGGACACTCTCACCATCGGATTTCGGGACTGCGGCGTATCATCGGTCCCTCGGCGTTGCTCAGCGGGAGCCTGGGGCGGTGAGGGAGTCGACCTGCGCGCGGACGACGTTGGCCTTTTGCTGGTCGCCCAGGCGGGTGTACAGGGCCACGAGGTCGTTGCCGAACAGGCGCGCCATGCCGTGCAGCTGCGGCGGGCCTCGTCGGGCTGCATCGAACGCCGCCACCAGCTCGGGCTCACCTTCGGTGCGGCGGTCGGCGCGGAGCAGGCACATCGCCCGCGTCCCGCGCCCTCCGACGCGAAAGGGATGTGTCTCCGGAAAGATGCGTTCCAGTCCCAGGTTCGACTCCCCAAACAACCGCAGCACCTCCTCGGAGGGGCCGTCCACCCGGCAGGCCATGTCGGCGACCTTGCCCTGCATGATGGCCACCCCGGGGTTCTCCGGGCCGGATGTTTGACGGGCCACCTCCAGCGCCTCACGGTAGGTCGCCAGGGCGTCGGAATGTCGCCCGAGTTTCTCGAGGACGCCGGCATAGTTGTCGAGCGTGACGGAGAATCCCGCTTGTGCCTCCGGCAGTGTGCGCTCGACCCGCACAACGTCGGCAATCAGCCCCGATGCTTCCTCGAGTTGCCCCGTGCGCGAGAGGATATTGCCGAGCAACACGCGAGCGCTGCGGATGGTTGGGTGACCGGCAGGTACGCGAGCGCCAAGGATGCGCAGCGCCTCGCGGACCATGGGTTCCGCCTCGGCGCTGCGCCCCGTGCGATCGAGCAGGAAGGCCAGGTTGGTCATTTCCCCGGCCACGCGGGGATGGTCGTTCCCGAGGACGAGGCGGTTGATGCCGAGGGCTTCGGAGGCCAGGCGCGCGGCCAGGGGAAAGTCGTTGCCCCGCATGGCGAGCGTCGCCCGGTTGTTGAGGGCCTCGGCCAGCGCGGTCGAGTCCATGGGTCGCTGCGCGCGCAACACGGCGATGCCGGAATCGAGGTACACGCGCGCCGAATCGAACCGTCGCGCGTCCATGTGACTCGCGCCCACGTTCACCAAAGCGATCGCCAATCGGCGATCGGGCGCCGGCGCAGCAGGTGCAACGACCGAGTCCAACGGTCGCGGGATCGCGTCTGTGCGGAGCTGCAGGGCACTGGTGTGCAAGGACTCCGCCGCCGTCGTCAGTCCGCGCGCTGAGGCGAGGAGGCCGAGGGCCGTGAGGGTGGCGGCGCGTTCGTCAGCCGTCGACGCAGGATCGGTGGCCTGCAACGCACGCGCGGTGTCCAGGGCCGCCTGGGCATCGTCGTAGCGCGCAAGCCCTGTGTAGGCCTTGCCAATGGCGGTCAGCAACACGGCCCGTGCGGCGGGTTGACCGGCCAGCTCCCGGTTGACGCGGGCCACGCCACGGTCGAGCGCCTCGCCCAGCGTCACCGGGGCGCCGTCGCGAGTGTTCCAGGGATCGGCGGCGTCGAAGAGCGAGGAGAGGACACGGTTGGTGGCGAGGGCGCGATCACGATCAGCGGCTGCTGAATCCCGCGCGGCTGTCGCGCGGTCGCGTTCCCGCCCGACTCGTGCGTTCTGGACGAAGACACTCGCGAGGAAGGCGATGCCAAGGACGATCGCCGCCGACCATGCGCTGGCGAGGACCGGGTTGCGGCGGGCGGCGCGCCAGGTGCGCTCGGCGATACCAGGACGGCGGGCGCGAATCGCGTAGCCGTCCCGTACGCGGCGCAGGTCGTCGCGCAGCTCCTGGACCGTGGGGTAACGTCGCGCCGGATCGGGCGCGAGCGCCGTGAGGATCACCTGGTCGAGGTCGCCGCGCAGGTCACGCGCTCGCGTCGCATCGGCGGCCACAGCGCTGGGCGCACGCATGGCCCGCTCGACACCAACCAGGGACTGCTGCGTCATCACCATCCGCTGCCACTCGGGCCGCACCCCGGTGAGCAGCTCGTGCAGGAGGACTCCCAACGCATAGACGTCCATCGCTGCAGTCGCCGGCTCGCCGCGCGCCTGTTCGGGCGAGGCGTATTCCGGGGTGAGGACCAGTTGGCCGGGGCGGGTGAGGGTCTCCTCGTCGGTGTCGTCGGTGAGGCGTGCGATGCCAAAGTCCAGGAGCCGGGCGCGGCGCTGCGCGTCGACGAGGATATTGGCCGGCTTGAGGTCGCGGTGAATCACGAAACGCTGGTGTGCAAACGCGACCGCGTCGCAGACGTCGTCGAACACGGCGAGGATGGCCCGGGTGTCGAGCCCGCGTCGCGGACCCAGGTGTCGATGCGCACTCCGTCGACAAACTCCATGACGAGGTACGGCGTCCCATCCTTCGTCATCCCGGCGTCGTAGAGTCGCGCGATGCCGGGGTGCTCGAGTCCGGCGAGGATCCGCTGCTCGCGCCGCAGGCGACGGATCAGTCCGGGGGAGGCGGCGCCCTGCCGCACCACCTTGAGGGCGACGTCGCGGGTGAGCGAGCCATCGTCGCGGACGGCCGCGTAGACGTTGCCCATCCCACCGCGGCCGACGAGTCGACGGACGCGATACGGGCCGACGATGGAGCCTTCGGGGAGCGCCGCGTCCGGCGCGTCCACGAGGGGCCCGGAGGGCACAAACAGCGCGTCGGCGGAGTCGCCGATCCGGTCCGACGCGGCCGTGACCGACGCGAGCAAGGCGACGACTTCCCCGCGCAGGGCGTCGTCGGTGCCGCAGGCACGATCAAGGTAGGCCTCGCGTTCCCCCGCCTCCAGCGACAACGCTTCCGCGAAGAGTGCGTCGACGCGCGCCCAATGCCTGGGATCCTCGGTCATGCGATATGGGGGTCCGGGACGTCTGTATGTAACGCGCGCGCGGGAGCGATGCGAGGTCGTGCCACGACGGAACTCACTTGAGCAGGACGATGTTCGTGCCCTTGCATGTGCCACCGCTCACGGGGCCCGCCCCCCCGGTCTTGTACGTCGGGACCGGACCCTCGCCCATCAGGTTCACGACCAGGGAGTTCAGCAGGAGCCCGGCGAAGTGCCCGCTCACGGCGGTGGCGAAGGCATCAGCCGCCTGCGCACGGGCCGGGACATCGACCGAGACGGGGGCGAGCGCATTCTTCACCCGGACACCGAGGGCCAGGGCGAGCATCTGGGGACCACCGAGGCTGGTGAAGGCCCCCAGGGGCATGGGGACGTTGGGGACTGGGCCGATCTTGGAGGCCATCACGGCGGCAAATGATGGATAGAGTGCCAGCGGCGGGACCGTGATGATCTGCGACGTATACGCGTCGAACGCCTGCCGGAAGGCGAGGTCCCAGGCATCGGCGATGGCGGCGGGAGCGCCGGCCGAGGTCAGGCGCGTGCGCACGGTGTTCGCGTATCCGGTGGCTGATGTGAACGACCCCGCGAGGAGCGTCGCCAGGGGACCTTCGATCGCACACCCGGACTGGACCCGGGCGCCCTGCAGCCAGCGCTTCATGTCCTCCACGGCCCCGGTGACGGCCGGCTGTGCCCAGTTTGACCAATTCAGCGGCGGGGCGACCACGCGATAGTTCTGCTGGAGCGTGCCGGAGACGTTATCGGACTTGCGACGAATGGTGAGGTTCCCGGTCATCGCCGTCGACGGCAGCCGCACCACGACGGCCGAGTTGCTCGCGTTCAGCTCGGTGAGCATCGCGCCACCCAGCATCACGAACACCGGCGGGATATTCGATCCGGTGATATAGAGTTGCTGTCCCGTCTCACCCTCCGGCGACGGATGGACCGTGAGTTGGCCCATGACCGGGGTATCGGGAGATCCACCGAATCCGCCGCACGGTACCGCGTACCCCTGCGGGTCGATGCACGATAGGACGAATCCGTCGCGCGTCATGGCGTCGCCGGAGGATCGGGCGTCGTATCCAGCCACGCGCAGCGCCTGGTAGATGGTGCTCGCGCTCGACGTGAACTCGGTGCGGAGGGCCGGCACCACATCAGATGCCGGGTAGCCGACCGTGCGCAGGATTGTGCTGGTCTGGGTGATGGTCCGCGCATGGTCGCGCTTGAGGGTGCCAGCGGTCGTCGTGGCCGGAGTTCGCGCATCAAACAGCGCCTTCGCTTCCGTGACGGGGGCCCGCGTCTGTGCCCGGAGCGCGAGCGGCACCGCGAGGGAACAGAGGGTCAGCAGGACGCGGGACGCGGGGGCAGGACAGGTGAACATGGGCAGCGCGGCGGCGGGTGGTCCGAATGCAGGGGGAACACCTGCACCATCGGAGAACTCGCCGGTTGGGGATCAAACCCGTGATACCCGTTGCGGCCGTTTGCCGATGGTGTGGGGGAGACCATGCCAGTTCCCGCCGTCCCTGTCCCCTTCCGTGCGTCATCACTTCCCTCGCCCGCTCTGCCTCGTCGCCGCGTCGCTGCTGCCGGTTGTCCTGCCGGCCCAGGGCGATGCCGACAGCCTCCGCGTTGAGATCGCCATCGATACGGGCCGGTACCTGCCGAACACCACCCCGATCGAGATCCGGCTGCACCGCGTGTTGCGCCCCGACGAGGGCGCGCTGGTCCTCATGGTGGGTGGCGTGGACGTGACCGGGCTGGCAGAGCGCCTGCCGACGGGGTTGCGCTATCGCCCCGGCGTGGAGCCGCTCCCGCACGGCCAGACCGAGGTGGTGGCCTACCGCACGACGGGGGCCGCATGGATTGAGCTGCAGCGCGTCACCGTGAAGGTGCTCACCGCGGGCGGCTTTCGGCGGATCGAGGCGCAACCGCAGGGCACCCTGACCAACAAGGGACAGCTGACCAGCAGCACCAGCGGCATGCCCGAGCCGGAGCGTCCTCGCTACCAGGATTTCGCGTTCAACGGCTCCCTGGGCACCACGCACGAACACGAGGGGTTCACGCTGGAGAGTTCGACCAACCTGGTGGGCGCCTCGCGTCGCGAGGAAGCCTTGCGGTATGGCCTGCGGCAGGACGCGGCGCCGCGACTTGACTTGTCAGACTATCGCGTCTCGCTGCGGACCGCGGGAACCACCGTGGTCCTGGGACACACGAGCTTCGGGGCGAGTCGCCACCTGGTGAACGGCTTTGGTGCGCGCGGGGCGACGATAGCCTGGACGCGCGGGGGGACCACCCTCGGGATGGCGGCGATGGGGGCCGCGTCCACGGTGGGGTGGGACCAGCTGCTCCCGGTCTCCAACGGCGATCATCGCGTCCTGGCCGTCTCGTTAGGTCGGGAACTGCTGCCGACGCGTCCGGGGGCACTGCGCGTCGACGGGACCTGGCTGGACGCGAGCATGCTGCCACGCGGCGGCTTCACGCAAGGGGCGGTGATTGACGCCGAGGCGAGCGATGGCGGGTCGCTGCAGTTCAGCGCGGCCACGCCGGGACAGCGACTGCGCCTGACGAGTGGGGTGTCCCGCTCACGGTTCGTCAATCCGCTCCGCGATTCCCAACTTGGGGCCGACACGCTGCTGGTCGCGATGGAGCGCGAGACAAACACTGCACGTTTTGTCGAGGCCAGCCTGACGCCGGTGCAAGGACGTACCCTTCCGGGGATTGGCGCGGTTCAGGCGGCGGTCACGATGCGGCATGAACGCGTGGATCCGCTCTACCGGAGCGTGGTGGCTCCCGTGCAGGCGGACCGTCAGCAGGATGGTGGAGACCTCACCCTGACGCTGGGCGCGCTGAACGGCCAGGTGACGGTGAGCCGCTCGCGGGACAACCTCACCGAGCTGCCCGGGTTCATGACCACGCGCGATCGGGTGCGCACGACCAGCCTTGCCGCGCCGCTCGCCCAGCTCCTGGGCGTCACGCAACGTGCGGCGTGGCTCCCCACCGTGTCGTGGTCGCTGAACCGTACGCACCAGGCCGGGGACGGAGTGCCGGAAGGTGGCATCTTCACGCCGGATCAGGTGCCGGACCAGCTCTCGCGCAATCGGGACCTGGGCGCACAATGGCAGGTTGGCACGTGGCGGGTAGGGGTGCGGAGCAATCGCGCGCATCAGGACAACCGCCAGGTAGGTCGCGCCGCGGCCGACTTTGCGTCGGGTTCTGACGCGCTCTCGATCGGGTCGGCGTTCGGTTCTGCGGCGGACGTGTCGCTCGACCTCGGCGACGACTTTCAGGAATCACTGGAGCGGTCGGAACGGAGCACGACGCGACGAGCCACGCTCAACGCCAACCTGCGTCGCGGTCAATCGACGTCGCTCATGGTGGCGTTCTCCCTGCTGCGCACGACCCCTCCCACCGGGCCCGTGACGCTGAATACCGACCAGCGCGTGGAGATCACGCAGCCGCTCACGGTGCTCAAGGACGCCAGTGGCGGGGCCCGCGGGCAGCTGTTCCTGCGCTTTGGTCGCACCACGGCGCGGGTCCCGGACTTCGCGCGCCAGGAGAGCGACCCGCTCGCGGTGCAGCAGCAGCGGCAGTGGATGGTGAATTCCGGCTTCAACCTGCGGGTGTTCTGATGCGTGTGGTTTTTCGAGCCGGCCTGCTGGCGCTGGGTGCTGCATCGGGCCTGGCCGCGCAGGTGCGCGTGAATCCGACTGGGGTCAACGTCAACATGATGAACCCGACGACCGTCTTCCTGACGTTTGGCGGGTTGCGCGCCGGGCTGCGACCGGCGGAAGCATTCTGGTGTGGTGAGTTGGTCAGCGCGGCGCCGGATGTGGGGTGCGCTGCAAGCCCGGCACCATCTTCGGGCAGCTGCCGGCGCGGTACGATCTGTCGCGCGCCAGCGGGACCGCCGCCTTCACGGACATCATGTCGATCCCGACGTCGGTGGCGCGGCGGGCCTGGCAGGACGCGCGTCGCGGCGAGACGCCGTCGTTCTACTATGTGCGGCGCTTCGCCAACGTGAGCGGTGGCCGCGATGAGTTTGTCGCAGTCACGTGTCGGCCGTCGGCGGGTGGCGCGCGCACACCGTTCGCGTTGACTGATGTCCGCGTGCGTTTTGATGGACACCATGAGGTGCAGTTTGTGCCGTCCGGTCAGGTACTGCCGCCGTTCACGGCGCGCATCATGTACAACGGGACCGGGCGCCTGGTCGGTCGGTGGGAGGTCGTGTTGCCGGGTGAGGAGGGGCCGACGGCATTCGACTTGTTGCCTGAGGCTGCGCTTCCCGTGGAGGAGCGGTTGCAGCAGCGTCGATTCGTCCAGGTGGAGCGGTTCAATGTCTTTGTGCCACCGGGTGGCACGGTGACGCTGCCCGGGCCCGACCCGGCGCGCCTGCCGACGAGCGCCGACGGGTCGTACCTCGTGCTGTTGCGCGTCGAGGCGACGGACGATCGGGAGGGGGATTCCAACCTCGGCAGCGTGGGCGCGGGCCGCGGCGTCGCGCACGCGGGGGCGGTCGCGGGCTTCCCGATGCCGGTGTTAAGGTACGTCGTGGCCGGCGATGGCACAGCCGGGAGCGTGCGGCATGCGCGGCTGTCGCCGCTCGGTCCTCGCGATGGCGCGGTGGTGTCCACTGAGTCCCAGGTTCGCCTTGCGTGGAGCGCGGACCGCCAGGCCTCGTTCTATCGTGTCGAGGTCCAGGACGCCGGGGGCGTCTCGGTCCTTCGTGCCCTCGTGCCCGCGGCGCAGCGCAACTACGACCTGCCCGGCGCGAAGATCGCGGGGGCCGGTGCCGCCGTGCGCTGGCGCGTGTGGGCGCTCGATGGCGACGGGAAGTTGCTGCGTCGGACGCCGTGGCGAACCCTTCGTGCTTCCCCGTGACGTCGACGCCGAACGACCTGCGATCACTGCCACTGACGCCCCGCGCGCGATGTCGCTCGGGCGACCGTCCCTAAGGGAGGTCGCTCCAACGGACCACAATCGTGTTGCTGGCCTGTCCGACAATGGTCACCGTCGAATCCGTCGCGTTGACCGACATGCGGTACAGGTAGCGCGCTCCCGATCGGTCCAGAGTACCCACCTCACTTGTTCCCTGGTACGCCACCATGCGCATGTTAGTGCTGTTATCCAGCGCCGTGTAGGCCCAGTAGACCTTCGTCCCCCACACCACCACCGGGCAGGTTGGCGACGCCGTCGCGGCATTCGGATCGGAGAGACAGGTCACCTTGAATCCCGCGGGGACGTTTGGTGCACTCGTCGTGGGACGCTGCTCAATGGCCGGTGGCGGGGTAGGCGTAGCACCGGGTTCCACGGGTGCTGTGCCACACCCCTGCACGAGTCCGATGGACACAACGAGAAGTTTCAGGGAACGACGCACGGCATGCTCCGGAAGTGGGTTCTCCTTCCAGAGCGACAGACGTGGGTCAATCGCATCATGCGGACGCCTGCGGTCAGGTCGCTGGCGCTTGCCAGGCGTTGGCGCCTCGTGCGCGGACCTGCCGCCTGGGAGCCGCCGTTCCCTGATGGGACGTACCGACCCCGACCCTGACGAACCTAACGCGTGTCCGTGGAGTCCCGGATCGCCGCCACCGAGTCCGCCGATGCCGTGCGCCCCAGGGCGCGCAACGCATTCGTCAGGGCCACCCGCGCCTGCCGCGCACGCCCATCGGCCACGGTGAACGTCGCCTCGAGCAGTTGCGCGGCTTCGCGCAGGAGCGGTTCGGCCTGGGCCGGCCGTCGGAGCGCGAGAAGGCACTCCCCGAGCGGGAGCGCCGACGCGGCAATGTGCCAGTGTCCCTTGGGCAGCCCCGCCGCGCGCACGCGATAGGCCGCGCGCAAGGGCGCTTCGGCTTCGCTCGCACGGCCCAACGCCAGCAAGGAGCGGCCGATTCCGGTCAATGCCGTGCCGCGCTGCGGATTGTTTGGCGGGAGGGTGGCTTCCTGGATGACCCTCGCCTCACGATACGCCGCGAGGGCTCCTTGCCAGTCCTGTTGGCGGAAGGCGAGATCACCGATCGCCGTGAACGACGCCCCGATGTACGGGTGGCTGCGACCGAAGTACGCCATCAGCATCTCATGCGATTGCAGCCGAACGACGCGTGATTCGTCGAGCCGCGCGAGGTTCGCCAGGATCCCGGCGAGGTTGCCGAGGGATGCCGCCGTCTCGGGATGCGGCTTCCCATGGACCGTTGCCTGGATGTCGATCGCCTCTTTGACGATCGGAATGGCCGCTTCATGCCGCCCAGCCAGCGAGTGCGTCCGCGCGAGATGATTCAGCGCGTTCGCGACGTCGAGGTTGCGACGTCCGCGTACCTGGGTGGCCACCACGACGGACTCCTCCAGCAAGGGGACCGCGTCATCGTACCGTGCCTGTGCGCGGAGCACGGCGGCCAGGGAGAGGAGGTCGTTCGCCACCTCCATGGCGCTGTCGCCATGAACGACGCGCGCCATCGCGAGGGCGGCCCGCAGGTGTTGTTCCGCCTCCACGTATTCGCCCGTCTCATCGAGGGCGGTCCCGAGTCCTTCCAGCGCGGCCTCGGTGACGGCGTTGTCCCCGGGGGCAGCCACGCGCTGGATATCGAGAACGCGACGTTCGAGCGCCGCGGTCGAATCGTAGTTCCCGAGGGCATACTGGAGCGTGGAGTACTCGTGCAGGACCTGCGCGTAGGCTGACGAGGCAGGGCCGTGGGTGCGCGTGCGGATGGCGAGTGCGGTATCGAGGAGCGGTCCGGCCGAGTCGTAGGCGGCCAGGTTCCGGTAGACCGCCGCGAGCGCGATCGCCAGGGAGACGCGCACGTCGGGATCTGTGGTTTGCCCGGTGAGAATGCGCGTGGCGCCGCGATCGAGCATACCCCGTGCCGTGATCGTCTCCCCGCCACTGATGTTGGGGTCGGCGAGATTGAGCAGCTCCACCAATTCGTTGGTCGCCTGTTCGGCGGTGCGTTGGCCGGCCGCAGCGCGTTCGGCGGCGTCGCGGGCGCGGCCGGCCTGCACCAGGGAGGTGGCGGTGAGCGCGGCGAGGGCGAGGACCGCCGCCACCGAGGCGCCAACCCCCAGCGGGTGACGCCGGACAAACGACCAAGTGCGATATGCAGCCGTCGGGCGCCGTGCGAGGATGGGTTCGCGGGCTAGCCATCGTCGCAGGTCCTCGGCGAAGTCGGCGGCCGTGCGATACCGCTGAGCGGCGTCCACCTGCAACGCCTTGCGCACGATGGTGTCCAGCTCGCCCCGGAGCTCACGCGAACGCGTGGCCGGGGCCCGTTGAGAGGGCAGGGGAGCGGGGATCGTGGTCACCCGCCGTTCGACCTCGGCCGCCGAGAGGCCGTCGAGGTCGTGCGGGGAACACCGGCCAGCAGGCGAAACAGGATGACGCCGAGCGACCAGACATCGGACGCGGTGGTGATGACCCCGCCGCGCAGCTGTTCCGGGCTCGCGTAGGACGGGGTCATCGCCTGGTAGAAGGTGAGGTCGCGCCCCTCCCGCGAGTCGTCCACCAGCCGGGCGATGCCGAAGTCGAGAAGCTTGGGCGAGCCGTCAGCGGTGACAAGGATGTTGGCCGGCTTGAGGTCGCGATGGACGACGAACCCCTGGTGCGCATGCTGCACCGCGTCGCAGATCCGCTGCACCAGCGCGACGCGGGCGCGCACGTCCAGATGGTGGGCGTCGCACCAGGTGTCGAGCGGCTCGCCGTCGACATACTCCATGACAAAGTACGGCGTGCCGTCCGGGGCGGTGCCGCCATCGATGAGGCGCGCGATGCCCGGGTGGTCGAGCGTGGCGAGGAACTGGCGCTCGGCGCGGAAGCGCCGCTCGAGATCCGGAGTCGCCAGCGTACCGCGCAGGAACTTGATGGCGACCTGCGCCTGATATGCCTCATCTGCGCGTTCGGCGAGGTAGACGGTCCCCATGCCACCGACGCCAAGTGAGCGAAGCAGGCGCCATGGGCCGACTTCGGTGGGTGGGGACCCGAGGGTGCCGAGACGACCGCCGCGATCGCCGACCCGATGACGTCGTGCGACGTGCGATCAGCGTCGAGGAGGGCCCGCAGTCGGGCCATCAACTCTGGCGGGAGATCGAGCGCCGCGAGCCGCTGTGCCTGCTCGTCGACCGGCAGGTCAGCCAGCTCGGCAAAGGCCGCCTCCAGGGCGACCCACGCGCTCCGGTCGTCTCCCTGTGCTTCGGTCACGTGGGGTCCTCCGGCGGACGCAGTTCGGTACGAAGCCACGCCTTGGCGAAGCGCAGGTCACGGTCCACGGTGGCTGCAGAGAGCTCGAGCGTCGATGCGATCTCGTCGTAGTTGAGCCCCCCGAAGTAATGCAGCTCCACGACGCGTGCCTTCCTGGGCTCGTGGACGGCGAGCCGTGTCAGGGCCTCGTCCAGTCCGATGACGTCGCTCACGGCCCCGTCCACGACGTGCAGCGCCTCGTCGAGTGACACGTGCGCAGCGCCACCACCGCGCTTGTCGCGTCGACGCGACTTGGCATGGTCCACAAGGACCCGCCGCATCGTGGCCGCGACGACGGCGAAAAAGTGCACGCGATCGTTCCACTGGATGTCGGTGCCGGACAGCCGCAGGAAAGCTTCGTGAACCACGGCGGTCGGCTGGAGCGTGTGGCCGACCCGCTCGCCCTGCATCTGCCGCGATGCAAGGGCACGCAGTTCCTCGTACACCATGGGCATGAGGCGATCGAGGTCCACCTCATCGCCGACCTGCCAGGCGCGGAGCACACGCGTGACGGTGTTCCCTTCGGACATCAATCGATCGCGTCGACGTTGGGCAAGCAGCAACGTCGCAAGGTACGCGCTGGGGCGCGCCTCCGCACCCGGTGCCGGCCAACGAGGAAGGGTCAACATGTCACTTCATAGAGCGACATCCGCGGCGTGATCCCCTCATCGCCGCGAAATGAGGGAGTCGGCCCGGGAGCGTCGCTCTCTGGGGTGAGCAGGAAATCGTCCCCAGGCCTCAGCCATCCCCACCATGACCCGCCTCCTTCGCCTTACCGCCCTCGCCGGGCTCAGCGTCCTCGCCGCGTGCGGCACTGATTCCACCGGCCCCGACGGGGGCATCCCCAAGTCGCCCGACGCGGCGAAGATCGAGTCCATCATTACCGCCCTCCCCGAGTGGGTCGACAACATGCCGTCCCAACGGGCACCGGTCGCCCGTCCGGCGGTGTTCCTGCGGGAAGCCCTGGGGAGCGACTTCATGGACTACAAGTGCGACGTCTCCAACCTGAATACGGTCAAGCCATTCAACCGCGTGTTGTCGGCGGGGAGCAACCTGAGCAACCTCTATCCCGGGGCGCTGATCGAGGGGAAGACACTGCGCGGCGGGAGTCCAGCGGTGATCACCTCGCTGGCGCGGGCTCCGATGACGCTCCGCATCTCCCTCCCGCTCGGCAATCAGTCGATCGAGGTGAAGGACGTGAACAGCGTGACCATGGCGCAGGCCATCGCGGACCTGCAGCGTCGTGGCGCGACCGAGCAAGGGGTGAAGGACGTCATCCCGGCCAACATGGTCTTCGAGCTGACCGAGGCGAACACGTTCGATCAATCCATGACAGCGGTCGGCGTCTCCGCCGGCTACAGCAACCCGCTCAAGGGGATCGACGCGAGTGGGAACATCAACTCCAGCAACACGCGGAGCGTGAAGACCAACTCGGTGGTGGTGAAGTTCGTGCAGGAGATGTACACGATCAACGTGGCCGAGGACCTGTTGCCGAAGGGGTCGGACTTCTTTGCTGCGTCGGTTCGGGAGGCCGATCTCCAGGCACTGGTGGCGAGTGGCAAGTTCGGGCCGGACAACATTCCCCTGTACATCGAGTCGATCACCTACGGCCGGGCGCTGTTCTTCTCGGCGCGGTCGACCGACGTGATCGATGTCAATGAACTGAAGGCCGCGATGAACGTGGCGGGCGGAGCCTTCCGCGGCGGCGCGACCCTCACCCAACGACAGCGCAGCCTGCTGTCCACGGCGAACTACCAGATCCTGCCGTTCGGTGGCCCGCAATCGGCCGCGACGGCCGCCATCGCCTCGCTTGACTGGAGCAAGTTCTTCGTGCCCGCCGAGGCGACTACCGCGGTCCCGATCGCCTTTACGGTGAAGACCTTGAAGGGGCGGCAGGTAGCCACGATCCACAACAACGTGGCGTACGACCAGCGAACGGGGTGCCGCGCGCCGGGGAGCTATACAGTGAACGTGAACCTGACGCGCGTGGAGCGGGCCTCGGGGTTCTGCCTGGCATGTGCGTTTATCGCCCGGGTGGATGCGAGCTTCATGCAGGTTGGGGTGTTCGGACCCACGACGGGCCCCCAGAACTTCAATGTCACCCGCACCCGGACCATCGCGCCGGGACAGAGCTTCAACCTCTGCTCCGAATTCGCGGAAGTGGCCGGCTGTATGCCATTCGGCTATCCCGGCGCGGTGAACGGAAACCTGAACAACATGAAGTCGATCGGGGACGGCAGCACCGTGACCTTCACGCCGACGGTCAACGCCCTCGGGGCCACGGGGAAGTTCACCTACCGGGTAACCAAACGCGCGAACTACCTGTAGCGCGGACCACGCGCGCTCTGGTACCCACGGGGGTGGTGCGGGAGGCACCATCCCCGTGTGGCGTTATGCCGGGTCGCGAAATGAACTCCGGGCGCGCGGTGTCGCGAGAACCGGCGCGGGGTGCCGACACCTGTGGAAACGCTCTCTGTGAGTGTTGCGCCTCGGGTGCTGTTGATGTCAGTCGCTGGATCCGCCCCAGGCATCGGCACGGTAGGGGCCAATCCTCGCTGCGGCGTGAGCCAGGACGGCAGCGACTTCTTCTGTGGTGAAGGCGTGGAACGGCTTGAAGTCGAACGGATGCTGGCGCACGGTATCCCGGAAGGCCGCGATCTGGGGGTACATCGCGCTCATCCGCGGTGTCAGGCGCAAGGCGGTGCGCAGGACATCCCGAATCCTGACATCTGCGCCGAACGAGTAGGCGATGTACCGGGACTCGACCAGGTCCCAGAAGGGCGTGGTCTCCGGTCCTTCCTCGATCGCGTCATACTCGAGCGCGGTGCACATCAGGCCCCAGAGCACGTTCTCCTCCCGGCCAACCATGCTGCGCGTCGGTGAAGCGGGGGCTCGCTCCCAGTGCCTGAGGAATGCGCCGGACATGGCGTAGCCGGTCGGGAACCCTGAGCGCCAGAGGCGCAAGTTCAACTCCGTCCACTCGCCCCAGAATTCCCGCCGGGGGTTGAACCCCCCAACGTCCAGGAACAGCCGTCGGTAGCCGGCCACCAGCATCCCCTGCACGGGCATGAACCGCATGCCGTGCGCGTCCACGCTGGGCGTCGACGCCCGTGGCTTGAACAACTGGTCGGTGTCCTCAACGTAGGAACGGAGTCCCACGCCAGCCACGGGCAGGCGGCGGAGCTCCTCTTCCACGGAGGCGAGGACGTCGCCGTGCAGGGAGAGGTCGTCATCCACAAAGGCCACCAGCGGCGTCTTGCAGTGATTGAGCTGCTGGATCCGCGCGGCGCCAATGGTCGGGTTGGCCGGGTTGAAGTAGACGTTGAGCTGCAATCCCGTCACGAGGCCGCGCACCCGTTCCTCGACGTCAGCTGGTGCCTCGCGGGTATCCCGGTTGTAGATCACGTCGACGACAAGCCCGGCCGCGCCGGGGAGCGCAGCGATGGAGGCGAGGAGCGTCTGGAGGTACGACTCCCGTTCGGGAATCGTGAGGACGCTGATGGTCCAGCGAGGGCGCGTGGGCTTCATCGTGGTGTGGTCGCCTCCCGCCCCAGCACGCGAACCACGGTACGCCACCCCCGGATGCCACGGGCGCCCAGTCGAGTGACGCCCGGCAAGGCGGCAAGCTCCGGGTGCCAGGTGCCGTCGGGACGACGAATCACGAACCCTCGACCAACGGCTCGCAGCAGGGGCACATCGTTGTCCTCATCGCCGACGGCGGCGACCGCGGGCGGCGTCTCGCCCCCGAGGTGATGCAGGAGCGCCGCCGCGCCGCTGCCCTTGTCCGCATTGCCCGTGAGCGCCTGCCAGGAGCCTCCCGACGCAACCGTCAGGCCCTGCGCCCGCAGGTCCGCCACGAGCGGGGCCAGGGAGGTCACGGGGGCGCCCGGCGCTGGACGAAACAGGACGGAACAGCGACGGTCGAGGCCGGGGGACACCGTGTCCTGCTCCACCATCGATACCTTGGTGCGCAGCGCGGCGTCAATCAGCTGCCGACGGAGGCTGTCAGCGGGAACGCCCAACCGCACCACAATCCATCCCTCGCCGTCGTACGTCGCCGGCTCACCGATGAGGTTGCCCCCGCTCACAGCGGGGCAGGCCACGACGGCACCATTTTCTGCCACCACTGGCCCGGTAATGCCAAGGTCGCGCTGTACCGGGACGAGTTCGCCGACCGTCCGGCTCGAGGCGAGCACGATCTGCAGGGCGGGCAGGTATGGCTCCAGCGCGAGCGGGCCCATCGCGTATTTCCCGGCGGCATCCAGCAGGGTGCCGTCGACGTCGGAAAACAGCACGACGCGCGTCACGATGCCGCCTGTTGGTTCGTCGCCGCGCGCCGCGCGGCCCGACACAACCGCTGGAACCAGAAGGCCGAGTCCTTCCAGGTCCGACGCTGCGTGGCGAAGTCGACGTGGATGAGGCCGAACCGCGGCCGATAACCCGACGCCCATTCGAAGTTGTCGTAGAGGCTCCATACGTGATAGCTCCGGACGTCTGCCCCGTCCTGGTGTGCCCGTCGCACCGACTCGACGTGGCTCTGGTGATAAGCAATGCGTGCCTGGTCCCGGATGCGACCGTCGGGGTCCGGCGTTTCGTCAAAGGCGCAGCCGCTTTCGCACACCTCCAGCGGGATGCGGCCGTAGAGCCGGGTGAGCTCCATCAGCACGTCGTAGAGTGCCTTGGGCCACACTTCCCATCCCATCGCCGTGCGGTTCCCTTCGCTGCGACCGAAGGCGCTCTCGATGGGCGCGACCTGTCCCGGCGCCGTGCTGAAGTCGGCGTGACCGCCGGCGCTGCGTGTGTCGGATCGGATATCAAAGAGGAAGTAGGGCAGGTCGGGACGGTTATGGCCTCCCGCACTCACCACGAGCCGGTAGTAGCAGTTGACGCCGATGAAGTCGAGCGGGGTACGCATCAATGCGTCATCGCCTGATCTGGCGTGCAATGCGGCAGCCGGAATGCTCTCGAGAAAGGCGCGTGGGTACTGGCCGTTGAGCAGGGGCTGAAGGAAGAGGTGGTTGAAGAGGGCGTCCGCGTAGCTTGCTGCCCACCGGTCGTCCGGCGTGTTGGTCGCCGGTTCGCAGGGGGCCAGGGCAAAGGTCGAGCCCACGCGCACGTCGCTTCGGGCACCCTTGGCGGCCCGAAAGCCGAGGGCATGGGCCATGGTCACCACATGCACGGCCGAGAGGAAAGCGGGCAGGCTGCGGCGTCCAGGCGCATATCGCCCGAATAGGTATCCGCGCGACGTGAAGATGAAGGGCTCGTTGAAGAGCGACCAATCCTTGACCCGGTCTCCCAGCGCGCCGACCACCAACGCGGCGTAGTCGGCGAACCGGTCCGCGGTGTCGCGGTGGGGCCACCCGCCGCGATCCTCCAACGCCTGGGGGAGGTCCCAGTGGTACAGTGTCCCAAACGGGCGAATGCCTGCTTCGCACAAGCCATCGACCAGCCGGTCATAAAAGGCGAGGCCTGCGGCGTTCGCCGCGCCGCGCCCCGTTGGCTGGATGCGCGGCCACGCGACGGAGAACCGGTAACTCGATAGCCCCAATTCACGCATGAGCCTGATGTCGTCCTGCCAGCGGTGGTAATGGTCGCACGCGTGTCGACCGTCCTCCCCACGTTCGATCGCGCCCGGCTGGCCGGCAAACGTGTCCCAGATCGATGGACCGCGCCCATCCGCGTCGTGGGCACCCTCGATCTGGTACGCCGAGGTGGAGACGCCCCAGTGAAAATCCGTCGGCAGCTCGCTCCCGCGCTCTTCCTGTGTCGGCGCGCTGGACGCCGGGTCTCGATGCATGAAGGGGGTATGGGGTCCCTTGGATGCGCGATCGCTCGAGGGGTTCAAGGCTGGTTCGGTTGGGGGACGAGCGGCGCCACCCCTTCATCGGGCGCGTCGCCGGCTACAATCAAGTCAGGCTCGGCCGCCGGCGCGTGCAGCAGCAATCCGGGGATGATCGTGTTCAGGACCGTATAGAAGACCAGTGCCCCAAACAACCACGGGGGAAGGACGAAGCGCTCACGCAGGATCTCCGCGATCACGAGCGTGAACACCAGTGTGGGGAGGAGTGGGGTGGACACCCGCACGGCGTCGCGCCACTGCTCACGCAGCGCCATGCGACGCAGCAATGCCGTGGTGACCACCCGCAGCGGCACGGCCACCACCAGGAGTCCGGCCCCAACCGCGAAGGTTGTCCAGGTCAGGTCGCTGCGCTCGAGGTGCAGCCCGGCCTTGAAGAAGTAGAACGGCACGAAGAACGACGCAAAGACCTCTACCGCGTGCAGCATCTTTTCCGACGCCAGCGCCGGAAGTTCGCGCCGGAATCGCTGCGCCGAGACGCCCACGAGGAAGGCGCCGACCAGATAGTACACTCCGAGTCGTCGGGTGACGAAGGCACAGACCAGTGCGACGATCACCAGGAAGGCGAATTCGGACTTTGGCGCAAAGGGCAGGATCGTGCGCGCGAACAAGAGAAACGCGAGCGGGACCACGACCACCAACCCCCCTAGCGTCAGAAAGGAGATCCCCAGGCGCTGGATGTCATCGCCCTGGAGCACGACGAACAGCACCGCGAGGGCCACCAGCTCGGTCGAGATCGCCTTGGACTTCACCCAGAACTGCTCGCGTCCGCTGAGCCCAAAGCTTGGGAGGGAGTCCAGGATGAACCCCGTGGAGGGAGTGAGGAGGGCCAGCGCCACCAGGGCGGCCGCGCGCCCTTGCAGCGGCACCAGGCTGGCCAACATCCAGGTAACCACGCCAAGCAGGACAAGCTGAATCCCCAGGTGCCAGGTGAGCACCGTCATCTCCCGTTGCAGCTCGCGAAAATCCACTTCGAGACCGGCGAACAGAAAGAGCGCCACAATCCCCAGCGTGGCGAAGAGCTGGATCGTGGCGTCCTGCGTGAAGAGGTGGAGGCCGAGCGACACGAACGCCCCGAGCGCGAGACTGGTGACCGCGCTCGGCAGGCGATACCGCTGCAGGAACTTCGGCACGACAAACAACCCGAAGACCAGGAGCAGGTAGGCGAGTTCCGGGGTTGCCTCGTCGGCCATCGGTCACCTTGCGGAACGCGGGGAATCAGGGAAGGCCGAGCCCCGGTCCGGATCGTTGGGCCAGGGTCGGCGATGACATAGGGTAACACGAGATACTTGGAAATCCAAGTATCTTGTGCTATTGTCACCGTGTTGCCAGCGAAAGTCTCCCGATGTTTGGCGAGAACGTTCCTGGCCCGTCCTGTCCCATGTCCAACCGGAATGTCCAAACTGCCCGCGGAACCGACCGTCGATCATCAGCTGGGGCCCGTGCTGGACTTCCTGCGTCTGTTATGGCGGGTGAACCACGCGATGGAGCGTCGGTCGCGACACATGCAGGGGCGCCTTGGGGTCACCGCGCCGCAACGGATGGTGATTCGCCTGGCTGGTCGATTCCCCGACGCAACGGCCTCCGAACTGGCGGCGCTGCTCCACCTGGACCCCGGAAGCCTGTCCAGCTTGCTCGCGCGGCTCGAGGAGGCAGGGCTCCTGAATCGTACCGCGGATCGCCACGATCGACGCCGGATCCGCGTGTCCCTCACACGGCGTGGTCGTCGACTCACAGGGGACACGGAGGAGACGGTCGAGTCCGCCGTCACCGCCGTCCTCGCCGAGAGCGACCCCGAGGATATCCGACGCGTCCATGCGCTCATGTCGGCACTGGCCGAACACCTGGCCGCACCGAAGGAGCCTGAGCTGCCGCCGAAACGCCGCGCGCCCGCGCGGTCCAACCGAACAGACGGGAGGGTGAGATGACAGGACAGAGGAAGTCAACCAATGCTCGAGGCCCGATGGGCGTCGACGCCTTCCGGCAGGCCCGTGGCGAACGCGGCAAGACGGCCACAGCCGAGACACCGGTGACCATTCGAGACAACGGGCCGGACGAGACGTTGGAGTCCGCGCGTCTTCGCGACGCCCTCGGTCGCAACCTGGGGAAGTACGCGACGCGACTGACGCGGGTCCTCGTTGCCACAAGCGATGAGAGTGGCCCGGTGGGCGCTCCCAAGGTGCGCGCAACGGTGACCGTGACCACCGTCTCCCTCGGCGTAGTCGTGGTAACCGCCACCGGGGGCACCAGCTGGGCGGCTGCCAGCGCAGCGATTCGATCGTGTGAACGCGCGTTGCGGCGCCGCGTCGAGCGTGCGCGAACGACCCGAACCTAGCAGTACCGAACCAGGTCCAGAGCCAGGCACCATGGACGCAAGCCTGAGCGAGTGGGGCGGCCGGGTCGGATCGAGCAAACTCTTCGTGCTCGTCGCCGCGGCATTCGGCGTCGCCCCCCCCCCCCCCGCCCCCCCCCCCCGCCCCCCCCCGCCCCCCCCCCCGCATCGATGCGACGCAGGGGACGGTCAAGCTTGCCTCGGCCACGTTCCACCTTGTGGAGGCACCTACGCTGCGGGTCGCACTGACCCAACCAGAACGCCCGGCGTCGTGACCGCAGGCAGGGTCCAGCCTCGCAGGTATGTTCTTCCCGTCGTTCCGCCCCCCCAGCTTGCCGTCCATGAATTCCGAGCTCGCGTTCATCCTGCTTTTTGCGTGGCCACCGCCGTTGCCCTGCTGGTGAGGCACTTCCGCATTCCCTCTTAACTTCTCGTCCTCGCCGGACTCGGGCTTGGGGCGCTGCGCTGGATCGACGCCCCGCACCTGACGCAGGAGTTGCTCTTTGCCGTCTTCCTGCCTGGCCTGCTGTTCGAGGCGGCATACCACATCAGGTGGCACCGGCTGCGCGAGAACGCCCGCGTCATCCTCGCGCTTGCGGTGCCCGGCGTGGTGGCGGCGATCGGAGTTACCGGCGTCATCACCGCGTGGATCGTGCGCGGGCTCGAGGTGGATCCCACCTTCATGCTCAGCCAGGGGCTGGTGTTCGGCGCCCTCATCGCCGCGACTGACCCCATAGCGGTTGTTGCCCTATTTCGAACGCTGCATGTGCCGTCGCGCCTCAGCCTTCTGGTGGAGGGGGAGAGCCTGCTCAACGACGGCACCGCGATCGTGCTCTTTGCCCTGATCCTCGCCACGGTCACCGGCGGGACGACCACCGTGAGTGCGCTGACGGCGCAGTTCCTCTCCACCACGGCCGGTGGCGCTCTGATCGGGGTGGCGGTTGGATTGGCCGCGTCGCACGTCACCAAGCGGGTCGACGAGCCCACCATCGAGATCACCTTGACGGTCATCGCGGCCTACGGCGCGTTTGTGGCCGCCGAACAGGTACACGCGTCGGGGGTGATCGCCACCGTGGCGTCGGGGCTGGTGTGCGGCAATGTCGGCCGGGACGAGGGCATGTCGCCCACTACCCTTCTCGCGGTGGAATCGTTCTGGGAGTACCTGGCCTTTGCGCTCAACAGCATCGTGTTTCTGCTGATCGGATTCGAGGTCTCGTTGGGTGGCCTCGCCTCCTACTGGCGCGAGATCGCGGTGGCGACGGTCGCGATGCTCGTTGCCCGGTTCTTCGTCGTGGCCGCGGTCACGGTGCTGTTGCGTCGGACCAACGAAGCTGTGCCGCGTGGGTGGACCACGGTCCTCGCCTGGGGCGGGATCCGCGGCGGATTGTCCATCGTGCTCGCCCTTGGGCTCCCGCGTGACTTGCCGCATCGGGAACAGCTGATCACGATGACGCTTGGTGTGGTGCTCTCGTCGATTCTCCTCCAGGGAATGACCATGGCCCCCTTGCTGCGCCGTCTGGGGCTCGTCCGAAAGAATGAGGATCACATCGCGCTGGAACGTGCGCGCGCCGAGGTGCGTGTCGCGACGGGCGCGCTCCAGGAGATCGATCAACTCAAGGCCCGCCACGTTGTCAGCGACGGCGACGCCGAGGCGTTCCGCGCACCCTACCGGCATCGCCTCGACGCCGCGCGACAGGCCATCGACACCCTCGGCCGTCAGGCCGGGGCGATGGAGCGAGACCGCCATGCGGCATTGCGGCACCTTCTGGCCCTGGAGGCCCGACTGGTGGGGGAGGGCTATCGCGCGGATGAGATCTCCAGCGAAGTTCATGAGGAGTTGACGCGCGAGGTCGCCGGTCGGCGCATACAACTCGAAACGCATGGGGTCGAGGCGCTTCCACGTCCGCACGGCTCCGCGTCGCCGGAACCCGGGGGCCCACCCAGACGTGAGGTGTAGCGACCGCACGGCTCCCCCGGCCGGTGGGACGCGACCACCGGGGGAGGACGCATACCAACCGCCACGAGACCGATGACGCGCGCAGAACAGGCAGAGGTCGAGGCCAGACCCAGGACGGGGACCCGGAGTGCCATCGTGCGCCTGCGGGCCGCCCTGCGTCCCCTGTATCGGCTCAGCGACACCGACGAGGAAGGGGCGGTTCGGCAGATCGTCAGCCAGATCGAGTTCACGGGGGGCAACCTGTATGCCCTCGTGCTTGCGATCGTCGTCGCGTCCGTCGGGCTGAATGTCAACTCCACGGCGGTCATCATTGGCGCCATGCTGATTTCGCCGTTGATGGGTCCCATCATGGGGGCGGGCCTTGGCCTGGGCATCAACGACCTGGTGCTGGTGCGGCGCTCGGTGCGCAACCTGACGATCGCGGCATCGGCAAGCCTCGTGACGTCGGCGCTGTACTTCCTGGTCTCTCCCCTGGCCGAAGCGCAATCCGAGCTGCTCGCACGAACGCGGCCCACCATTTACGACGTGCTCATCGCCCTCGCTGGCGGGAGCGCAGGGATCATCGCAGTCACGCGTAAGGGGGACCGGGGCAACGTCATCCCGGGCGTGGCGATTGCGACGGCCCTCATGCCGCCCCTTTGCACGGCCGGGTTTGGGCTGGCCACCGGGAACTTCTCGTTCTTCTTCGGGGCCCTGTACCTGTTCGTCATCAACTCGGTCTTTATTTGTTTCGCGACCCTCTCGGTCGTACGACTCCTCGGCTTTCAGCGCGTTGAAGCGCTGGATCCGAGGGAGGCGGGGCGCCGGCGCCTCCTGTTGGGAGTCGCCATGGGATTGACGATCCTGCCGAGTGTGTACGTCGGCTGGCAGGTGGTGCGGGAAACGCGCTTCGAGTCCGCGGCGCGGCGGTTTGTGGAGGAGTCCCTGGTATTTCCCGACCGCTCGGTGGTGTCCACGAAGATTGTCCACGGGCGCGACTCGTCGGCGATCGAAACAACGATCCTGGGACGCCCACTTTCGCCGGAGACGGTGGACAACCTGCGCCTGCGACTGGCCAACTACGGGCTGGATCGGGCGCGCCTGGTGATCCACCAGCCGGACGAAGGGACGATGGCGCCCGAACAGTTGGGCCAGATGGTGCGTTCGGGGATCCTCGAGGATCTCTATACGCGAAATGAGGCGGCGCTAAAGTCTCGTGACGCGCGCATCGCACTGTTGGAGGGCGAGTTGCTCCGCGTTCGCGGAGCGCAGTGGCCGCTCGGCGACGTTGCGCGGGAGCTCGTGGCGCTCTACCCGGATGTACGCTCCATCCAGGTGGGGCCCGCCGTCCAGGCGGCGAGGGGGGCGGCCGCAGGAGACACCGCCCAGACCGCGGTGATTGCCTGGAGCCGGCTGCCGGGTGCTCCTGACCGCCGACGAGTCGAGACCTTCCTCGCCCAGCGCCTGCGTCTGGACTCGCTTCGCGTGGCCCACACACTCGCGCCCCGCAGCCCGTGATCCGGAAGCCCGTCGTTCCCAGGTCCACCCGGCTGTCGGTCCGGGAGGTCGCGGACGCCAATGATCCGCAGCTATCGGAGGCGTATGCCTTGCTCGCGCGAACGTTTCACTCGTCGGAGCGTGTCTCCCTGGCGGACTGGAAGGCCACCCTCGAGGAGAAGGCCGGCGGGGTCTGGACCGACCTTGCGTGGCATTTGTTGATCGCCGTGCGGGGACGCAAGGTTGTGGGCTTGGCGACCGGGACCTATTTCGGGAGCCTGAATGTGGGGATGGTGGGGTACCTCGCGATTGACGCCGGGATGCGCTCGGGTGGGCTGGGCTCGCGTTTGCGCCAGCGCTTGCGCCGTGCCTTCGAGCGCGACGCGCACAGGCTGGCGGGGGTGCCGCTCGCGGCGATCCTGGGTGAGGTCAGCGCGGAGAACCCGTGGTTGCGCGCGCTCGCGCGTCGGCCAGCGGTCCTTGTGCTCAACTTTCCCTACTTCCAACCACGGCTGCGCCCGAGCGACGACCCGTCGCCGTTCTACCTCTATCACGAGGCCATCACCGGCCCGCGCCGACCCTACCTCGCGGCGAGCGAGTTGCGCCGGATCCTGTACGCCATCTGGCGGCGAGGGTATCGCATCGCGCGCCCCTTGGAGCGTCCGGCTTTTCGCCTGATGATGCGCGCGCTGGCCACGCGGCGTCGCATCGGGCCGGTCACTTTCCCCATTCCCGCCGCGCGATGATCGTCGACTGCCATGTGCACCTGAACAACTACCACGAGCAGGAAGCGGTGTCCCTCGCCAGCAGTCTGGACAAGCTGCAAGCGTCCATGGCCGAGAACGGGGTGGACCATGCCCTGGTCCTCACCAGTTACCTGGTGAGCCCACACCGCCCGAGCACGGCCGAGGTGGTGGAAGCCATTCGCGACATCCCGAACCTGGGGGTGGTCGCCGGGGTCAGCTATACCAACTATCGGGAGCGTACGCTCCGCGAATTGGCCGACTTCCTGGCCGCCGGGCTGGTGAAGGGGTTGAAGCTGTACCCGGGGTATGAACCCTTCTATCCGCACGACCGGCGCCTGCAGGTGGTCTACGACCTTGCGGAGGAGTTCGACGTCCCGGTCATGATTCACTCGGGGGACACCTACTCCGCCCGCGGGAAGCTCAAGTATTCCCATCCCCTCGAGATCGATGAGGTGGCGGTGGATCACCCGAACGTGAAGTTCGTGATCTGCCACCTCGGGAACCCGTGGTTGACCGATTGCATGGAAGTGGTCTACAAGAACCCGAACGTCTACGCGGATATCTCGGGGCTGGTGCTAGGGGAGTTCACCGAGGCGTTCGAGGACTACATGGCGGAAGAGATCCGCGACGTCATCCTGTACGCCGGGGATCCGAAGCGCTTCCTGTACGGCACGGACTGGCCGATCTGCTCCATGAAATCCTACCTGAACTTCGTGCGTCAGCTCAACCTTCCGGAGGAGTCGGCCGCCATGATGCTATCCGGCAATGCCCGCCGGTTGTTCAAGCTGGACGTGCCGGCGTAGTCGAGGGATCGCGTGCGCCCGGCGGGTCCGCAGCGAGGGCCTCGCCACATCGTCGGCAGAATGCGGCATCGAGGGCGTGTTGGCTGGTTGGGCACCGCGGACAGTCGACGCGCCGCTGCCTCCCGCGCCCGAGTTCCGCCGTGACAATGCCGGTCGGGATCGCTACGATCGCGTAGCCCAACAGCATGATGACAGCGGCCAGTGACTGCCCGAATGGTGTCTGCGGGGTGATGTCCCCGTATCCCACGGTCGTGATGGTGACGATGGTCCAGTAGATGCTCGTCGGGATGCTGGTGAAGCCGGACCGCGCCCCTTCTATCAAGTACATGAGCGTCCCGAGCATCACGGTCAATGTCGCGACCGTGGCCATGAAGATCGCGATCTTCCGCCGACTATCGCGGAGCGCACGGACAAGGAACTCGGCCTCACCGACGTACTCGGCGAGGGCGAGGATGCGGAAGACACGCAGCACTCGCAGGCCCCGGATGACGATGAGGTACTGACTCCCCGGGGCGACGAGGCTGAGGTAGGTGGGCAGCAGTGCCGCAAGGTCGATCAGTCCAAAGAAGCTGGTGGCATATCGCGTCGGCCGCTCGGCGCACGCCAACCGCAACACGTACTCGATCGAAAACAGGAGCGTGAAGGTCCACTCGGCGATGCGCAGGGGTGTGCCCCAGGTGGAGCGAAGCGACGGCACGGAGTCGGCCATCACGGCACCCACACTGGCCACGATGGCAACGAGGAGGGCGACGTCGAACGCCTTCCCGGCTGTGGTCTCGTGGCCGAAGATCACGGTGTGCAGTCGGACGCGCCAGGGCGCGCGGGGCGGCGCGGTGAGGGGGGCGCTCATCGGACGAGAGCCGGGAGCGAGGCCAGCGCGCGTCGGGCGGGCTCGCGGACGTCCTCGAGGAAGCGTTGCAGGAACGAAAGGTGCAAAGTTGACATAACGTACAAAATACACTATATTGACATTGTCAGCAAATGCTGGCACGGCGCGGCCACCGCTGGTGGCCCGTCGCATGACGTGCCGCGTCCCGCGGTATCGCCCTCATGTCCCCTGTATGCGTTCACGTCCCCTCGCGCGCATCGCCACCACCGATGCCCGCGAGCAGTTGGCCGAGTTGGTGAACGCGGTCGCCTATGGTGGCGCCCGCATCGTGCTGCAGCGCCACGGTCGCAACGTGGCCGCGCTCGTGTCCCTTGAGGACCTGCAGCAACTCGGCGTTCGGTTGGGTCGTGATGTTCCCGAATGGACCACCGTGGTCCGTGCGGGCAAGGGGTGACCCTGGTGTGCCGGGGTCGGGCGATGGGACGCGGTGCACCATCCACCCCTATCCCAGGAGGCCACGATGGCTGCCCCCAACAGAACGACCCCCAACACCACGCCCACGACGGCATCAACCCTGCTCGCCGCTCGCGACGTGAAGGACTTCACCTTGGGTCCGGGCCTGCCCGACGTCCATGGTTGGGATGTCATGGGTCCGGGGTCCACGAAACTCGGCACGGTGGACCGTATCATGCTCGACAAGCAGGACAAGAAGCCGCGGTATCTTTCGGTACTCCTGCCCGACAAGCGAGGCCACCTGCTGCTTCCCGTTGGGGTGGGCCACGCCAACTCTGCCACACGGCAGGTCAGCATCGACGCATTGACGCCGGACGTGCTCAAGTCGCTGCCCACTCTCACGCAGGAACTCGTCACGGTCGACCATGAACGACAGGTCGTCGGGGCGGTGGCGGGCCCAGAGGCCAGCCGAGGCGCACCGGCCCAATGGTATGCCCTCCCGGCGTTCGATCCAGCGCGGCTCTTTGGCGCCCCACGGAAGCCGGCGAGCTGAGAACCTCCGCGGTTGGTGCCCCGGAGCACCACGGGATGGGGCGCCCATCATGACCCCACGTCGTGACTGGCTGCAGGCGGGTCTCCCGCCCCTGAGGGGTCCATTCCGCCGTGGATCCTGCAGCGACGGACCATCGTCGGCGTCCCATCCCGCGCCGCGTGCGTGAAGCGGGGTGGTGCGCGGTACGGTGCCTTCCCGTGGGCAACGATCCCTTCGCAGGACGCGAGGGGATCGTTGTCATTTGGGCCGAGCCGTCGCCGGATGTCGCATCCCGAGCGGCGCCGCGCGCGTCTGTCTGGGGCCGGGATGGCCAGCGCGGTGCCGACGCATGCAGGAATTCTATTGATGTTGACCGAACTATAGGCCTTGCCCGTGACCGCCGAACCGACGATGCTCCGGGTACAAGGCGGCGGAACGCACCTCGGGCCTGCGGGACCTGCGCAGGTGGCGACCCTTCCCGTCTGGCAGGTACTCCGCCCCACCACGCGCGGCGATGACCGAGGTTCCCTGGAGAGAGGTGAGATGGCAAACGGGCAAGATGACGGCTTGACGCACAGCGGGCGGTTGGGCGGCGGGCTCTTCAACGACCTGGCGCGACGGCGCCCCTTCTACCTGGATGACTTCCGCGCGGGCCTGCACTCCAAGGTGCTGGGGTCCACGCTGTTTCTGTTCTTTGCCTGCCTCGCCAACGCGATCGCCTTTGGCGGACTCTCGGGTGCGGTCACGGGCGGCAACATCGGCACCACCGAGATGATCATCGCCACGGCCACGGGGGGCATTGTGTTCGCCCTGTTCAGCGGGCAACCCCTCACCATCCTCGGCGGCACCGGACCCATCGTGATCTTCACAGGGCTGCTCTATGTCACCTGTGAGCAGCTCGGGCTCCCGTTTCTTGCAACGTATGCGTGGACGGGGATCTGGTCCGGCATCCTACTCATCGTGTGTGCCGTCACCGATGCGAGCGTGTTGATGCGGCACTTCACGCGCTTCACTGACGAGATCTTTGCCGGCCTGATCGCGGTGATCTTCATCGTGGAGGCGGTCAGCTCCATGGCGCGTCCGTTCGGGACCGACCCGCGTGACCTGACGGCAGCCTTCCTGGGGGTCGTGTTGAGCCTGGGGACCTACACGCTGGCGCGCTCCTTCAAGGGTGCCGCCCGTGGCAGCTACCTCAACGCGACGGCGCGCAACTTCCTGTCCGACTTCGGGCCCAGCCTGGCGATCGCGGGGATGACCTGGGTCGCGATCTCGTTTCCCGAGGTGGAGCTGCCGGTGCCCGCCGTGCCCGACACCTTCGGCACGACGACCGGGCGGCCCTGGCGCGTGGACCTGTGGTCCCTGCCGACCTGGGCGATCTTCGCCACGCTGGGGCCCGCCGTGATGGCGACGATCCTCCTCTTCCTCGACCAGAACATCACGACGCGGCTGGTCAACGCTCCTGGACACAAACTTCGCAAGGGCGCCGGCTTTCACCTCGACCTGCTCGTGGTCGGCGTGATCGTCGCCGTTGGGTCCGTCTTTGCGTTGCCATGGATCGTCGCGGCTACCGTCCACTCGCTCAACCACGTGCGCAGCCTGGCGACCACGGACGTGGTAGACGTCGGTGGTGTGCAGCGCGAAGTGATTCGCAGTGTGCGCGAGACGCGGGTCTCCGGGCTGATGATCCATCTGCTCATCGCCGGCTCCATCCTGATCCTGCCCCTGATCCAGGTGATCCCGATGGCCGTGCTGTTCGGGCTCTTCCTGTTCATGGGATTCAACACCCTGGGCGGCAACCAGTTCTGGGAGCGCTTCCAGCTCTGGTTCACCGATCCGCGGCTGTATCCGGCCACCCACGCCGTTCGGCGTGTCGCACGCGGTCAGCTTCATCGCTTCACCCTCATCCAGGTGCTCGGGCTCGGCGCGCTCTGGATGCTGAAGGCCAGTCGCGCCGGGATCCTCTTTCCCGTGTTGATCGCGGCGCTGGTCCCGCTTCGCCTCAGTCTTCGCCGTTGGTTCACCGACGAGGAACTCGCCGTCCTCGATCCGCACGAGGAACTCGAGGGCGAAACGGAACACATGGCTGGGGGCGACGTGCATTCGTGAAGTTGGCCACTGCGTCGCCGGTCGAGCTACCTGGTCCCCAGGAGGGGATGTCGACATGTCCCTGAATACGATCCTGCTTCCTCACGACGGTTCCGCCCTCTCGGGGTCGGTGGCCGCCTCGCTGGCCCCCTTCATCCTGGGCGCGGCGTCGCCGGTGCAGGTCGTGCTGCTGCATGTCGCCGACGTCGATTCTGGCGAGCCGGTCGACCTGGACACCACGGAGGGGTACCTCTCAGGACTCGGCGCCCGGGTCACCCGCGAGTACCGCACCGGACCGGACGCGGCAGCGACCATCCTCTCGGTGGCGGGCGAGCTCAGCGTTGACCTGATTGCGATGTCCACGCACGGGCGCAGCGGCCTCAGCCGATGGGTGCGGGGCAGCGTCGCGGAACGGGTGCTGCGCGCCTGCCCGGTTCCGCTCTGGCTCAGCAATCCGCGAAGCGCGCCGACGCGGAGCGTGCGTTCAGTGCTGATCCCGATGGATGGCTCGGAGTGCGCGAATGGCGTCCTGGATCCCCTGGTCCCACTGCTCACCGCCCTCGGCGCGGAGGTCACGCTGTTGTACGTGGACTATGCAGGGACGACGGATACGCCGGGCATGGCTGCGGTCCGACGCGTTGCGCGGGAAGCCGACGTGCGGGGCTGGCTCGCCGTACCGATGGAACGCCTGCAACGTGCAGGCATCGCGACAGCCGTGAAAGTAGTCCATGGGGCTCCCGCCGAGGAGATCCTCAGGGCCACCGAGTCAGGCGCGTTCGACCTGCTCGCCATGGCGACCCATGGGCGCTCCGGACCGGCGCGCTGGGTGCTGGGGTCGACGGCGGAGAAGGTCCTGGCGCATTCGGCGATTTGTACCTTCGTGGTTCGCGCGCGCTCATGACGGGGTCGTCGCTGGCGCACGACCCGTGGAGGCGCTAGCTCAGGAACTCCGCGGCTTGGCGCGGCGCGTGGGTTCGGCCTCGAGCGGATTGTCGGGCCAGTAGTGCCGGGGATAGCGCCCCTTCATCTCCTTCTGGACGTCGCGGTACGACGAGCGCCAGAACCCGGCCAGGTCGCGCGTCACCTGGAGCGGGCGGTGCGCCGGGGACAGGAGGTGCAGGACGACAGACACGCGTCCGTCGAGCACGCGCGGTCCGTCCGACAGGCCAAACATCTCCTGCATGCGCACCCGGAGCAGCGGGGCCGCGGGGTCGGCATAGTCGATCGGGAGGCGGGAGCCGGTCGGGGCCTCGTAGTGCGTCGGGGCGAGGGCGTCGAGCCGGCTGCGTTGCGACCAGTCGAGGCGGTTGAGCATCAGGCCGCCGAGGTCGAGTTGGGCGAGTTGCGTGGCGCTGCGCACGCCGTCGAGGTGCGGCAGCAGCCACTCATCGAGGGTGGCGAGGAGCGCAGCGTCGCCCACGTCGGGCCACTCCGGCAGGTGGTGGTGCACAAAGGCGAGTCGTTGGCGCACGGCCTCCGCACCGGGGCTCCATGTGAGCGCGCCTAACGATGTGGCGATGAGTTGTGCGCGAACGGCAGCGAGCACCAATGCGGGATCCGGTCGCGGCTCCATGGTCTCGCGCAGCACGAGGGCACCGAGGGTCTCGCGACGCGTACCGCGCACGGCCTGGGCTGTGGGGTCCCATGCGACCTCCTCCTCGACGGTGAGCTGCGAGGTGAAGTCGGCGCGCACGTCGTCCAGGGTGAGCGGTGCGGCGAGGTACACACCGGCCTCGGGGACGCGACCGTCGGTCTCCGCCACGACGAGCCACGGTTCCCGTGCCAGTGCCGGGGAGTCACGAAAGACGACGCCCCCACCGCTGCGCAGCAGGAAGCGCGCGGTCTCGCCGCGTCGCTGCGCGACACGATCGGGAAAGGCGAGCGCTACCAGTCGCCCGACGCTGCTGTCATCGGTCCAGTCAACGTCCCGGCGGAGCTCCAGTTGCCTGCGCCAGGTGCGGGCAGCCTCGACGACGGCGCGGACGGTGTCTCGCCGGACGCGCATCTCCCCGGCGTGATCGGGCATCCGGTCGCCGCGTCGGGCTTCGCGTACCAGCTCCACGCGCACGCGCAGGTCGGCGTTTTGCGCGGGGCCATCCCCCTGCAGGATGTCGCGCTCCTCCAGCAACGCCGCCAGGTCGCAGGCGAGGGCGGTGGCGTCGGGGGGGCCGGCGCGGATGAGCATGTGCGCGATGCGCGGGTGGGTGCCTAACGCCGAGATATCGCGGCCATGCGCGGTCACCCGTCCGCCGCTGTCGAGTGCCTCCAGCTGCTGCAGGAGGACGCGGGCGCGTGCGAGGGTCGCCGCCGGCGGCGGGGTGAGCCAGGCGAGGTCAGTGACGTCGACCCCGGCCACCGCGAGTTCCAATGCGAGTGGGGCGAGGTCGGCTTCGGCGATCTCCGGAGCAGCAGCGGCGAGGAGCCCCGCCTGCTCCCCTTCATCCCACAGCCGCCATGCGACCCCAGGGGCCTGTCGCCCGGCGCGCCCGGCGCGCTGGTCTGCAGATGCTCGTGAGACGCGCACCGTCTCCAACCGCGTCATGCCGGTGCGGGGCGAGAAGCGTGGGACCCGTGAGACGCCACTATCCACCACGATGCGCACGCCATCAATCGTCAGGCTCGACTCGGCGATGCTGGTCGCCAGGATCACCTTGCGTCGCCCCGCGGGCGAGGGTTGCAGCGCGCGGTCCTGGTCCGCGAATGAGAGGCTCCCCCACAGAGCGGTGCAGCTCGGCCGCGACCTGGTTGTCGGCAAGCCGCTGTTGGACCCGCGCGATCTCGGCCTGGCCG
Organism: Gemmatimonadota bacterium; assembly: GCA_016712265.1. Lineage (NCBI taxonomy): Bacteria > Pseudomonadati > Gemmatimonadota > Gemmatimonadota bacterium. Next base: position 171,790 of record JADJRJ010000027.1, on the reverse strand, counting down.
GGCAGGAAGGCCAACACATCACCCTCCGGCGTCTCACGGAGCGCGCGTTGGATCAATGCGGCGACCGATCCCTCGAGGCGTTGGCCGTCACGGGGTGCGGCATAACGAACATCCACGGGCCAGGTGCGACCCTCGCTCGTGATGACCGGGGCGTCGCCCAGCAACCGTGCGACCGGTTCTGCCGCGAGGGTTGCCGACATCACAAGCAGGCGCAGCTCGTCACGCACCAACCGTTGCGTGTGGAGCGCGAGCGCCAGGCCAACGTCGGCGTGCAGCGAGCGCTCGTGAAACTCGTCGAAGATGAGGCAGCCCACGCCATCCAGGGTCGGGTCGCTGGCGATCATCCGCGTCAGCACCCCCTCGGTGACCACCTCGATGCGGGTGCGCGCGGAGACTTGGGTGTCGCGGCGCATCCGGTAGCCGACCGTTTCGCCCACGCGTTCCCCAAGGAGGGCGGCCATGCGGTGCGCGGCATTGCGGGTGGCCAGCCGCCGGGGCTCGAGCATCACGATCCGCTGGTCGCCGAGCCAGGGGGCGTCGCGCAGCGCGAGCGGCACCATCGTGGTCTTGCCGGCGCCCGGGGGGGCGACGAGCACCGCACTTGAACCCCTGGCAAGCGCGTCACGGAGCGCGGGAAGGACGCCCGAGATGGTGAGGGAGGGGTTCGCCATGGCCAGGGCGGAACGATAGCCGCGCGGCCGCCGTAGGGGGTGGCTCCAGCTGGGACACCCCCTTTCAGCCCGGCGCCCGGGTCCACACAATCGTTGACATGAAAATCACGCGATTCCTGCTCCTCGCGCTGGCTGCCGCCTGTGCGACTCCTGCTCCCCCGGAAATCAGGGATGAAGCCGTCGTCACCCGTGTGCTCGCCGGTCTCCGGCCGGCGCTGGTCGTGAAGGGCGCGGCCCCGGTGACCTTCTCCCTCGCCGAGCGGATGGCGAAGTACAAGGTGCCGGGGGTGTCGGTTGCAGTGGTGAACGGGGGAAAGCTGGCCTGGTCGCGCGGCTTCGGGCTCAAGACCGCTGGCGGCAGCGACTCGGTGACCGATATGACCCTCTTCCAGGCCGCATCGATCAGCAAGCCGGTGGCGGCGACCGTGCTGCTGCGCCTGGTGGATGAGGGAAAGCTCGATCTCGATCGGCCGGTGAACGAGTACCTGACGAGCTGGAAGTTGCCGGAGAACGCGTTCACGGCGACCGAGAAGGTGACGTTGCGGCGCCTCGCGTCGCACGCGGCGGGGACGACGGTGCACGGCTTTCCCGGGTACGCCAAGGGGGCCGCCGTGCCGACGGTGCCACAGATCCTGGATGGCGCTAAACCAGCAAATACCGCTGCGGTGCGCGTGGACACGACCCCGGGATCACGCTGGCGCTATTCAGGGGGCGGGATCACCATCGAGCAGCTCGCGATGACCGACGTCACCGGCGAGGCGTTTCCGGAATTGGCCAGACGACTCGTGCTAGAGCCCGTCGGCATGGCGCGCAGCACCTATGCGCAGCCCCTCCCTGACGATCGTCGTGCGGAGGCCGCATCCGGCCACCGCCCGGATGGGACGATGGTGACCGGCCGGTGGCACACGTACCCGGAGATGGCGGCTGCAGGTCTTTGGACCAGACCGACGGAGCTGCTGCAGTGGGCGATGGCGATCACCGCGGCACGCGCCGGCACGTCGACGGAGGTCCTGTCGCAGAAGATGGCCACGGAGATGTTGACCATGCAGAAGGAACCGTCCGGCATCGGCCCGATGCTGGAGAAGACGGGACGCGCCTTTCGCTTCCAGCATGGCGGGGCGAACGAGGGGTATCGCGCCCAGCTGATCTACTTCCCCGAGACCGGGCAGGGGGCTGCGATCATGACCAACAGCGATGCGGGCTCATCGGTCGTGGGTGAGCTGCTCCTTGCCATCGCCGCGGAATACCAGTGGCCCGAGTATGGCCCGCGCGAGATCGAGACCTTGCCCATGGACAGCGCGCTCGTCAGCCAGCTCGTGGGAGAGTACCCGATCCCGAAGGAAGTCACCGGAACGCCGACGGCGGTGAGCCAGACGATCACGCTGGAAGGCGGCAAGCTGATGACCGAGGTACCGGGGCTCGTCCCGAAGTCGGAGTTCCTGCTGTTGTCGGGCGACCGCCTGATGGCGCCGGAGGCTTCCCTTGAAGTGAAACTGGTGCGCGACAAGGCCGGGAAGGTGACCGGGATCGATTTCGGCCCCGTGGTGCTAAAGCGCAAGTAGGGACCCGGAGGTCGAGACGCCGTGCCGGAACTTCCCGACATCATCGCCTACGTCGAGGGGCTCGAGCGACATGTGGTGGGGCACGAGCTGCGTGCGCTCACCATGTCGAGCCCCTTCCTGGTACGCTCGGTGGAACCACCGATCGCCGACCTGGTCGGTCGCAGCGTGATTGGGGTTTCGCGGATGGGCAAGCGGCTGGTGCTCTCCTTTGAGGATGACTTGCACCTCGTCATCCATCTCATGATTGCCGGACGCCTCCGCTGGCGCGCGCCCGGCAAGAAGGGGCTCGGCAAGGCGCTCGCGACCCTTGGCTTTGACCACGGGTCCCTGCTGTTCACGGAAGCGGGGACCAAGCGTCGCGCGTCGTTCACGGTGGTGCGTGGGGCGGACGCGGTCGCCGCCATCCATCGTGGGGGGATCGAGCCGCTGTCGTGTTCAGCTGCCGAGTTTGTGCACCAGCTGCGACGGGAGAACCATACGCTCAAGCGGTCGCTGACCGACCCCCGGTTGTTCAGCGGGATTGGCAACGCGTATTCGGACGAGATCCTGCACCACGCGCGACTGTCACCCTTGCAGACCACGGCGCGCCTGACGGACGAGCAGGCGGCGCGGCTGCACAGCTCAACGGTGGCGGTGCTGACGGAGTGGATCGAGCGGCACCGCGCCGAGGTGGGGACGGGCTTTCCGGAGACCGTGACGGCCTTTCGGCCGGAGATGAAGGCCCATGGGCGGTACGGCGAGCCGTGCCCGGATTGCGGGACGCCGATCCAACGGATTCGTTACGCCGACAACGAGACGAACTATTGTGCGCGGTGCCAGACCGAGGGACGGATGCTGGCGGATCGGTCGCTGTCGCGCCTGCTGAAGGGCGACTGGCCGAAGTCCATCGACGAGCTGGACGCCTGACGCTCAGCCCAGCTGACGTGGTCCTTCGCCGCAGGTGCCGTGCCCTGGCCAGACTCATCCCAATGTCCTGAGTACCTGTGCGTATGCCCATTGCCAAGAGCTTGAAGATCGAACTCGAAGAGGAGGCCCTGACCACGCGCCGCGTCCTCGAGCGCGTCCCCGAAGAACACCTCAGCTGGCGCGCCCATCCCACCTCGATGTCCCTGGGCCAGCTCGCGTTACACATCGCACAAACACCGGGCACCATCGCGCAGATGGCGCAGGCCGACGCCATGGAGGTCCCCAACTTTAAGCAGGCCGAAGCCACGAGCCGAGCAGAGGTGCTGGAGGCCCACGACCAGTCGATCGCCGCGTTCGCGGCCATGCTGCGCACGATGCCCGATGAGCGGCTCATGGCGAAGTGGTCGTTGTCGCGCCGCGGTGCGATTGTCGCGACAATGCCGCGCGTAGCCTTCATCCGATCGGTCGGGATGAACCACGTGTACCATCACCGCGGTCAGCTGGTGATGTGCCTGCGGATGCTCCACGTTCCGGTGCCGTCGGTCTACGGACCGAGCCGCGACGAGAATCCGTTCGCCTGAGGCACGGATGGCTCGCGCTCCGGGAGTCGCTGCCCGGAGCGCGTCGTGCACAATCCTGAACCGCGAGCACTAAGCAGGTGCGGCCCCTATCTCCCCGGACGATAGCGGCGCACTGTGGCGCGCTCCACATCTTCCGTGGTGAACGCGACACGCTTCATCTCGCCACGCGCAAACATCGCGGCCTGGTCGGCGAAGTACGGCGAGGTTGGCGTGTTGCTCTGGCCGTACGCCAGGACCGAGTAGGCGCGAGGGACCGGCGTGAACTCCACGGCCAGCACCCAGCCGTCGCCGCCGCGGGCCACGCGCTTGCCATCGGGGGCATCGCTGAACTGCAGCACGCGAAAACACCCCAACGCCCCCGTGCATCCCCCGACCGGGACGTCGACGTCGCCGCGCCGGACGCGATGCACCTCGCCCCAGGCCACGTCCGCGCGACCGTGGCGAGCCGTCACCTGCTCCACCGCCCAGGCGAAGTCGGCCGCCGCACGAACCGGGTCCGCAAGGCCGTCCGGCGTGTCGTTCGGGCGTTCGGGACTCCATGGCGACGAAAAAGTTCGCCGCGCGCGCTCGGCAAACGGCAAGCCCCGCATCGCCTCGCCCTGCAGGTGACGGTTGTACCACACCTCGAACAACACCCCGCCGCGTGAGTCGGGAGCGGTGGTCCGATCCCAACGCGACAACACCTCGGCGGCGGCCGCGACGGCGGGAGTCGGCGCGTTCGCCCGGACCGCCGCGAGCAGGTCATCCGTAAGGCGCTCTCCAGCGAGCATGCGGTACGAGTGCTTCAGCCGTACCACGTCCTCCAACGACATCTTGCGTTCCTGTGTCGCCAGGCGAATCCCCAGCTGCGTCCGGAATCCCAGCGCGGGCCGCGAGAAGTTGGATGGGAAGCGCAACGAGTCGATGATGGCGTTGAGGTTGGTGTAGTGAAACGGGTCGTTGGATTGCTGGATGTAGCCCCCCGGCGGGTTCAGGAGTTGCGGCAGCGAATCGAAGGGGACCATGTCCTGCCAGATCTCCGCACTCGTTCGCACGGGGATGGCCACGGAGTCACCGCCGCTGGGGTGCGGCAGGCGCGGGACCGTGGCGTTCCAGACGTAGAAGATGTTCCCCTTGTCGTCGGCGTAGGTGAGGTTGGAGGTCGTGTGGGCGCGCAGTCGCATCGCCTCCTTCCATTCCTCCAGCGTGCGTGCGCGCATGAGGCGGAGAAACTGCTCCGTCTTGCGAAACTCCCCGTCGGCGGGCCAGCGGGCAATCACGACCTTGCCGTCCGCACGATCCACCACCGGACCCAGCGTCGTCTGCCAGCGGGTGCGCACCTCAGACGAGAGTCCCGGGCCGTTTCGATACTCGGCGACCACGTCGACACGTTCGATCGGATGGGAGCGGCCGTCGAGCAGGTAGTGGTCCGGACGCAGCGAATCGACCTCGAGGGCGTAGAGCGCCTCGTTGTCGGTGTTGTTGTTCGTCGTCGCCCAGCCGAGGTGGCGGTTGAAGCCACCGACGAGCAATGCCGGGTTGCCGATGCGAAAGTCGCCGTAGAAGTCCATCACGTGGGGCACGGTCACGTGGGCTTCGTAGTAGCCGGCGCTCCAGTCCAGGTGCGGGTTGCGCAGCAGGATCGCGCGACCGGACTTCGTGCGAGACGGGGCAAACGCCCACGCGTTGGACCCTTCCCCCTCGCGCTGCACCGAGTCCTGCCGCGCGCGTTCTCGGAGTCGCCGAGCCCGGTCGCCCCAGGTGCGCGCTCCATCCGGGAGTGGTGACTCCATCCAGAGGGCAGCGATGTCGACACCCTGCACGTCGGTGGGCATCCAGGAAGGGAAGTCACCGGCGTGCGTGCGCACATAGTCGTTGATGCCCGCCGCAAACCCCTCGTAGGTCTCCCGGGTCTCGATCTGCAGCTGGCGATAGGTGGCCACCGCCCGCGCATGCGTGATGCGCGCGTCGAAGTCACGTTCGATGGAATCACGGCCGTAGTAGCGCGCCATGTGCCCGCGGGATCGAATCACCCCCATCGCCACGCGCGCGCCATAGTCCTCCAGCTGCACCCACGCCATGGCATAGCCAAACGCGCCCATGTCGTCGGCGGCGATGTGGGGAACGCCGTGTGCCGTGCGGCGAATCTCCACCCGATCGGCGTACGCCTTCGCCGGTTGGGCCGTAAGGGTCAGTGAGGTGCAGATCGTGAGGAAGCCACCGAGTGTGGCGCGAAGCAATGGCCGCGAAGTTGGTCGCATGGAGAGGAAGAAAAGAACGGCGCCTGCTGATCGAAGATCGGCAGGCGCCTGGTGTGCTGCGGTGGAACGGAACGAAGGATCAGGCGTTGCGATCCAGGCACGCGGCGCCGGCCGCGTTCGGGTTGTTCTGCTCGGCTTGCGGGACCGGGAAGTTCACATCGACGCCATAGTTCCCGCCCTTGTGCCAGGTCCCCGTCGGGAAGACCGTGTTGGCGGCGCGCTGGTACTGCCGGATCAGTCGGCGCAGGTCACCCGTGCGATACCCGCGGCCATAGAACCAGAAGGCGCGCTCACTGAACAGCTGGGTGAGTTGCGCCGCTGGCGCGGCGGCCAGCGTGAGTGGCGCGAGCCCGGTCACGGTCGCCCGGGCGGCGTTGAGCGTCGCCAGTGCTGCCGTGGCGTTCCCCGCCTTCAACTGTGCCTCGGCCTCGATCATCCGCGCCTCGATGCCGTTGGTGATCGCCACCGGGGTTTCACGTGCAGGCCATGCAGCGGCGATGATGATCGGTCGCAACAGGTCGTCGCGGGTGGCGAGCGTGACGCCGAGCGTGCGGCAGGTGGCGTCGCCGCCCTGGCACACCGGGACACGCGGGTCGTTCGAGCCACCGAAGTTCAGGCCGTTGGTGCCTTCGTTCACGCTCACGCTGTAGCGCCGCGACAGGCTGTTGAAGTTCCAGATCTGGTTGCTCGTTGCAGTGGCCGCGTGGAGCATGTTGTACGTGAACGAATTCGGCACCCCGGCAACGGCCGTGGCGGCCTCCGCCTGTCGATTGAGGTTGACGAGGATGCGCCCGCGGAGCACGCGCAGGGCGTTGCGCACGCGGGTGTCGTCGGTTGTGGTGCCGGTCACCTTGGTGATCCCCTGGTCCACCAGGGCGAGCGCCCGTTCGAACGCGGCGGTGGTGGTCAGCGGCGAGCCATACTCCTCGATGCCATCCACAACGGTGCTGAAGATCAACCCGCTGCAGTAATGCTCGGCCATGAGGTTGATGGTGTAGCCCTGCACGAAGTACATCTCAGCCACCTGCCATCCCGGGGCATTCGGGTTGAACTGCGCGAGCAGGCCGATGGCCTGTTCCGCCGCGAGGCGTGCGCGATGCAACGCGCGGTTGGCCGACGTGAGGAAGGTGTTCTCACGGGTGATCGTGCGCTGGTCGATTTCCTGGCGGGCGATAAACGAGTCGCCGTTGATCCACTCATCGGTGAGGAGGCCGCCCAGGAGGAAGAGCGACTCCTCGCCACTCGTGGCGGCATTCAGGCGTGCCAGTGCGCCGAGGCGCACGGCATTTGCCCCGGCGACGGACTGCGCGTCTTCTGGGTTCACGATGTCGGGGTCCCGGACTTCGAGAATCTCCGTGGCGGTCGAACAGGCGGCGGCGAACCCGAGGACGAGGAGCGACGCGCGTCGCACGAGGTGGCGCAGAGAGCCGCGCGACGTCGTGGGGGTGGTGTATGCTGGCATGATGGCGATCACCTAGTAGGCAAGGTTGAAGCGGAAGGCGACGTACGTTGGCGGGGCAAACGCCTGGAACGACGACGGGGCGTCGCCGGTGGTGCCGAACGACTCGGGGTCGACCCCGAGGTAGTTCGTCCAGAGGATCCCCAAGTTCCGTACGGACCCCGTGACCGAGAAGGCGCGTCCGCGCAGGAGCTTCGTCGTCAGGTCGCGCGACATGGTCCACGTGGCGGAGAGTTCCCGGAGCCGCAGGAAGTCCCCTTCCTCAAAGAAGCCGGCGACCGAACGGCTCGGGTGTTCGCGCACCATCACCGTGCGGGCCTGCTCGAAGAGCGGTGCCTTCGGGTTGATGAGTCCCTCGCAGTTGAAGCGCGAGGCGCAGCGAATGCGCTCCGAGTTGTTGTAGACCAGGTGTCCGCCCTTGTAGTCGACCATGGCCGAGAGGCGGAGCGCCCGCTTGAACAGTTCGATGCTGTTGGTCACGGCAAACTCGTAGCGCGGCAGCGGGTAGCCATGGAACTCGGCGGTGTCGCTGACCGTGATTTCGGAGAGATTCGCGTCCGAGTTGTAGCGAATGATTCCGTCGCCGTCCTTGTCGCCGTAGCCGAGGAGTCGGCGCGACCACCAGCCGTAGAGGGGATATCCTTCTTTCTGGTGCTGGGTGGCGCCGACAATGGGCGGCACGCCACCGAGGCTCACCAGCTCGTTGTCGTTGGTCGAGGCATTGATGGTCAGGTCCCAGCCGAGGGCGTCCTTGCTGACGATCTGCGCGTTGATCAGGGCCTCAATGCCGGTGTTTTGCACTTCGCCCAAATTCTCGAGACGCGCCGTGGCGCCGGTACCGACCGACGGCGGCAGGATCCGCGAGATCAGGGCATCGCGAGACGCCTTGCGGTAGTAGGTGAGTTCGGTGGTCAGGCGCGAAGAGAAGAAGCTGCCATCCACCCCGACCTCGAACTCGGTGGACCGTTCCGGCTTGAGCTGCCGGTTGCCCAATGCCGAGTAGACCAGGGCCGGCTGGTCGCCGCTTTCACCGCGGAAGATGGACGAGGCGAAGAATTGCACGGCGTCGATCGTGCCCGGCTGCACGCCGGAGGCCCCATACGCGGAGCGCACACGCAGCTGGTTGATCCACGAGGCCTTCGGGAAGAACCCTTCCTCGCTGACGACCCATGATGCCGAGAGTTTGGGGTAGAACACCGTCTTGAACTCGGCGCCGAAGGCGCTGTTGCGATCCGAGCGCACGGCGCCGGTCACGAACAGCTTGTCGCGGTACGAGACGGCCTGTTCGACGAACGCGCCAAGGGTTCGGCTCTCGGCGGTCGTCTCGTCGGAGGACTTCACGGACCCGGACGTCACCGTCACCGCGCCCGGAGGCAGTTGGGTGCTGCTGGCCCCGTTGCGGTTGAAGATGTTGCGATAGAACTGCACGCCACCGGTGGTCTTGGACTCGAAGGCGTCGCTCAGGCGGCGCGTGGCGGTCAGCCCGGCATCCACCGTGTAGACAAAGAAGTTCGTGCGGTTGTCGATCTTGAAGCCCAGACGATCCTGGCCGGTATTGGTGCAGTTGTCAAAGCGGCAGAGCTGCGAGTCCAGGCGGTTGGTGTAGTCGAGCCCGAGGTTCGCACGCGCCGACAGCCAGTCCGAGGCACGCCAGTTGGCGTTGACGGATCCGATGAATCGCTCGACGGATTGGGTGGTTTCCGTCTGGTAGATGTCCCGCGGGGTGAACTGCCGCCACCCGAAGAGCGTATCACCCTGCGGGTTGAGGTTGTACCGGAATCCCGGGCCGCCGAACGTGTTGGCCGCGATGCCTGGTGTGCCGGAGTCGTCACTGCGCGGGAGAAAGATGTCCTGCGAGGTGAAGCCGGCGTTCACCTGCATCTCGGCGTTGCGGGGCAACGTGATGTTGACGTTGCTGCGGCCCGTGATCCGCCCGCGGCGCCCCGGATCCTGTTGGCGCTCGGTGAGCGACCGGTTGTTTGCCGCGAGGAAGCGCTTCTCGAATTCGGGCACCTTCGTGACGCCGTCCTCGTCCTCCATCTCGCTGTGGAGGAAATAGCGCGCGGTCTCCGATCCGCCGCGCAGCTGCGCGCCGTACTGTCGACGATAGCCGACGCCGAATGGGGTGGCGTCCTTGTCCTCATGCAGGTTGTAGCTCGTCACGCTGTCCTGCACGCAGGCGCGGGCGACGACCTGCGAGAGGAAACACTGGACCGTGTTGGACGGGGTCGAGTTTGTGGTCGCCGTCGTGCCGGTGCGCCAGCCATGCCAGGCGGTGGGATAGGTGTTGCGGTCCGAGACCCCCGTCTGCTCTGAATAGAACGACCACTGTGGGCGACCCGCCGTGCCCTTCTTGGTGGTGATCACGATGACGCCGTTGGCCGCGTCGGTACCGTAGAGCGTGGCGGCCGAGGGACCACGCACGACCTCGATCGACTCGAACTCCTCGGGGTTGAGGTCGTCAAACCGGGACGTCGTCGTCCCGCCGACACTCACCGACGAGGAGCCGGTCGAGGATTCCACGCGAACGCCGTCGATGATGACGATCGGGTTGTTGGTCAGCGACAAGGAACTCGTCCCGCGGATGCGGATGCGGGTGCCGGCACCCGCCTGTGTGCCTGGGGTGATGAGCACTCCGGCCGCGCGGGACGTGAGGAGGTCCGCCATCCCCGACACCGGCCGGGACTCCACGAGCTGCGCCACTTCCAACTGCGCGATCGCGTTGCCCACCTCAATTCGCCGCTGCTGTCCGGTGGCCGTGGTCACGACGGGGTTCAGCGTCACTGGCAGTGCCGCGAGCTGGAAGTTCAGGGTGGCGGACTGTCCCGCTGCGACGGTCGTCGACTGCCGCGCCTCGCCATACCCCAGGCGGAGGACACGCACCTGGACCGCGCCAACGTTCACGCCGCGGATGGTGTACTGGCCATCGGTGTTCGTCTGCGCGCCGAGCGTGGTCCCGATGACGGCCAGCTGCGCGGCCCCGATCGGCTGCCCGCTGGCGGCATCGGTCACGCGACCGGTGATGGTGCCCTGTTGGGGGGCCTGTGCCGGGACTGTGATGGGGGCGACGGCCCAGGCAGTCGTTCCCATCGTCAGGGCCCACCTGACAAAACGTCTAAGCATGTACACCTCGACCGCGCGAGCGGGAGAAAAGGAGAAGACCACCGATGGCGCGTCCCGTTGCCCACAGGGAACGCCTCGTATGGCAACGATACCGGACGGGACATGCCCGGGGAAGTCGCGCCGTGATGCGCGTCGACGACCGGGGAGCCAGTGATCCCGGGAGACTCCGACGCAGACGCACCGACCTCCGTTCATTCGGACGTTTGGGCGGAGACTGCAGCTCGACCACGTCAGGTCCGGGGGTGGCCGGCGCTGCGTTGCACGGAGATCCGCGGCCGCCGTTTGCATGCTCCGGTGCCGGGCGGTATATCCGCCTCACCTATTCCCCACGGTTATGCCCCGGCTCCGCAAGCACCACGTACTCGCGACCCTCCTGTTGGCTGCGCCGCTCGCCGCGCAACTCCCTCAGCCGGCCTGGGACGTCACGCAGCCGCGTGGTCGTACGCGTGAGATTGCCTTCACAACCGACGAAGGCACCTGGATGTCGGTGGACCTCGCCGCCGATGGCTCGTGGCTCACCTTCGACCTCCTCGGCCATGTCTATAGACTCCCGACGAGCGGAGGCGAAGCCGTAGCGTTGACACAGACAAGCGGGATCGCCATCAACACACACCCGCGCATCTCGCCCGACGGCTCGCTGATCGCGTTCATCTCCGACCGGCGCGGACAGAACAACCTCTGGGTGATGAACGCGGATGGCTCCAACCCGCGGCCCATCTTTACCGACAACTACGTGCGCGCGGTGACGCCGGTGTGGACCCCGGATGGCCAGTACATCGTCGTCGAGCGCCAGGGACTCCCCAACGGCGGAGCGCCGGGGAGCGGTGGGATCTGGATGTACCACAAGGATGGCGGCTCGGGGGTCGAGATCCTCCCGCGCTCCAAGCAGCCGGCGAGCTGGCCGGCGTTCGCACGCGACGGCAAGTACCTCTATTTCCAGGTGGGGAACCAGGCACCGACCCCCGCGGGGTACTCCGGCCGCGCGGACTTCCTGGGAGGGTCGACGCAAGTCCGGCGGATGGACATGCAGACCGGCGAGGTCTCGGCCGTCTCGTTTGGTGAGCAACAGCAGCAGGTGCAGACGTCGAGCGGCGGCATGGGTGCACCAGAGGTATCCCCCGACGGGAAGTGGCTCGCCTTCGTGCGTCGCATCCCGGACGGCACCATCACCTGGAAGGGACACGAATTCGGCCCGCGCAGCGCCCTGTGGCTGCGCAACCTCGAGACCGGCCACGAGCGCCTGCTCATGGATCCCGTGGAGCAGGACATCTTCGAGAGCTTCAAGGTGCTGCGCCAATTCCCGGGCTATAGCTGGGCACGTGACGGGCGGAGCATCGTGCTCATGCAGGGTGGCAGGATTCGTCGCGTTGATGTGGCGTCGGGTGTGGTTACGACCATCCCGTTCACGGCGAAGATCCAGCGCACGATCTCCGAGCTGGCCAACTTCCAGGGGAAGGAAGACGACGGCCCGATGCCGGTGCAGTTCACGCGCTGGTCGAGCGCGTCGCCCGATGGTCGCCGACTCGCTTTCCAGGCGGTGGGGCGCGTCTGGGTGATGGACCTGCCGAACGGGACACCACGCCGCGTGACCCCGGCCGGCTTTGTGCCGTTTGAGTATGCACCGGCCTGGTCGCCGGATGGCCAGTGGCTGGCGTTCACCAGCTGGGAAGACACCGTCAGCGCCCATCTATGGAAGGTGAGCGCAGCGGGCGGCACGCCGCAGCAGCTCACGCGGGTGGCCGGGGAGTATATCCACCCGTCGTTCAAGCAGGACGGGAGCGAGATCGTGCTCGCGCGCGGGGCCGGCGAATCACGCCATGGCCGCGGCGTGGTGTGGAACGCCTTCTGGGATATCGTGCGCGTGAGCGCCAATGGCGGCGATGCGCAGTTTGTCACTCGCGTGGCGGCGAGCCCCGACGGCACGTCCGGATCGGCCTTCAACAATATCCGCAACCAGATCGTGCGGCCCAGCTATGGCCCCGAGGGGCGCATCTGGTACCCGCACATGAGCAGCGGGGCGCAGGGCACCCAGACGGTGTTGTATTCGATCCGGCCGGACGGCAGCGATCGCCAGGCGCACCTGAGCTTCCCCTTCGCCGACGAGGTGATGATCTCCCCGGATGGGCAGCATGTCGCCTTCGCCGAGGGGGACAATGCGTGGGTGATGCCATTCCCCACGGTGGGATTGGCCGGACAGACGCTGCGCATCGACCGCAATCGATCGCGCCTGCCCGCCACGCGCCTCACCATGGAGGGTGGGCTCTTCCCCACGTGGCGCACCGCGACGACGCTCGACTACGGAAGCGCCGACCGGTTCTACTCGTACAGCGTGGCGACGAAGCGCGCGGACACGACGCGCATTGCCCTGCGCGTCCCGCGTGACATTCCATCCGGCACGGTGGCGTTCACCAACGCGCGGGTCGTCACCCTCAAGAACCGCGAGGTGCTCACCGGCACGCTGGTGGTGACCGGCAATCGCATCAGCTGTGTTGGGCGCTGTGCAGTGCCGAGTGGCGCCCGCGTCTTCAATGCCCGCGGCAAGACGATCATCCCCGGGTTCATCGACGTCCACTCGCACAACTATCGGGAACATCGCGGGATCATCCCGCAGCAGAATCCCGAGGGGGCCATTTTCCTCAGCTACGGGATCACGACGACGATGGACCCGTCGATGTGGTCGCAGAACCTGTTCCCCACGCGCGAGATGGTCGAGGCCGGGCTCGTCGTTGGGCCGCGTGTCTATACGACCGGGGATCCGCTTTACGCCGGAGATGGTAACCGGCAGGAGGACTTCACCACGCCGGCGATGGCCGAAGCGGGGATCCTGAAGCTCAAGCACTGGGGCTCGGTGAGCCTCAAGCAGTACCAGCAGCCGCGGCGGGACCAGCGGCAATGGGTGATGGAGGCCGCGCGCAAGCATGGGATGCAGGTGACCAGCGAGAACGGCGATCTGGAGTACACCTTGGGGATGGTGATGGACGGCCATACCGGCTTCGAGCATCCGTTGAGCTACACGCCACTCTACGGCGATGTCACCCGCTTCTTCGGGATGGCCCAGGCGACCTACTCACCGACCTTCATGGTGGGGGGACCTGGGCCGTGGAACGAGGAGTACTGGTACCAGGAGAGCGAGGTATGGAAGGACGCCAAGACCCGACGTTTTCTGCCGTGGGTGACCTCGATCCCGCAGGCGCGGCGGCGGATGATGCGTCCCGCCACGGACTACTCCTATGGATGGATTGCGCAAGGGATGGCTGACATGATCGCGGCCGGCGGCTTTGGGGCCATCGGTGCCCATGGGCAGCACAACGGACTCGCGTCACACTGGGAAGTGTGGATGGCCGCGGCGGCAACGGGCCCGATGGGGGCGCTGGAAGTGGCGTCGCTGCATGGGGCCAGGTTCATCGGTCGCGAGAAGGACCTGGGCTCGCTCGAAGTGGGCAAGTACGCCGACTTCATGGTGCTCAACGCCAACCCACTGGACAACATCAGGAATACCGCCAACATCCAGTACGTGGTGAAGGGGGGCGTGGTCTACGACGACGAGACGCTCGACGAGGTGTGGCCGCGGCAGCGGCCGTATGGCACGCCGTACTGGATCGTGCCGGATGCGCTCAAGATGGATCGCAAACCGATTCGGTAGACGTCGGGCGATGCGTCCCGCGAGCGCCTGCTCCCTTCCCAGCCAGGTCCCGGGAGGGAGCCGCACCGAGTCATCGCAATGTGATACCGCTCGCCGGGAGCTGCGACAGGTAGGCGTGCAACGCCGCGATCTCCGCGTCGGTGAGGTGTGTGAAGGTGGATCGGCTGACGCTGGTCATCTCCGGGATCGCCTTGCCATCCTCTCGCGGAGTACCCTCTCGGATCAACGCGGTGAACTCAGCCAATGAGTATCCCACCGCGTTGGCGAGTGCCGGCGCAGGTGCCGGGCCATTCGTGCTTCCGGTCAACGCGGCGCCGTGACAGTCTGCGCAGGAGACGCGCGCGAGATACTCCCCCATCCGAGGTCCATGGATCGCGGAATCAGCACCGACACGGGCGATGGTGGTGTCCCGTTCGTGCACGCTGACCGGGAATAGCCCGAACGCAACCAGGGCCTTTGCGATGGGCTTGAGCACGGTGCGGCCGAGTGGCTCACCCGGTGGGATGGCGGTCCGGCGCAAATGGGCGATCACGGCGGCCAGGTCCGCGTCGCTCAGGTGATACAAGCCACCGGGTGACATGATGAACGGGCTCACTCCATCCGGGCGCACGCCGTACCGGATGTACCCCGCCAGCTGGGCGTCCGTGTAGGCGGGTAGCACCTCGCTGATGCCGGGGGCAACGAACCGCGCGAAGACGCCATCCTCGTACATGACATGTCCGTTCAGTTGCTCGCCATGACAACCGGCACACGTCACGCGGGTCAGGTGGGCACCCCGAGCCAGGGAGGCGCTGTCCGTGGGCAACGTCACGGCGACCTCGCGGAACGGATACGTTCGGGCGAGGTACCGCTCACCCATGAAGTAGATGGCGACGGCGGCGACACAGAGGATGCCGACGAGTCCCAGCAGTACTCGACCGATCCAGCGGCTCACGGATGCCATGGCGTTCTCCAGCTAGGGGGGAGGGAGGCGCGCAACGAAACTACGGCTGACGGGCCAACCGGCCAGACCTCGTTGGCGTTCGTGCCCGCGGCGCGGTCGTCGCGACGGCTGGGATTCACCCCCGGCGCGCCGGCTCCCCTTCGACGGGTCCCGGGGGTACCTTCGCCGGGCATCCCCACCCACGACGCCCATGCGCAACGCCCTCGCCGTCCTTGCCTTCGCCGCGGTCCCAGCGATCGCCCAGGAAAAGCTCGACTACCAAATGCTCGGCAGGATCCGCGAGGAGGGGCTGCAGCGCTCGCAGGTCATGGAGACACTCTCCTGGCTTGCCGATGTCCATGGGCCACGTCTCACCGGCAGCCCCGGCTTCAAGTCTGCTGGGGCCTGGGCGATGGAGCAGATGAAGAAGTGGGGGTTCCAGAACGTCGCCATGGAGCCGTGGAGCATGGGACGCAGCTGGTCGCTGGAGCGGTTCAGTGGCCACATGGTCGCGCCGCAGATCCAGCCGTTGATCGGCTATCCCAAGGCGTGGACCCCGGGAACAAACGGCGTCGTGCAGGGGGAGGTGGTGCAGGTGCTCATCGACGTTCCGGCCGACCTGGAGAAGTATCGCGGCAAGCTGCGCGGGAAGATCGTACTACCGCAGCGAGAGCGACCGGTCAACCTATTGGACGGGCCGATCGTTCTGCGGATGGGGGAGAAGGGGAAGGCAGAGGCGGAGTCCACGCCTGTGCAGGGTCGTGCACTGGGAGGGCGTCCGGCGGCGCCGGCAGTGTCCCCTGCGATCTTGAACAAGTTCTGGGTGGATGAAGGCGTGGTCGCGGTGCTCGACCGCGGCAGTGACAGCGATATGTCGGCCGGCGGCAGCGACATGTCATGGCAAACGCAGCGCGTGGATGGGGGCACGATCTTCGTGGGCTCCGGCGGGAGCCGCGAACCGAATGCGCCACCAGTGCCGCCGCAGGTGACCCTCGCCGTGGAGCACTACAACCGGATGGTGCGCATCCTGGCGAAGGGCGTGCCGGTCAAGGTGGAGCTGGACGTGCGCGTGAAGTTCCACGAGGAGACGACCCCGCAGGGCTTTAACATCGTGGGGGAGATTCCGGGGACGGATCCCGCGCTCAAGGACGAAGTGGTGATCGTCGGGGCGCACTTCGACTCGTGGCATGCCGGGACCGGCGCCACGGACAATGCGTCAGGGAGTGCGGCGATGATGGAGGCGCTCCGCATCCTCAAGACGGTTGGGGCCAGGCCGCGCCGCACGATTCGCGTGGCGCTGTGGGGCGGCGAGGAGATGGGGCTGATGGGGGCGCGCGAATACGTGAAGCGCCACTTTGCCGATCCGGCGACGATGGCCCTCAAGCCCGGGCACGAGAAGGTGGCCGGCTACTACAACATCGACAACGGCACCGGAAAGATCCGCGGGATCTGGATGCAGCAGAATTTTGGCGTCGAGCCCATCTTCCGCGATTGGATCGCGCCGTTGAAGGACCTCGACGTGAACACCCTTGGTCCGCGGTCAGTTACCAGCACCGATCACCTGGCCTTTGATGGCGTCGGGCTCCCCGGCTTCCAGTTCATCCAGGAGCGGCTCGAGTACAACTCGCGCACCCATCACTCGAACATGGACACGGTGGACCATGTGCAGGCCGCGGACATGAAGCAGATGGCGACGGTGGTGGCCTGGTTCGCCTACAACACCGCGATGCGGGACGAGAAGCTGCCGCGGAAGGCGCTGCCCACGCGGGTGGCGCAGTAGGGGGCTGGTGGCCGGGGCGACAATCACTGGTTGCGGCGTTGGGTACTACCGAAAGCTCACCTGACCTGACCAAATCAATGACCGACTCAGCGCGTCAGCCGATCGACCCCGGCGTCGACATCGGTCATGTTCACCTCAAGGTGAGCGACATCCCCCGGGCCCTCGACTTCTACTGCGGGGTCCTCGGCTTCGAGGTCCAGCAGATGTACGGCACCCAGGCCGCCTTCATCTCGGCGGGTGGTTATCACCATCACATCGGGCTCAACACCTGGCAGAGCCGCGGCGGTAAGCCGCCGGCTTCCGGGACGACGGGGCTGTTTCACGTGGCGATTCGCTATCCCGCGCGCGCGTCGCTGGCTGATGCCCTCCAGCGGTTGATCGACGCCAACATCCCGCTGGACGGGGCGAGCGACCATGGGGTGAGCGAGGCGTTGTACCTGCGTGATCCGGATGAAAACGGGATCGAGCTGTACTGGGACAAGCCGAAAGACCAATGGCCGATTGGCCCGGATGGGTCACTGCAGATGGTGACCGAGGCGCTCGACCTCCATGCGCTGATGGCGGAGCTGACGTAGGCGGCTCCGCGATGCGGCGCAGGCGCGGGCGGAGATCATGTACTGGCGTACCGCCTCGGGGCGTGAGGTGGATTTCGTGGTGGAAGTCGGACGGCGGATCATCGGGATCGAAGTGAAAGCGACCCGTTGGCCGTCCTGGTCGGACGCCGAGGTGCTGTCGCAGTTCGTCAAGGAACAGGGCGATCATGCTGCCGGCGTTCTCCTCCACGGGGGCGACGAAGTGACATGGATGAGCGAGCGCGTGCTCGCCGTCCCGTGGTGGAAGGTCATTTAACCCGCAGCATCCCACCGTTCGTTGGCCTTTGAATGCCGGCGCGTTGCACAGTAGTAGCGAAAACATCTGATTCGACGTATTCTCGCTGACGCACAATTCGCGCAACTGGATGATTCGACCGCAACTGCATACCGGGGCAGGGGCAGCCGCACCGTTTTTGGTGTGGGTTTTGGTGCCGGTGGTCGACAGCGACGATCCGAACATCGCCTACTATGGCGACTTCGAGCAGGGCCGCCCGGAGTTCGAGCGCGCCTTTGCCGCGCTGGGCCAGGAGTGGCACTGGCAGCCGGTCTCCATGCGCGACTATCGCGACGTCATTGATCGCGTCATCGAGCAATCGGCGCCGCGCACCCCGGTCTTCTTCAACCTGTGCGACGGGGACGAGGTCAACGGACCGCCGGGGATATCTGTCATCCGCTACCTCGACGAGCGTGGGGCGATCTACACCGGGTCCGACGACCGGTTCTTCGACCTGACCACCTCGAAGATCGTGATGAAGGAGGCGTTTGATCGCCTGGGCGTACCGACGGCGCCGTGGCGCGTCCTCCCCAAGGCGGCCGAATCCGTCGAAGGGGTGTTCGAGGACATTGGGCGTCCGATCATCGTGAAGCCCGCGGTCTCCGCCGGCTCAATGGGGATCACCTGCAAGTCCGTGGTGCACACCGAGGCCGAGCTTGCCGAGCAGCTCCGCATCGTCGAGGAAGGGTACCGTGGGTGGAACCTCGCGGACGGCGGGGTCCTGGGTGAGCGGTTCATCGCCGGCCAGGAGTTCACGACCTTCATCATCGGGTCGCACGACGCCCCTGAACGAAGGGTGGTGTATCCGCCGGTGGAGCGGGTCTTTCACGAGAAGCTCCCGGAGACCGAGCAGTTCCTGTCGTTCGACCGGCTGTGGGAGTTCCACGAGCACGAAGGACCGATGCAGGACGGGAAGGACTTCTGGTCGTATGAACAACCGCCGGCTGCGCTGATCGACGAGATCTGCGAGGTGAGCTGGGCGGCGTATGCGGCGGTGGGCGGGACCGGCTACGGCCGGGTGGACCTGCGGATGGACCGCGAGACGCGGCAACTGTACGTCCTGGAGGTGAATGCCCAGTGCGGGCTCTCCGAGGATGAGAACTATACATCGATCGGCGCGATCCTCCGTTATGCGGGGGCCCCCTACCACCGCGCCGTGCAGGAAATCCTCGATGTGGCGCTGCATCGCGCCGCTGTGTCGCCTCTGCGCGCCTCGTCGCGCCCCGCCGCCTCCCGCCTCGCGTCATGAAGATCTGCGTCCTGCAGCCGGATTACTCCACCACGAACGTCGACTACAAGAACTGGGATCCCGCGCGCGACCTCGCGCGGCTGCTCCCTGGTGACACGGTCCACCATGAGTCGATCAACAAGCTGACGGCGTTCAAGCAGCTCAAGGCGCTCTCGAAGCAGGGGTTCGACATCTTCGTGAACCTGATCGACGGCTACCCGGAATGGGAAATCCCGTCGTTCGAGCTGATCCACATCCTCGAGCAGCTCAACCTGCCGTATACAGGCCCCACGCCCAAGATCTACCACGTCCCCAAGGACGTGATGAAGTACGTCTCCTACGCCGTGGGGGTAAAGACCCCCCGCCACGTGGTGATCGATGCCGTGGAGGACATCGACCGCGTCTTCCGTGAACTGCGCTTCCCATTGTTTGTCAAGCCGGCGCATGCCGGCGACTCGCTCGGCGTCGACACCGACTCGTTGTGCCGCAACCGGCGGGCGCTGCGCAAGAAGGTCACGGCCACCCTGCAGGAATGGCCGGAACTGATGGTCGAGGAGTACGTCGAGGGGCGGGAGTTCACCGTCCTCGTCGCGGCCAACCCCGGTGCCCCGGGAACCTGCCGATCGTTTGTCCCGGTCGAGTATCGCTTTCCGGAGGGCGGGGCGACGTTCAAGACGTACGCCTTCAAGACCTCGGAGCTGCACCCGGAAGCCAACGTCCCGGTCACCGACCCGACCCTCGCCCGTGAGCTGCGCGAGGCCGCGGAGCGGATCTTCACCGGCTTTGAGGGCGTGGGGTACGCCCGCATGGACTTCCGGATGAACGACCGCGGCGAGATTCATTTCCTTGAGGTCAACTTCTCCTGCTCGGTGTTCTATGCCGATGGCATGGAAGGGTCCGCCGACTTCATCCTCAAGTATGACGGGATCGGCCAAGCCGACTTCCTGCGCCTGATCATCGCCGAAGGGATGGCGCGCTACGCGCGCAGGCAGAAGCCGTACACGATGAAGGGGAACGCGACCTCCGGGTACGGGATCTTCGCGAGCCGCCACCTGTTGCCCGGGGACGTTCTCTACCGGGGTGAGACGCGCCCGCATCGCCTGGTCACCAAGGACTTCGTGATGGCGAACTGGACCCCGGAACAGCAGGAGCTCTTTCGACGATATGCCTGGCCGGTGTCGAACGACGTCTACGCGATCTGGGACGAAGACCCGATGGACTGGGCGCCGCAGAACCACTCGTGTGAGCCGAATACCGGCTTCCAGGGCCTGAACGTCGTGGCCCTGGCGCCAATCGCCCCCGGCACCGAGCTGACGATCGACTACGCCGAGCTGCTCAACGACGAGACGGAGCCCTTCAGCTGTCGATGTGGCGCGTCGTCGTGCCGCGGGCTGGTGCGTGGGACGGTGGGGAATGCGCTGGGTCGCTCGACGCTGATCGGGTAGAGTCCGGACGGCGGACGGCAGAGGCAGAGGGCAGAGGGAAGAGCGAAGGCGTTGGTCGCCCTTGCTGGTCGTCGGGCCGGTGCCCAACTTCGCGTGACTATCTCGAACTGCGAGGCCCCCATGAAACGCCGCGACTTCCTTGTCTCCTCTGCCGTTGGTGCGGTTGGAGCCAGTGCCTCTCGCCTCCCCGGCGTCGCCGCAGTGGGCGACGATGCATCGCTCACTGAACGGTTCCAGCAAACGCGACGGAAGATCCTGATCGCGGGTGGCGGCTTCGGCACGGCGTTCATCCGCTACGCGGCGCAGCTCACCGGCAAGCCGCGGCCGAAGATGCTCTACCTGCCCACCGCGAGCGCGGACAGCCCGCAGGGGATCATCACCTGGTACCAGAACTGCGCCCCGCTCAACGTGGAGCCGTCGCACCAGGTCTCGTTCATCGCGAGCACACGGCAAGACAAAAGCTGGGAAGAAGTCCTGCTCAACGTCGATGCCATCATCTGCTCGGGCGGCAATACGCTGAACCAGCAGGTGATCTGGCAGGCCCATGGGATCGACAAGATCCTGCGCCAGGCCTGGGACCGCGGGATCGTGCTCGGCGGGGCGAGCGCGGGTTCCTTGTGCTGGTTTGATGAAGGCACGACCGACTCGCGCCCGAAAGAACTGTCCATCGTGAAGTGCCTTGGCTTCATCAAGGGGAGCCACTCACCGCACTACGACGCCGAGCCCGGGCGTCGGCCGCTGTACCAGAAGCTGATTGGCAGCGGGCAAATGCAGCCGGGCTACGCCTGCGACAATGATGCCGGTCTTTACTTCGAGGACAACACGGTGAAGCGCGTGGTGCACACACGCGCGGCCGCGAAGTGTTACCACGTCACGGTAGAGGGGGGGAAGGCGGTGGAGCGCGTGCTGGAGCCGGAGCGGATCTAGCGACGGTCTGCGGGCCTCAGTTAGTGCCGGAGCGCCACTGGGCCAGGTTCATCCCAAGGTACGCGCTCAGGGCATGGGGCCCATCAGGACGCGCCTGGCCCGAGGTGCCGCTCGAAGAACTCCACCAGACGGCGAAATGCAAACCGCGTCTGGGCCAGTCCCTCCAGGTCCCACCCGTGCCCCGCATCGGGAAGGGTCACCAGCTCCACATCCTTCCCGAGCTGTAGCAGGTACTGCGTCAGCCAGGCAGAATCCTTGTAGAGCACCACGACGTCGCGCATCCCGTGGATCAGCATCAGGTGCCCCTGCAACCCGGCGGCCTTCGTATGCGATGAGGCGTCCGCGTACGCTGCCATGTCCTCCTGCGGGCGCATCATCACCCGCTGCTCCCCCGTGAGCGCATGCCAGACGTTCGTCGCCGGTGCGCCAGCCACGCCGGCGCGGTACACCCCGGGCTTGGTGAAGAGCGACATGGTGGTCATGAGCCCACCGTAACTCGAGCCCCAGATCCCGACGCGCGCGCTGTCGGCGATCCCCTCGCGCACCGCCCACTCCACCCCGCTGTGCAGGTCCTCGACGTCGATCCCCCCGTAGTCCATGCGGATCCGCCGCCGGAACGCCGTGCCATGGCCACTGCTCCCGGCCACATCCACCGCCAGGATCGCAAAGCCCTTCTCCAGCAACACCTGGTCGAGCCCCCACAGGGGATGCGCGTTGCGCCCTCCCCACTGATTCCGCACCGTGCCGCTGTAGGCCGAACCAATGACCAGCGGCACCCGCGCCCCGGGTTGGCGGTTGGGTGGAAGGAGCAACCGTGCATGCAACGTGGCGCCGTCCGCGCGACTGGCAAACGTCACGTACCGGGCGGGGGTGAACCGGTACTCGGCGAACTCAGGGCGAGGCGACCGCGTAACCCGCGCGGTCGTGCCGGCCTGTGCGTCGATGAGATGGAGATCCGGCGGGATGGTGTCCGCGCTGAAGAGGTCGGCGGCCCAACGACCATCAGGTGAGACAACCGCGGTATGCGAGCCCGGTACCTGGGTGAGCGCTCGCGCCGCGCCGCCGGTCAGTGGCTGCCGCCAGAGGTGTCGCTCCTCCGCGCGCCCGGCATTGGATGTGTAGAACATGGTACCGGGCGCCGCCGCAAAGCCGAACACGGCGCCATGCCCCGTCGTGACCACGCGTGGCGTCCCGCCTTCAAGTGGCACCTGCCACACGCGATAGTCGTCGCGGCGATCCGAAGTAAACAAAACGCTCCGTCCATCCGGCGCGAACGCCACCTGCCACTCCGCCGACACGTTCATCGGCTCGCGCTCCTCGACGAGGGTGCGCACGGCCCCGATGGCGGGGTCGATCGTCAGGATGCGCCGGTGCTTCACGAAGACATCGCTGACGTCCAATACGATCCGCGTGCCGTCTGGCGACCAGGAAGCACCATGCAACACGTCCAACCGGTCATTGCTCCAGCGCTGCCACACCACCAACCCTCCATCCAACCGCAGGAGCCCGATGCGGCGCACCTCGGATGGTTCGCCCGGCATCGCGCGGCGAACCTGGGTGGTCGAGGTCTCCTCGGTGAGGTAGTCGGGGATCACGCGAGTGGCGATCGCCGTGCGGTCCACCTCGACGATCACCGCGATGCGGCCGTCCGGTGACGGGAGAACCTGCTCTATGCCGACCCCCGGTCGCGCCAGTTGCGTCATCCGCAGGGACGACCCCAGTGAGTCGCCGAGCAACGGTGCGACATGCAGGTCACCGTCTCGCAGGAAGGCGACGCGATTCCCGGCGATCACCTGCGGGCGGCTCTCGCTCCCGGTTGTTTGTGTGAGCGCTCGTGGTGGTTGCTGTGGCGCGCGAGTATCCGCGAGGTAGAGGTCGCCGCGAAAGGTGAAGAGCAACCGCACCCCGTCGGGGTGCCAGGCGAGCGAGCCGACCCCGGGATCGAGCTCGGCGGCGAGTGCCGCGCGTTGCTCCGACCACTGGGTGTATGAAAGCGGCGATCCGTCCGCCACGCGGGGCGCCGGGGAGAGCCGCGGCATTTGGGTCAGACGCACCGGGGTCGGTGCGGTCCCCGTCGCGGCATCCGCAACGTACAGGTCCATGAAGTTGGTGCCGTCCTCATTCCAGAGAAATGCGAAGCGACGGCTATCCGGCGACCAGGTGACGGCGCGCGGCGTGGTGCCCACCAGCGATGGCGCGCTGTAAAAGCGCTCAAGGTCGGCGGGGCGCTGCGCCGATGCGTTCCTCACCGTCGCCGCACACGCCAACGCGACCAGGAGTGCGGGCCGCATCATCGTACCACCCCCAGCGCGCGCATCTCATCGTCGAGCCCTGTCAACTCCCAGCGAATCAGCGAGATCGGGATGCTGCCGCCGGCCAGGAACGCGTCGTGGAAGGCGCCGAGTTCGAAGCCGGTGCCCAGTTGACGCTGGCGGTCCGACACCAGTTGCTCCATCTGCGCCTTGCCGATCGTGTAGTTCATTCCGTAGGCGGGGCGCCGCAGGTAAATCGCCAGGTCATACCGGGCGAGGTTGGCCTCCATCAGCGGGACCTCGGCATTCAGGAAGGCAATAGCCTCCGAGAGGGTAAACTTCCCGACCTGCATGGCCAGTTCGGCGCGAACCCTCGCGGCGCGCTTGAGTTGCGCGATGTAGAACAGCTCCCGCGTGCGCGGGCGATCGTTAAGTAGCCCGGCCTGGAGGTACATCTCCTCGATGTAAAACGCCCATCCTTCCGCGCGCGTGCCGTCCCCGTTCCCTCGCCGCACACTGCGCGGGTGGCGACGCTGCAGCGTGCCATCGAACCGATGCCCGGGGATGCTGGCGTGGATGTGGTTGTTGAGCGGATCACGATAGGTGATCTCATCCCAGAAGTGCCGGTGCCCGCCCCACGGCGAGCGATCAATGAAGAAGGCATCGGTCTCGTACTGCGGCGGGATGTCGGCCGGGATCGTCAGGAGCTTTTCGCGCGTGGTAAACGACCGAATCCAGGACTCGGCTTCGCGGGTGCGTCGCTCGTGCTCTTCTGCGGTCGCGGCGGGGACCAGCTCCGGCAGGCCGCGATTGCGGTGTTGTTCAAGGGCCAGCAGCGTGCGCGCCCGGGCCAGCTCGCGCTCACCGATCAACCGGATCTGCTCAACGCTCCACGGCACGAGGCGCACATGGCGCACATACCAGGCGTAGTGATCGAGTCCCACGAACGCGGGCTCGGTCATCCGCGGCATCTCGCGACGCAGCCAGTCCCGAAACGACTTCACCGCGGCGAGCGCCCGTTCAATGGACGGCACTCGATCCGGGTCATTGGTGCGGGCGCGGGCGAGCAGGTCCTCGTACCATCCGATCACTCCTGCGGGAGGACGCGGCCGTCGCGGTTCGCCCTGATTCACCTCGTCGCTCTGCTCGAGGTGGAAGAGCGCGATCTCCGTGAGGCCGGCGGAGGGCTTCGTCAGGCGGCGTCGCGCTTCGTCCAGGATGCCGGGGACGGCATCGAGGCGCATGGTGAGGGCGGAGCGCACCGAGTCCGGGACGGGGACCGTGGCGTAGGGCGTGGAGGCGATGAGGTCGACCCAGTTCCCGGGATCGCGCGCCCAGGGTTGCGAGATCCGCAGCTCGAAGTCGAACGCCGCGAGCTGCGTGCCAACGACCGCATGATCGACGCGGTCAGGAACGGGCCAGGTGTGGACCGGGAGCGCCCGATGTCGCGTGTTAAGCTGTGTCAACCCACTTCGCCAGCGTGCAACGGCCGCCGGGGAGTAGTCGGGGACGCCACGGCGCTCGGGAGGGCGGCGAAGGGAGCGCAACGACTCGCCGATGGCGACCACATCCGGCCGGCTTTGATCGGCGGCGGGTTGTGCGCCCGCGGAGGTGGCGACGAAGGCGAGGACGAGCAGGCGTGGAGCGCAGGACATCGGTCAGGGTGTCAGCAGTTGGGCTGAGGGTACCGTGCCGCAGCCGGACGCGCTACGCCGCGCGCTTTTTCATTGGAGCCAGGCGTGCTGCGCCGCGGCCATGGGAGTCCGACGTGCCCCCGCGAAACCGGGATCATCCCGCCCCGGCCAGCCGTTCATCTGACATGTCGACCAATGGCACGACGCCTCCGGGCGTGGTCCTCGTGACCGGGGCGAGCGGGTACGTCGGCGGCCGGCTCGTGGCCGCCCTGGAGCGCGAAGGGGCGACGATTCGCTGCCTCACACGCCGCCCGGAGTTCATGACCTCCCGGGTCGCACCGGGAACGGAGGTCTGTGCGGGTGACGTGACCGACCGGGCGAGCCTCGATCGTGCCTTCGTTGGAGTGCACACGGCCTACTATCTCGTGCACTCGATGGCCTCGGGGGCCTCGTTCGACCAGTCCGACCGGCACGCCGCGAAGACCTTTGGCGAAGCGGCCCACGCGGCGGGGGTCGCGCGTGTGATCTACCTCGGCGGCTTGGCCGATGACCAGGAGCCCCTCTCGCTACACATGCGGAGCCGTCACGAAGTCGGCGCCCTGCTTCGCGCCGCTGGACTCTCGGTGGTGGAGCTGCGCGCGTCGGTCATCATTGGCTCCGGCAGCCTGAGCTTCGAGATCGTCCGCGCGTTGACCGAGCGACTGCCGTTCATGCTCCTCCCGCGGTGGGTCTCCACCCCCGCGCAGCCGATCGCCATCACCGACGTCGTGCAATACCTGCTCGAGGCGCGGAAGCTGCCGCCGTCCGAGGAGGGGATCTTCGAGATTGGTGGGGCAGACCAGGTGTCGTATGAGGACATGATGCGGGCCTACGCGGCGGCGCGCGGGCTGCGGGTGCCCATGTTCCGGGTGCCGGTGCTCACGCCGTTCCTCTCCAGTTTGTGGCTCGGGTTGGTCACGCCGATCTACGCGCGCGTGGGTCGGGCGCTGATTGCAAGCATCATGCACCCGTCGATTGTGCGGGACGATCGCGCGCGGCGCACCTTTGCCATCCAGCCGATGCCGATGGCCGATGCCATCCGCCATGCGCTCGTGGATGAAGACCAGGAGATCGCCGCCAGTCGATGGTCGGATGCGCTGTCGTCGGTTGGGGAGCCGACGCAGTGGGGCGGCGTGCGTTTCGGCAACCGGCTCGTAGACTCGCGGCAGCTCGCTGCCACCGCCTCCACGGCCGACCTCTTCAATCGGGTGCAACGGATCGGGGGAGCGCAGGGCTGGTACGCCTGGAACGTCCTCTGGTGGATCCGTGGGCTCCTCGACCTGCTGGTGGGCGGGGCGGGGATGCGTCGCGGCCGCCGCCATCCGGTGGAGTTGCGGGTCGGTGATACGCTCGACTGCTGGCGGGTGGAGCGTCTGGATGCGGGGCGCCTGTTGCGCCTCACCGCCGAGATGAAGTTGCCCGGGCGGGCGTGGCTCGAGTTCGAGGTGACGCCCACGCCCACGGGGAGCACGTTACGCCAGACGGCGATCTTCGACCCGGTGGGCGTACTCGGCCAGATCTACTGGTACTCGTTGTTCCCGCTCCACGAGCTGGTCTTTGGCGGGATGCTGCGGCAGATAGTTAGGGCCGCCGAGTCCGGCGAGGCGCCTAGCGCCCGGCCACCTTCCGTCCCAATTCCACCGTCTTCATCCCCGGCTCGCCCCAGCCGATGACAAAGACGCTGAACCCCTGCTTCATCCGCATCTCGATGTCGTTGAGGTTGGCCGGGTAGCCGCAGGCCACCTGGAACTCCTTGCAGGCCGCCAGCACGCTCTGGATCGCCGCTTCCCAGCCGGCCTCGTCAAACACGCGCTTGCCGGCGGCGTCGGTGGTGGTGAAGACGCCACGGAGCGTACCGGCCCCGGGGAAGAGGGCGCCGATTCCCTTGACGGCGGCGATCTCGCGGATGTTCGCGAGCCCTTCCTTGCTCTCGACGATCGTCCAGTTGACCAGCTCTCCCTTCGGGTTGAGCGGCCAGAGGTCGGCCTTCTCGCGATACGCCTTCTCGTTCATCCCCCACATGGCTGGCGCCATGCCGACGTCGTCACCGCGCGTGCCGCCTTTCGACTTCGGCCGCATCATCGCCAGTCCCTGCTTCACCTCGTCGGCGTTCTTCACGTCGACAAACACGATCGTGCTGGCCCCGAAGTTGAGCTGCTTGCCGATGCGCTCGCGGGCGAGGTTCATGTCCGGGAGGATCTCGGGGGTCTTCACCGCGAGCGGGTGTGTCCACGGGAGCTTGCCACTGGCGGCCAACCCCTTCACGAACTCCAGGAAGGTCCCGTAGCCGGCATCGAAGTTTCCTTCCATGCTGCCGTCGAAGATGTAGTCTGCCTGCGTGTAGGCGAGCGCGTCCGCCGCGAGCTGGGCTTGGGTCTTTGGGGCGGGGGCGTTGGTCGGCGCTGGCTGACCGGGCCGCGTCCGCGGATTCGCCGGCGCGTAGAGCCCGAAGACCGGCTGCTTCTTCGCCAGCAGGTCGGCGACCGGATTGAGGTGCTCGCCCTGCGCCGAGGACGCGAGGGGAAGGATGGTGGCGACGAGCAGCAGGTTCAGGCGCACAGTGGTCAACCGGAGAGGGGGTAAACGGCAGGCGAGTATTGCGTCCGTACCATGGGGCAGCAAGGGTGCGGCCCGTCGGAACTGGACACGCCGGGGTAGAGTTGCACTAATTGAAGGTGTCGTCTGTCCCCCTACCCCGCCCCCCGTGCCGCGTTTCCTGCCTTTCGCCTCCCTGGTCGTTGTCGCTGCCTGCGCCGGGCAGGGTGAGACCCCATCCCCGGACACCGCGACCATGACGGTGTCGTCCGCCGATCCTGCTGTCGAGATCCTCGGACCGGCGGACGGTGACTCGGTGACGCTGCCGGTGACCATCCGGCTGGAAGCCACCGGGGTTCTGGTTGTCCCCGCGACCGGGGTGCGCGAGGAGGGGAAGGGGCACCATCACCTCGTGATCGATGGTGATGCGCCGTCAGACACCCTGCCGATTCCGCAGCCGCCCATCGCCTATCACCTGGGCAACGGCGCGACCGAGAAGGTGCTGGACTCGCTGTCCGTGGGGCCGCATCGGGTGATCGCGATCTTGGCCTGGGGCGATCACGTCCCGATGACCGGGGTGCGGCGCGATACGATCAACTTCGTGGTCAAGAAGTAGGCAATGCGCGCGCTCCTCGCGGCGGTCGCGGCCACGGCGCTTGCCTGCGGCAGCCGCGACGAGATCCCGCCTCCGGTCCAGGTCGACTCGACGGGAGCGCCGCTCGCCGCATCCATCGCTCCATCGGGCGCAGCCGACTCGGTGGAGCTTCCCCCGCCGCAACTGACCGACCGGATGTGGGCGCTGACCGCGTTGGGTGATGGCAGTGCGCCGCCGCCTGGGGCGCAGGGGCGGCAGGCAACGCTCCGCATCGACTCCGGGAGTCCGCGGGTGTCGGGGTTCGCGGGGTGCAATCGCTACTCCGGAGGTTATACGAAGTCAGGCGACTCGCTCCGCTTTGGGGCGATTGGCGCGACAAAGATGTATTGCCCGGAGGGGGCGGACCTCGAGCGTGTTGTCCTGGGAATCCTGCCTCGGGTGATGACGTACGCCATCGTCGATGGCGAGCTGGAGCTTTCCGGCTTTGGGGGCAAGCTGGCGCGTTTCACGCCGGTACAAGCGCGAGGTCGGACCGCCACGGAGCTGGCGTACTGATGGTGGCGGATGCCACGGCGGGCGCACTCCGACAGGTGCTCGCCACGTGCGCGATCACCGACGTCGTCACCGTCCCCGACTCCACCATTGGCGCATGGGACGCGGTGGCGATCGCACATGGTGCGCGGGTGGTGCGCGTCTGTCGCGAGGGAGAGGCGTGGGGGGTGGCGATGGGGCTGCACCTGGGTGGACGCCGGCCGTTGGTGCTGATCCAGTGCACCGGGTTGTTCGAGAGTGGCGACGCGCTACGCAACGTGGTGCACGACTGGCAGCTCCCGATCCCGGCGATCATCGGCTACCGGAGCTACCTCAACCAGTCGACGCTCCCGGGGGACACCTGCCTGGCATTCACCGAGCCGGTGCTCACCGCGTGGGCCGTGCCGTGGTGCCTGGTGCGCGATGATGCGGAGCTGGCTGCGGGTGGCGAGTTCCTGCGCGACCATCGTGCGGCGGGTCGAGCGGCAGCGCTGCTGGTGGCGGAGGGAAAGGCGTGAGCGGCGTTGAGCTGGCGGGTGCCATGCGCATCCTGCGCGAATGGCGCGACGACCGGACCATTGTGGTGACCACGATGGGGGCGGCGCGGGAGTGGATGGCGCTCGGCCCGCTACATCCGCTGGACTTCGTCCTGGTGCCATCGAGCATGGGGCAGGCTTCCTCGTTAGGCCTGGGGCTCGCGCTGGCTCGGCCGGACCTGCGCGTGGTCGTCGTGAACGGCGACGGCTCCCTGCTGATGAACCTGGGGTCCCTCGTGACGATCGCGGCCGAACGCCCACCCAACCTGGTGATGGTGGTCGTGGCGAACGGGGTGTATGAAGTCACCGGCGGTCAGCCGACCCCAGGTGTCGCGGCAGGAGTGGACCTCGCGGCGGTCGCCGCAGGCAGCGGATGGGAACATGTGATCCGATGCAGCACTCAAGAGCAGTGGCACCAATCACTTAACGAGACCGTGGGAACAAACGGGCCCCGTTTCGTGCTGCTCGAATCCCCGGTGACTGCCGGAGGGGTCGGGCCCCGATCTCCGGGGAAGGCAGGACCGCGTGCCGCCGCCTTTGGTGAGGCGGTGGCGCGCGTGAAAGTGGGCGCCGCGCCCTAGGCGGTCAGTGGCCAGGTGGCGGTGGTTCCAGGTTCCACCACCACTGCGGGGCCAGCGGCTGCGCCCGCGGCCAGATCTCATCCAGGGTGTTGGCGTCGTACACGCGCCCGTTCTTCATCACGAAGCGCAGCGCCGTCGTGTTGGCGAGGTCGAGCAGCGGATTGCGATCCAGGACCAGCAAGTCTGCCAGCTTTCCGACCTCCAGGGACCCCAGGTCCTTCGACAGCCCGATCGCGTCCGCGCCCCCGATCGTCGCGAGCCGCAACGCGTCGTGGGCCTTCATCCCGCCGGCCGCCATCATCCAGAGTTCCCAATGGGTGCCGAGCCCTTGCAGTTCGCCGTGGGAGCCGAGGCCCAGCTTGCCACCTGCTGCCAGCAACTTGGTCAGCTGCTGCGCGTGCAGGTAGTGCACGTACTGGTCATCGCGCTGCCAGGTGACGGTCTTCCACTTGTCGATCTCCTCGGCCGGGGTGAACCGCTGCAGCTTACGGTCGTTGTTGAGGTCCCAGGTGGTGAGGTACTTTGAGAAGCCGGCCGGGCCACCGTACGCGACAATGAAGGTCGGGGTGTAGGTGAGGCCACTGAATGCGTGCAGCTGCTGGACGTCCTTGAAGAGCGGGCTGATCGGGAGCGAATGCTCGAGCCCCGGATAGCCGTCCTGCATCAGCGTGAGGTTCATGACGAAGTCCGATCCGCCCTCGGTCGTGGTCGTCAACCCCATCTCGCGTGCGGCGGTGATCACCCATTGGCGCACCTTGCGGTCGCCGGCCATGTACTGCTTGATGGTCTGCGTGTTGAAGTGGTCGGCGTACCG
Source organism: Gemmatimonadota bacterium (assembly GCA_016712265.1). Taxonomy (NCBI): domain Bacteria; kingdom Pseudomonadati; phylum Gemmatimonadota; species Gemmatimonadota bacterium. The sequence goes on along the minus strand of JADJRJ010000027.1, from coordinate 140,919 downwards.
GCGCAACACGTCGCGGGCTTCGTCCAGCGAGCGGATGTTGTCGACGCTGAAGACCCCGGGGCCAGTGGAGTAGAGGCGCGGCCCGATGAGGGCGCCGGTCTCCATCATGTCGCTGTAGGTGACGATGTCTTCCGACGACGTCTGCGGGTCGCGCTGGGTCGTCACGCCATAGGCCAGCTGCGCGAGGAACTGCGACACCTGTGGACGGTGCACCCCCCACGCCACCCAGGTGTGGGCGTGGATATCCACGAGCCCCGGCATGATCGTCTTGCCGGAGACGTCGATCACACGCGCCCCGGCGGGAATGCGCACCGATCCGCGCCGTCCGATGGCGACGATGCGGTTGTCCCGCACGACAATGTCGCCGGATGCGATGACCTCGTCGCCTTTCATCGTGATGATCCGCGCGCCGCGCAACGCGACGACACCGCTCGGACGATCCTTGCGCACCGTGATGGCGACATCGACGCGCGACGGCTCGTACGCAGGGCCGCGACGCGTCGAATCGGCGCGTGCACTGTCGGGGCGAGCTGCGCCCCCGGCCCCCGCACCGCCGCTTGCGGCGGCCGCCTCGGCGCGAACGACGGAGTCGCGCACCAGCGAGTCCGCGAAGGCGATGTCCCAGCGGAAGAAGCTCTTGCCGATGGAGTAGAAGGCGGTGCGCCCATCGCCGCTCCATCCAATGAAGTCGCCGCCCACGCGGGTCAGGCGCGTCGTCGGCACGACGGACCCGCTGCCGATCGACACCGTGGGCGGGGTTCCACCAACGGGGGGGACGGTGATGAGGAAGACGTTGCGATCAGAGCGGACCAGCGCGCGCCCACCGTTGGGGGCGAGCATCACTTCGTCCGGCGAACCCGCGGCGCCAGGACCGCCAGGGGCGGGGAGGCTGCTCACCCGGACCACGGTGCGGCGGTCCGTGCCATCATACCGCATCGAGACGAGCCCCTCGGTTCCCTGCCAGACGTAGATACGCGTCGAGTCCGGGCCGAAGTGCGGGACGTTGCGCCCCTGTTGGGTGGCACCACTGCCCAGCCACGCGATGCGCTGCGCGTCTCCCCCAGCGGACGGCAACCAGACGATCTCCAGTTCGGCGGTCGCGCCATGCGAGCCGAAATCCTCCAGCGTGCGCAACCGATGGTTCAGCGACCCGCGCACACCAACGAGGCGCTGTCCGTTGGGCGCGTAGCTCACCTTGTCATAGAATGCCGCGCGTGTCGTGAGCTGCTGCGGCGGGGACGCGCCATCCGCCCGGACACGCTGTATGTGGCCGCCGATCGAGTCGTCCCACGTCACGTAGGCCACGAACTGCCCATCCGGCGACCAGACCGGGGCGTGTTCCACGAGGGTCGCATTCGTCAGGCGCCGCGCATTGGTGATCACCGGATGATTGGCCGGGGCGTTGGGCGCCCGACCCGGGCCGCCGCGTGCCGCGGGAAGGTCGGCGATCCAGAGCCGGTCCAGCGCCGTGAAGACGACGCGGCGGCCATCCGGCGACGGCTGCGCGCCGCGGATCTGGCTCACGACAAGGGTCGTATCGTTGATGGGATAGTCGAACTTGGCGAGGGGTCCGACCTGTTGCTCGACCTCGGCGGAGAACGGGATCATCGTGGCCGCGCCGGACGGTACCTCGACGCGCCAGATCTTTCCGTTGTAGGCGGTGATGACCGCCCGGGAATCCGGCGTGAAGGCGGAGTTGGGGTAGACGTCGCGGTCCGCGCCGCCCTGTGAGGCGTCGCGCTGCACGTCCATGCGGAGCCAGCGGTCGCGGCCCGTCTCGAGGTCGAGCAGCTTGAGTCCCTCGCGGGCGTCGCTGCGCGTGGCGTACACGAGCCATTTGCCGTCGGGCGAGGGAATGGGGCGGAAGGCGCCTTCACCTTCCGAGGTGCGCACCGCGGCGCGACCCAACTCACGGTCGTAGAGCGCGACCTGGTAGGTGCCAATGCGCCGCGCCGAGCTGCGAGGCGCGTGTTCGATCTCTTCATCGTTTGGGGCAGGGCTCACGCCACCCTGGAAGTCGCCGCCCACGTTGCCGACCGCGTTGACCCAGACGTAGCGCGGGTCGTTGGAGAAGGCGGCGCCGAGGAGGGTGGGGCCGGCTCCCGCACCTGGTGGACCCGCGGCCGCGGCTGCGCCAGCCGGGCGAACGCCGGTCACCTGGACACCACTGCCACCGTTGAGGTGGAAGAGCCAGAGTTGCCCGGCGCGCGTTGCCATGATGTACTGGCCGTCTGGCGTCCACGTGGGCGAGACGAAGTTGATGCGTTCGGTGCGCGTGAGGGCCCGCGGCTGCGTGCCGTCGGCGTTGGCGATCCAGATGTTCTCGGAACCGTTGCGGTCACTCAGGAAGACGAGCCGGGTTCCGTCGGGCGAGAAGCGCGGTTGGGTATCGTACCCCGGCCCATTCGTGATCCGTGTCGCCGGCCCGCCGCTGATCGGCATCGTATAGAGGTCGCCCAGCAACTCGAAGACAATGCTCCGCCCATTGGGCGACACGTCGAGGGAGATCCAGGTCCCCTCATCCGTCGTGAACTTGAGCGTCCGCGTGTTGATGAGCGGAAGGCCGTTTGTGCGGGTGGCCGCACGTGCGGCGCTGTCTGCCTGGGTCGCCGATTGGGCCGCGAGGGTGGACGGCAGTGCCGCGACGAGGGCTATCCAGCGGGAGGCGCGCATGAGGGGAGGGAGGTCGAGGGTCGTGGAACCTACCGCCTGCGCGCCGGTCGCACACGAGGTGGCCTGCAGGGGCGCCGTGCCACCGGCCCATGGGCCCGTCTGGCCCCCTCGCCCCCCAGCTGGTACACTGGCCGATGTCACCATCTCGCCCAATCCGGAAGGACTGATTCCACATGCGGACACCCGTGGTCTTCGGTGCATTGCTGCAGGGGGACGGTGCCAGCGGGCTGGCACTGGCCATTGCCGTGGTGATCATCGCGGCCATCGGTGTGCCGGCGGTGGTTGCCGGCGCCTGGCTGTGGCGGCGAGCGGCTCGTGGACAGGCACCGCGCTGGTTGGTCCCGTTAGGCGTGGTCGGTGGGCTCGCGGTGGGCGCCTACCTCGCCTTCTTTGTCATCTTCGGTGACCTTGGGGAGTCGTACCTCGCGCAGCGTTCGGCACCGGTCATCGAGGTCCAGGTGCCAAGGGAGGTGCAGGGGTCGCTGTACCTGTTCTTCGATCCCGAGCGGCCAACGCTCACCCCGGTCAGCGCGGGGCGCTACGTCCTCCAGCTCCCGGCCACCGGTCAAGCGGTCTACGGGCCGATCGACCAGATGGAACGCGTGATGGACTATGCGGACATGCAATTGAGGTACCCCGATGGCACGGTGCCGCCGCAGGCGTTTCTCCCCAGCCGGCAAGGCTCCATTGGGGGCGTCCGGCACTTCCGGTTCTTCATCGGCACCGATTCACAAGCGCAGGTCGACGCAGCGCAGCGTCAAGCCACGGGTCGCTCGTTTGACGAGGAAGCCGTCTACGCCGCGCTGACGGGCAAGGCCCCGCGCGTTCCGTAGGACTGCCTTCCACCCGGGGCGATCAGCCTCTCAGGTACTGGATGTACTTCACGACGAGGCCGCCGCGTACGGGCCGCCGCCAGGGGATCCCGCTGTCCAAGGCGGTGGTCCAGCCGCTGTTCCAGACCACATACAAGTCGCTCCCGGGTGACCGGGTGAACCGCAGGCGCGCATTGACGCTCGCGCGCTCCGACTCATTGTCGTACTGCGCAAACACGGTCGTGGAGAGTCGCGGCGAGATGGCGTAGTCCGCACGCAGGCGGGCAATCGTCGCGGCGAACGCGTCGTTCGCCCGCGACACGCTGGTGCGCTCAAACTCGGCGAAGAGGAGGAGATGAGGCTCCCGGCGGAAGCCGAGTCCCGCGCTGAACTCGTAGCCCCGCGCGTCGTACAGCTCGCCGAGCGTGACCGACATTTCCGGAACGAGCGTGCGTGCCTCGGAGCCTTCGAGACTGACTTCCACCTGGTCATAGGCGTAGCGCCCCGCGGCGATCACCGATCCCGGGAAGATCTCGAAATCCTCCGGGGGGACGTCCCAGAGGCGTTTGAGGTTCAGCTCGAACGAGTCGCCGCTCTCGAACTGCGCACCGAGCGGGCGCACGGTGAGCGACGCATTGTCGAGTGAACCATCCAGACGTGAGACCCAATCCCAAGACGGGAGCGAGAAGTCGAGGCGGCGGATCCCCCAGCGCCGCGGGCGTGGGGTCAAGGTCACCTGGCCAGCAAACCGCTGAATGCCGCTCTGCGAGACGAAACCGAGGGCGGGCTCAAATCCCTCCTCCACCCGATCATAGCGGAAGACGATGTCCGCGTGGTCATTGGGGTAGTCAATGATGAACCGGGAGTAGTTGGCGGTCGGCGCACCGGTGCTGTCGCGGTTCCACGCCGTACTTCCCAGCAGCACCAGGTTCTTCCCCTTGATGATGTACGGGAAGTTGAAGTCCGCTCCGCCGGCCAGGCTTGTCGGCGCGTCTGCCCGCGATTGTCCCGTGACCATGGCACCGACGTAGCCGCGGCCGAGCACGTCGCGCTTGACGCGTCCCACAAAGTCCGTCGCGTCCTCCTCGCCTCCGGTACGTACGAGGAGTGCGCCGAGCTGTTGTTGGCCGGCGCGACCGGTAAGGCGCGCCCCGCCGAGGATGGGGAGTGGGGTGCCGTCACGTCGCAGGCCGATGCGCCTACTATAGAAGAGCTGTGTCTGACGCACGCGCCCGAAGTCGAAGATCCCCGCCCCTTCGTTGAAGAACTGCCGCGTTTCCGGAAAGAACACGGGGAACCGGGTGAGGTTCACGACCTGCTGGTCCACCTCCGCCTGCGCAAAGTCGGTGTTGTACGTAAGGTCGAGCGTCAGGCGCCCGGTGAGCGCGGTCTTGACGTCGATCCCGGCCTCGGCACCGAGGGCACCCGGCAGGGTCACCGAGTCCACCCCATCGGCGCGGAACTGGCGATCATCGAGGCGATTGGTCCCGAGTACGTATGGCCGGGCCTCCACACGCGCGCGGCCGGGGAGGTTGGAGAGTCCTTCGAGACGTCCCTCACGCTCCAGGAACCGGATCCCCTCGCCGCGGCGCCACGCCTGCCACAGGGCGTACTCGTTCTTGCGGCGGATGAAGCGCTGCACGTTGAGTCCCCACGCCGTCCCATTGGCCGGGTACCGCAACGTCTGCCAGGGGATGAACAGCTCGGCCACCCAGCCCTCCGGCGTGATGCGCGCGCGCGCATCCCAGATCCCATCCCATCGGTCGTTCTGCTGCTCGAAGGTCAGGACTTCGGCGTCATGCAGCGCGCCGTTGGGGTTCACGCTGAAGAGGAAGCCGGATCGCCGGTCGTTCTGCGAATCGATGGCGAGCGTGAAGGAGTCGTCGGTCTCGAGGTCGGCGTCGCGACGCAGCTGGGCATGACGAATACCCGACGGATCGCGATCGAACGCCCAGAGGCCGACCCAGAGCCCTGCGTCCGTGGACAGGAAACGCACGACCGTGCGTTCCGATGCCGGTTCACCTTCGACCGGGTCACGCTGGGTGAAGTTGGTGATCGAGTCGGCGCGAGCCCACTCGGGTTCATCGAGCCGACCGTCAAGTTGTAGTCGTGTGCTGCCAGACAGGCGCTGCAAGCGCGGCCAGGGGGTGCCTTGCGCCTCCGCGGCGAGCACGGTGCAACAGGCCCCAACGAGGCCCGTGAGCAGCGACCGCAGGATGACACGAGAGCGCAGGATCACGAGAGGCGTTGGATCATGATGGCGAGGGCTCCGGCCAGTCCGGCCATAAGCATGATGCCGACCACGGCGAGGCGCGACTTCCAGCGAAAGGCCAGGAGTAGTGCGCCAAGAAAGATGGCGACCGCGAGCGGTGTCGCGACCGTGGAGCGCAGCAGTTGGAGCGCCGTCACCGCGATGAGCCCGACCACCCCGGCAGTCACGCCATCGAGAAAGGCGTGGGCCTCCGTATTCGCCACCAGTCGCTCGACATGACGATGTCCGATGAGGGTGAAGGCAAAGGCCGGGGCAAAGACGCCGATCGTCATGGCGATCGCTCCCAGGGCGCCCCCGCCGAGGTATCCGACGAAGGTCGAGAAGATGATGAGGGGAGCCGGGAGGAGCCCCGAGAGCGCGATGCCGTCGAGGAACTGCGCCTGCGTCATCCAGGCGCCACGCACCACGGCATCGTGTTGCAGGAACGGGATCGCCGTGTAGGCACCACCGAAGGTGAGGAGCCCCGTGCGGAGTCCGTAGCCCAGCATCCCAAGTGCACCTGGCGCCGCCATGGCGACCGCTGGCTGGAGCAGGGCGGTGACGGAGAAGATTCCCACGACCTGTAGCGGCTGGCCGCGCGCCATGCGCATGAAGATCGCGGCCGCCGCACCGGCGAGCACCAGGCTCAGAATGAAGCTCACGCCCGCGAGCGACAACGCGGCGACCCCGGCGGCGATGGCCCACAAGTGGGGACGTGTGAGCGCATGCTCGCCGATGCGGAACGCGGCGCGCACGATCAGGGCGACCACGGCCGGTTGGCATCCCACGAAGACGGCGGCCCAGGCCGGCGCGGAGAGTCCCCACCGCACGTAGGCCCACGAGAGCAGCATAATCAGGCATAAGCCCGGCAGCATGAAGCCCAACCCGGCGACCAGGCCACCGAGTCGCCCGCGCGCCAGCGACCCGAAGTAGACGCAGAGTTCGTGCGCCTCGGGGCCCGGCAGCGCCTGGTAGACGGCCAGCACCCGGTTGAAGCGATCGGGCGGGATCCACTGCTCCCGTTGGACGAGCTCCTCCCGGATCATGGCGATCTGCGCCACCGGGCCACCCCACGCCAATGACCCAAAACGCAGGAAGCGTCTGAACAGCGGCCCGTATGTCTCGGTCGAGGGGATGCCGGCCACGAGGGATGGATGTGACGAGGGGGAAGGTCCAGGGGTCTCCCCTGTCGTCCCGCGTCATGGTGACGCCGGACCGTCTACGCACCGTATGTATAAGCTCCATCCACAACCCGCGCTCGTGATGCGCCTTATACCGGCACGCCCCTGCGGGGTGTTGCCGAGATCAGGACGCGCGCGCGCGCTCGCGCTGTGCGGAGCATGTAGACGGAGGTAGCTGGCCACCGCGTTCCACGCGGTTCGGTTCCCACGCCCCGTCACGACGCCCGTGACGGGGCGTCTCGTTTTTCCCACTCCCGCCGGGACGCCGGCGGCGCCATCACCTGCCGTGCCCGCATGGGTGCGGCGACTATTCATCACGAGGAAACCACTCATGCGAGTCTTTGGAGCACATGACGCGCGGACCCTCGAGCAGTTGGGGAACGTCGCGCAGCACGCAGAGAAAGTCGCCCTGATGGCCGACGGCCATCCGGGGTATGTCATGCCGATCGGCGGCGTGGCAGCTTACCGTAACCAGGTGTCGATCGTTGGGGTCGGCTTTGACATTGCGTGCGGCAATGCGGCGCTCAAGACCGACCTGACGCTCGACAGCCTGGGCTTCACGCTGGACGAACAGCACCAGACGTTGCAGCGGATCGCCGATGCGATCCAGGCGACGATCTCGTTTGGCGTCGGACGAAAGAACCGGGCCGATGACGCCCCGGTGGATCACCCGCTCTTCGAGTCGCCCGCCTGGGATGCGGTGCATGTGCGCTACCGGCAGGGATTGCGCGAGAAGGCGCGGACCCAGCTCGGCACGGTCGGGTCCGGCAACCACTACGTCGACCTGTTTGTCGACGAGTCCGGGGCGTTGTGGATTGGGGTGCACTTCGGGTCGCGGGGACTCGGCCATACCATCGCGTCCGGCTTCATGGCGCTGGCCCAGGGTGCTGCCTGGAATGCACGCGTCCCGGAGCGCGAGGTGCTGCTGAAGCTCGACGAGCCCCTCGGTCACGATTACTGGCAGTTGATGCGCCTGGCGGGAGAGTACGCCTATGCCGGCCGGGAGTGGGTCGCGCGCAAGGTGGCGGCGTTGCTCGGGGCGGTGGAAGTTGAGCTGGTGCACAACCACCACAACTTCGCGTGGGAGGAGGAGCACGATGGGGAAACGCTCATCGTGGTCCGGAAGGGGGCGACCCCGGCGTTCCCGGGACAGCGGGGATTTGTCGGAGGGTCAATGGGGGACGATGCGGTGATTGTGCGCGGCGCAGAGATTGCGGACGATCCCAAGCGGGCGGAGCTTCAGCGGACCGGGCTCTTCTCGACCGTGCATGGTGCGGGGCGCGTGATGTCCCGGACGGCCGCTGCGGGCTGGCGGAACCGTCGGACCGGGGAGCAGCGTCCCGGCCTGGTGAGCCCGGAGATGATGGCGGGGTGGGTGAAGGGGAAAGGGGTGGTGTTGCGGGGAGGTGGGCTCGACGAGGCGCCGCAGGCATACCGGCGGTTGCCCGAAGTGCTCGCGGCCCAGGCCGGAACGATCGAGATTGAGCACACGCTGCGCCCGCTCGTGGTCGTGATGGCGGGGGCGAATGAATTCGATCCCTACAAGGACTGAACACGTGTCACGCGCGTCCCTTGCCCAGCTTCTTCCGGTGGTGGTCCCTGCCTACCACCGGAACGAGCTGGCGCATGGGTTGCGCCGGTTGTGCGGCGATAGCGCGTTGTACTGGAACGCGATGCCCGACGAGGAGTTTGTCGCGCCGATCGGGGCGTCCTGGTCGCCGGCCGATCATGTCCGGCACCTGACGAAGTCGGTGCGGGCGGTGTCGCGTGGGATGGCGATGCCCAAGCTGTTGCTGCGCGTCGTGTTCCCCATACGTGCGCGCGTCTCACGAAGGTATGAGGTGCTGGTGCAGACGTATCATCGCGCCCTGCGGGATGGTGGGCAGGCGGGACGGTTTGCCCCGTCGCCGCGTGCCGTGGCGGGGCAGCCCGACGCGTATCGTCGCGACGTCCTGGAGCAGCATCGGGAGGCGGTGGAGCGACTCGTGGCGCAGACGATGGCGTGGACGCGTCACCAGGTCGACGACATCGCGATGCCGCACCCGTTGCTCGGCAAGCTCACGGTGCGCGAGATGTTGATGTTCACGCTGTATCACAATCATCATCATGTCCTCGTCGTGGCGCGGCGGCGGGGCGAGTACTTCAGTGACGCCACGCCGCTGCACGCGACGTGATGGACTCCACCCTGACCAGGAACACCTTGTGGCGAAGCTCGTCTTTGGATTGAACCAATCGCTGGACGGCTTCGTCGACCATACGGCGTTCGCGCCGGGCCCCCTGCTGTTTCGGCATTTCATTGAGCAGGTGCGTGGGCTGGCTGGCAGTGTGTATGGTCGCGGGATGTACGAGGTGATGCGATACTGGGACGACGACCAGGCCGACTGGGGGGCGGCAGAACGCGAATTCGCCGCCGCGTGGCGCGCGCAGCCAAAGTGGGTGGTGTCGCGTTCGTTGAGGTCGGTCGGGCCCAACGCCACACTCGTCGCGAACGACGTCGAGGGGGTCATCCGCGGGCTCAAGGAGCGGCTGGTGGGCGAGATCGATCTGTCCGGACCGACCCTGGCGCACAGCATCGTGAATCTCGGCCTGATTGATGAATACCGCATCTACCTGCATCCGGTCGTGGCGGGTGGTGGCACGCCGTTCTTTGCCGGCCCTCGGCCGCCATTACGCCTCGCGGCCAGCGAACGGATGCCGGAGGACGTGATCTGCCTGACGTACGTGCCGGATTCAGCTGGCCGGGACGGGACGCTAGCCGGCACCGGCTCAATGATCCGAGCGGTCGTCGCAGAAGGCCGCGCCTTCGAGAGTTGGCTGGACTACCAGGAGGCCCTCAAGCGTGCCGTGGCGCCGCTGACGGCCGAGCAGTTGCAGCAGCGAGCGCTCCCCGGCCGGCGCACGCCGGGCGAGATCGCCCAGCACATCGTCTTTGGGAGAGCGCTGCATCTTCACCGTACGCTCGGCGACGCGGCTGGGTCCGTCGCGCCCTACCTTCGCTGGGACGAGGCCCGTGTGCCCATGCCGACCGCCGAGGAGATCGTCAGAGGGCTCGAGGTGACCTGGCAGGTCATCGTCGCATGCCTCACACGCGGCGCACCGACCGATGAAGTCCCTGCGGGGGACGAGGCTCGAATGCGGGTGGTGTGGGGGCTCCTGGACCACGACCTGCCCCATGCGGGGCAATTGTCGCTCCTGCTGCGCGCGGCTGGGCTCCCGGGGGTGAACCTCCCGTAGCTGACGGTCAGGCAGAGGGCGCGCCATCGTATTTTAGGCTTGCGCGGCCTGGCACCCTCGCGCCTCGGCGGCCGACCACACGCCCCCCCCGCTGGTGGACGCGACCCCAAAAGAGCGTTATCATGCCCCGCCACCGGAGTGCCATTGTGGCGTAGCGATGTCCCACGGTCGGAGGTGACCTGTGCGGTGCGCGTTGGGCCTCACCATGTTAACCGGCCTCTGCCTGGCCCGCGGCCCCGCCGAGGCGCAGCAGCGCCTCCCCGCAAACGGCGGCCAGACGACCTCCCTCGGCCAGCCCGACACGTGGCAATGGACGCTTGGGGGATCCGTCGGCCTCGGACACCGTGACGACCGCTTTTCCGGATTGGCCGAAGGACGGGCGGGCGTCTATCGCGAACTGCTGAATCCCGTCCTCGGGCTTGGCGGCCTGCAGCTCGAGGGCTACAGCGGCGCCTTCGATACAAAGATCAATGCCGGCCTCCGCCTCCGCTTCATGTCCCCGATCTCCGGGATCGCGTTTGGCGCTGACTACAACGTGCATGCCGGGGTGGTACGCCCGGTGCTCACGTACGTGCACCCCGTCCGCCGCGGTGGCATCTCGGGCAATGCCAGCGTGCTCCGCGCCGACATCCTCCCGGGGCGGCGGCCGACGCTGATGATCGGCGTCGAGAAGCCGGTGTTCCGGCGCATCCCCGTGGGATCCAATCGTCCACAGGAAGATCACATCAGGCTCAAGGCGCCGCCTCCGCCGGAGGCGCCGATTCCTGCCGTGCCGGCGGAGCTGCGCACGCTGCTCGCCACTGCCCGCGATGCCACGCTCGCCATCGGCCAACTCACGGTGCCATGGCTCGACCACCTCGGCGCGGGAGGCGCCGCCAGCGATGCTGCGGTGCTGGCCCGACTCGATTCGCTCAAGCGGTTCATCGTCACCGCTGACCGGGGCGGCCGTCGGACCCTCGAGGACGAGACGCGCCGACTTCACGCCGCGATCGACCGTGCGTTCTCCCTCGCCCTTGCCCCGAGTGATTCCGCGACCGACGGTGCAACTGCTCGCGGCCACGCGACGGCGCAACAGGCGCGCGAGATCCTGCTGCGCGAGATCATCCTGCCCTACAATCGGCTGTTTGGCCAGATCAAGCTGCACGACACCACCCGCGAGTATGCGGTCCTCGCCCGCGGACGCTTCCTCCAGTGGCTGCTGGTGGATGCGAAGGTGTCGCGTTCGCAGGCGGAGACGTCACTGGCGGTCTTTTCCGCGTACCTCGAGATGGTGGAATCCGCGCGCGCGGTGGCACGTCGCGAGTGGAGAGACTCCCCGGCTCGTCTGGATTCCCCTCCAGATGGCCCTCCGCCCCGAGCAGCACGACACGCAGGCGGAGATCGACGCCCTGGTGGCCGAGGCGACCCGCGAGCCGTTCACCGAGGGGAACGTCGCCCTCTACCTCATCAATGACCAGTTCCAGTATCACTTGAGTCGCACGATTCGCGAGGCGAAGGACTATCACGTCCTGCTGACGCACGATTTTCGCGGGATCGATGCTCAGGGCGACCCCGACGAAATGAGCTTCCGCCACGTGTTGGGGTCCTACCTGGCGGCGCTCACGGCGCGTGTCCGCGCGTACGACAGCACGGGGACCTTCCCGGTCTATCTCATCCTCTTCGACGAGTGGTTCTACAACGTCAACAAGGCGCGCCTGTGGATGAGCCTGCTGGAGGATCCGACGCGCCACGAGGTTCGCCTTCCCCCACGCTTCAAGGCCTGGGAGGACTCGCTGCGTGCGGCGCAGGACTCGCTGCGTGCCGCGATTCGCGCGTCGACGCTGCTCACCGTCCAACGGAAGCAGTACGGGGAAGACTGGCTGCGCGCCATGGTGAAGGTGCATGTCAACATCACCAACTCGGCTGATCCGAGCTTCTGGAGCTGGAAGGTCGCCGCGTGGTTCCCGGTTCCCGATGCCTGGATGCGCGATCACCGCAAGATCGTGTTCTACGACCTGTCGGAAGAGGATCCCTACCGCGGCGAGGCCATCTTCACCGGGGCCGGCATCGGGGAGCACTACGCGAACCTGTCGTGGGAGGACCGTTCAATCCTCGTACGCGGACCCGCGGTGCTGGGGCTCAAGGCCGCGGCACGCGACGTCCTGCTCAAGCAAGGGATCTCCAACGCGCGCATGACGGCGGTGCTGCAGCCGCGCCCCCCGTGCGGCCGACTACGACGCCACGGTGCAGCGGGCCGTGGAACGGAATGGTGGGCCACGGCGGGCCATGCAGCTGCAGAACGGCACCGGGTTGGACGCGAAGGGCGTCAACATCGCCAAGGCCATGCTGTACACCTTGATGCCTCCCGGGTCCGTCATCACGATTCCCGATGCGCTGTGGAATAGTTCGTTCTGGGGCGCGGCCCTTCTCGGGGGGTCGTTGCGCGGCGTGCGCGTGATGGTGATCGCGCCTGCGCTTGACAATGCCCCGGCACGGGCGTTCGGTTCGATCATCCGCGGGCGGGAATTGCTGTGGCGCCTGCTCGCGGCGGGCCGCACCCTGGCCGATGAGATCCAGGGAGCGGCGGGCTCCTCAAGATCGGGATCTTTGCCAGCAATCTTCGGGTAACCGACATCGCAGGCAAGACGCGTGCGGTCAAGGAAACCTTCGAGCAGCAACCGTGGCTGCAGGACCTCTTTGCCTTTCCGCCGGACGTCTACGGCGGACTCGCGCGCACCGCGAGCACCGTCCGCCTCGTGGCATCGCCCGACAGCACGCGCGATTTCGAGTCGGTGGCCACGTCGCAGTTGCACATGAAGGCCAACTTCTTCGCGTCGCGCGAGGCCTGGACCCTGTTTGCCCGCGCCGACTGGGCGGAGCTGAGCGCGGAGTTCGCCCAGCTCCGGCTGGCGCAGGTGCAACGTCGGTCGGCGGTCAATGCGACCTTCCAGGACTATCCGGAGGCGATGCGCGATGTGGGTGGTGAGGTGCTGCAGCGCTGGCACGACGAACTCCAGGCCGCGGAGCGCCCTTATTGGACAGAGCTGGTGGCTCGACGAACCCTCGCAGGTGTATGCGTTCCTGCCGCGCCACTCGTCGATCAAGACGCGACTGGCCCACTGGTTCAAGCTCTCATTCTGACCCGAGCACCGGACCGGAGGCACGCGCGCGGGGCGCTGCCACGTGTTGGCAGGTTCGTCGCCGCGGTTCTTGCCATGCTCGTGCCGCTGGTCCCGCCGTGCTGCTCACGGCGGCCTGCCGTTCCCGCGATCGCGCGGTCCCCTGTCGACACGCTCTGGTATGTCTCGGTGCGTGCACGGGAGGAGGGTCGCGATACACGTCGCCTGGCGGACTCGCTCGAGTATGGGTTCGTGGTCAGTGTCGTCCAATCGGACGATGTGCTGGGCGGCGCGGTCGAGATCACGGTGGCAGACTCCGTGCGCCTCACCCGGGAGGTGTTCGTGGAGCAACTGCGCGCGCGCACGGGGAGCGCGCCTACCGGGGATTCGCTCCTGATCCTCTACGTGCATGGGTTTGGGACCTCACTGCATGAAGCGTGGGAGCATGCCGCACAAGCCCAGGTCCGTTCGCGTTCTCCTGTGCCGTGGGTCGTGTTCTGCTGGCCCGCGAGAGGGTCCGGCGTCACCTGGCCAAGCGCGGGCCAGATCTTCTCCAGGTCCTATCGCGACGATTCGGCGGCGGCCGTCGAGAGTCGCCCGGCGTTCTCACGCACCCTGCGTGACCTGCTGCCGGCGATCGGCGGCCATCGCATGCTCCTGGTGGCTCACTCCATGGGATCGCAACTCGTGGGCGAGTCGCTGGCTGGAGACCCGGACCTGCAAGCGGCCCTGGTGCGAGATCCACTCCGGGCCATCGCGTTCTTCGCACCCGACGTGGAAGTGTGGCGTTTCCGGGACCTCGTGCTTCCGGCTGCGCGACGGATGGCAGGCCGCGTCATCGTCTACGCCTCCTCTGATGACCGGATGCTGGCGTTGTCCCGGGCCTCCAACGGCAGCGAGCGGGCCGGGCTGATCCGTGGGCCGGTAACAGCGCCGGCGGGGGTGGAGATGGTCGACGTCACGGAGGGGCAGGCCGCCGAGAGCCAGCTGCAACGCATATTTGGGAGCCATCACGCGCTGCGGCGTGCGTCGGCGGCACTCTTCGACCTCGTGCACGTGGTCCCGCGACGGCGCGATCCCACCTGCCGGGTCACGCTCGGGATGGCGACGCTGGTGGACCAAGGCGTCTGGCGCCTGACGAGCCGGCGGCCGCCGCCACTCTCGCCGGCCGGCGCCTGCCTTCGCTAGGTCGTTGGCCCAACCGCGTCAGAGCGGCTGACCGAACTCAACGCTCAACCTCCATGGTCCGCGGTCCAGCGCCCGGGCGGTCCCGAGACCGACCGCCCCACCGAAGAAGCGCATCCCCAGCGTGACCGATGTCCTGATCCCGTCCGTCGGAGCCCGAAGCGGCTGCCACAGCTCTTGGTTGGCCCGCCGGGCGTCCGGGCCGCTCAGCGCCGACCAGGCGCCCTGCAGGCCAACGGCCACGGCCGGCGTCGGAGCGGGGATGAACCAGCGCTTGATCGGCAGTCGCGACTGGAGCATCGGCACGCGAACCAGCGCGAGCGTCCGCCCGACCGCGGCGCGATCGCCGGCAAACTCCTTGTAGCCATACGCCTGCAGCCCCTGGTTGCGACCAAGCTCGTACAGTTGCTGTGGCGGACGAGCGCCTCCCGCCACGACGCCGACATCGAGGCGCCCGGCGAGGGTAAGTGGACCACGAATCCGGCGCCCGATGACACGTCCTTCGAGCCGGGCGTAGTCCAGCGTGCCGATGGCATGCTCCGCCGAGATCATGGCGCCGACGCCGGTGCGTGTCGGCGATGTGGCGACCGCGGCGTGCAGCTCGAGGGCGCTCCAGGTGCGCCAGTTAGCCGCCCTCGCGCACCACCCGATTCTCGCGGAACGCCGAGTCGCGCGGGAAGACCCCCTGCCGGAGGTTGCGTGCGACTCCCGCATCGTGAGCGGGACCGACCTCGAGGCGCCAGGCATGTTGCCCCTGGCCGAAGTGACGCGCGAGGCCAACTGACGCAAGTCGTCGGTCGACGTAGTCGTAGTTGTCCACCGTGAAGAGGGCGCTGAGCGTTGCGCCGCTGTCGCGCGCCGTGCGAAAGTCGTTGGTGACATCGAGCGTGCGGGCACCACGGGCCACGAAGGTCCAGCTGCCCCTGGTGAGCTCGGCGCTCGCGCGTCCACGTGCGGCGTGCTCGCTCCACGCCCAGCCGGCGTTGCCCCGCAGCGCCAGGCGACCCAGCTGTCGGATCGACCGGTGCTCGACTCCCCACCCGGTGTAGAGACCCTCCACGCGGCTGACATGAACCGCATCCACCAGGCGCGCGACGCGAAAGCGGGAAATCTGGAGGATCGCGACCGCGTTCCGTTCCACTTCCCGCATTGATGTCGGCCAACTGCGCGATGATCAGGAGCCGCAACATCATGGAAGCTAGCAGCCGGATGTGGCGAGCGAATTCGAGAGGCGCATGACTCATGATCGCGGCACGGCCGGCGGAGTCGTCCGTCTCCGGTTGAGAGGCGGATCCGGCCGGCGAAAGCGTCCCTCAGCTCACATTCGGCGCGCCTGGGGACCTCATGGTGGCCCTTCGATCATGCTGGGCGGCGACCCAAGTAGGCGGACTGGCGATGGACCGGGGGCATAGCGGGTCTTGCGGATGGCAAAATTACCCCATAAGCTGGTGTATATCGCCATTCCGGAGATAAATATGACCACCAGGACGAGACAAGTGCTGGACATGATGCTCAGTGGGACGATAGACGCCGATCAGGCAGAGGAGTTGCTGGGGGCAATTGCGGAACCGCCCGCCTCGTCCCGCCGCGCGTCGAGACCCGCCGGCGATCGGGCCGGACTGCGACTGACCGTCGAGGAGCTTGTTGAGCTCGCGTCCAACGGCGTGGAAGCCGACTACGTCCGGTCGCTGGTCGGAGCCGGACTGCGCAACCTGTCGGTGTCGGACATCGTTGAACTCGCGTCGAATGGGGTCGAGGCCGACTACATCCGCGCCCTGGTGGAGGCCGGGCTGGAAGACCTGACTGTCGAGGAGATCGTGGAGCTGTCGGACAACGCGGTCGACCCGAAGCTCGGCGAAGCGTTTCGGCGGGGCGAGCTGGACGACGAATGACGCGTCGACTGCTGCCCGTCCCGCCACGCGATCCTTTCGACGGTGGCCGGCTCATCGTCACACGCCTCGAGAACCCAGACACCGGGACCGTGTTCGAGGGTCGGTTCGACCTGGGCTGGGTGGGTCGCCTGACGCGTGAGCAACTCGACTTTGTCGGCTTGCTGGTGAAGCATCGCACCAACGTGCAGCGCCTCGCCGCCGACGTCGGCATCGCCTACAACACGGCCCGCGCGCGGCTTGACGAGATCGTGCAAGCCATGGGAGGAGCGGACGACGACGTCGCGTCCGACCCGTCGCCAGCGGCGAGCGTGGACGAGGTACTGGACGGATTGGCCTCGGGACAGATCGACGCGACAAAGGCGATCGACCAACTGCGGCGCCGGCGCGGCTGAGCGCGCGTGTACGCGGGCGGTCGGGCCGGCCGGTGTGTCCGGTGATCGGAGGCATGAGGTACGGGAATTCCATCGGGCGGCGTTAGGCGCCGGCTCGACTCCGGGAGCCGCGAGCTCGTCACTGCGGAATGGTTAGCGCGGTTGTCTGGCGTCCTGAAACAGCGCCAGTGGAGGACCGTACAGTCGGACGCCGGACCAGTGACCGCCCGCGAGGACGACGCCATGCGTACGACACGTGTACGAACCCGACGCTTGCGATCTTGCCTGGTGGCGTCGGTCGCTGCGCTGACCGCCTGCGATCGAGGCGAACGACCGGTGACGCTCTCCGACGCCGAGTCTCGCGCGATCGACCAGTGGCTGGGCGATCGGGTTCGCGATCAGCGGATACCCGGTCTCGCCGCCGCCGTGATCCTCGACGGGGCCGTGGTCAAGCGTTTCACCGTCGGCGTTGAGGATCTGGCATCGGGCGCTCCGGTGACGCCCCAAACATCATTCCAGCTGGCCTCGACCAGCAAGTCGCTGTCGAGCACCGGCGTGATGACCCTGGTCGCCGACGGGCGATCGCACTCTCGCACTCATGGTGCCATCACGCGGATCCAGAAGGTCCGCAGCGTCCGGCTGCGCTGAAGGCGTGGGACCTGCACCATCTCTCCCATTTCCACCCGCGCGACGCCGACCGACAGCGCCTCGACCTGTCCGTCCCGGAAGCGCGCCACCGCCTCGTCGACGAAGGTGTACCACGGCGTGAATCGCACCGAATCGCCCGTGGCGGTGTAGCCGGCGCGCTTCATGAGCAGGAAGATCGGTTTCATCTCACCGACGCGCATGACCACCGTGTCCGGCGTGACCACGATGCGGGCTACGGGCCCCGCCCACGGTCGCGCGCGCGTCGGGAGCGCTCGTCCCGGGACGGCACCCGAGTCAACCGCGCGCAGCGGCGTTCCCGGGCTGAAGGCGCGTGGAGCCGTCTCGCCCGGTAAGCAGGTCGTCTTCAAGGTTTGTTTCACCATGTCTGACACCCGCAAGCGCACGACCGGGCCCCAATCCACAAGTTGCGTGTAGACCAGGTGAGGTCTGCCATGGCGCGCGCGCGCGACCGCGACCCCTGGCGCGGCGCACCAGTTCCGCGGTGGCCTCCACGCCCAGGGTGTCTGAGTACGTCAGCGTGACCCGAGCTTCGGGGTAGCTGGCCTCGGTGGGCAACCGACGTCGAACCTCCGCGAAGGGACGGTGATCCTGGGCGACCCGGGCAAGCGCGCCCAGAAGGGCGCTGGTGTCGAGGCCGGCGGCGAGCAGCGATCGGTTGATGCGTAAGGCGAGGGGGTATTCTCCGCCGTGCGAGGGAGTCAGGTACCAGGTGATTCCCTGGTCCTGGGCCGGGGCGGCGGAAGAGATCACGGCGACCAGGGGAGCCAGTGGCGCTCATGCGGCACGCTCCCTGGCCTGCTGCACCTGTTCGAGGACCGGGTGTCGATGCGGCGATGCCAGCGATACGACCGCGCCCTGGCGCGGAGCATCGCTTGTTCGGCGACGCATACGCACGACGACACCGGGGCCCGCCAGCCAAAGCGCGCGAGATAGATCCACACGGCCAGGAGCCCATCCTGCTCCAGGTCGTTGCCAACTCTGCGCGATCCGCGAGGTGGCATGCGGCTGCCCGCACCCTGGGGCGCACTTCGTCCTGGATCGCGGCCCACCGGATGCGAGCGCGCTGGGTGTTCCACTTCATGCGGCCTCCTGGCGTGAATGGTCGTACCAGCGAATAAACAGATCGCCTCGTGTCAGTCCGCAGAGTCGACGGGTACGCGTGACCCGGGTGTGGCGCCCGTGGCCGCGGGCGACCACCACCGAACACGAAACCAGGTGGCGGCCGGACGCGAGATCATGGACCTCATCGATGACGCCCGCGATCCGCGCGCCGTCGATGTCGGCGACCATGACGTCGGCCGCCCGCGGGCGGGCGCGCAGCATCTTGCGGCGTTCGGCCAGCGCCTCCAGGTCGGCCACGGTCATCGCCGGTTGCAGCGGCCAGCTGGTATGTCCCCCCCAGAGGGCCGCATGGGCCTCACCTCCGATTGCCTGGACGAACCGGAGCGAGGTCATGGGATCGACGTGCGGAACGTTCAGGTGGCCGTCGTGGAGCCGAGCCGCCGCGCGTACCGCGGTAATCAGGAGAATCGGCGAATGCGGGGTCACTGCGTCCTCCGAGGTGGTTGGTTGTAGACGAGCAGTCCTTCCTGGTTCTGCACGAGGACACGGCGTCGTAGCTCGCGCCTGCGCCAACGGGCTCCAGCAGGACGGAGCCTTCGTACGCGGACATGTGTGACCTGCGGGTCGCGGACGTCCACGACGAACCGCGTGCCGGTGACCACGACGCGGCCCGATGGCGTGAGCACGTGATAGGCGCCGCGTGCGAGCGTCGGCAGCTGGAAGTTGGCCGCACCTGTGCAGCGTGAAGGTGAGCGTGCCGTCGCGTCCAACATGAGTCTGCCGGAAGAACCGCGAGCCGGCAGACAGGCGGACCGTGCCCCCGTTGATGAGGGTCACCTCCCGGCCGGCGGCTTCGGTCACGACATGTTCGTACACCCCCGGTCCCCGAGTCGCGGGCCCAGCCAAGGCGCGAACCAGGCCGTCGCGGTGAGCGCCGCGACCAAGAGGAGGGCAGCGAGTTGCCACCGGCGCAGCGCGAGAATTGCGCTCGCGACCGGCGGTGGGGAGTGGTGCGCCTCACCGTCTCACGGAAGCGGTGCCATGCCAAACCCACCTGCTCGCTGGTGACGTGCGGCTGGAGCCGCGCGGCGCGTGTGGCGGCGAGGATCGGTGCGGCAAAGGCACGGAACTCCTCGTCCTCGATGAGGCGACGCTCTATCGCGTCTGTCTCCCCGGCGGAGAGGACTCCCAGGGTGTAGTCGGTCAGCAACGCTGTGTCCGGCAGCTCGGCCCGTGTCCTGGCCAGTTCGCGCTCGTGGTCGATCACGTCATGAGTCATCGCTTCCTCCGCTCGGATGTCTCGGGGCGAAGCCGGCATCCGTGAGGGCGCGGCGGATCAGTTCGTTGGCACGGGTCACATCCACGCGGACGGTGACCGCCGCCTTGCCGAGGATGGTGGCGACCTCGTCCAGCTTGAGATCGTGGCGATATCGAAGGACCCAGGCCTCTCGCCAGGTCGGTCGCATTCGATCGAGTACGCCATCGATATTTTGATGAAGCTCGTTCGCTTCTTGCGGCTGCGTGATGCTCATCCATCGCCGGATGGCCGGGCCGGGGGTGATCAAGTACAACTTCCGGCTGCGGCGGGCGTCGTCGCGTGCGCGACGAGCCTTTCGATCCTTGAGATGGCGAAAGAGTCGAGCGCGCAGGCTGTCCGCATCGGGCGTGGCGCTCGGCGGCTGGAGTCCCTTCCAGAGCGTGAGGAACGCGTCCTGTACCACGTCCTCCACCTCGGTGACGGGGAAGAGCGTCCCGGCGTACGCATGTGCCGCCGCGTACAACCCCGAGAAGCGCTCGCCGATGAATGCCTCGAGGGTCTCGGGGTGTTGATCAACAACGAGGGCGAGCGGGGCCCGCGCTGGGGGTGGATCCTCGTCCATGATGCCGTCCGGCCAGCTGAGTCGGGTCACCAAAATGCCTCCTAGGCGGCTTGATGACCATACTCTGCCCCAAGCTGCGAAAATGTTGCCCATGTCAAATTGGCAGGCGTGGGCTTGGTCCGAGACCCTGGGGTTGGGCGGGCCTTAAGCCGGGGATAGTGCCACGGCATCGGGCTCCCGAACGGTGATCCAAGCGCCTGTCCTCGAATGATTTAGCAGTGGTTGCGCAGCCGAGCAGTGCGCTCGAAACAGACGTCACCCCCTTGCGAAATCGAGGGCTTGCGCGCCTAAGGAGTAGGGGGCAGCGCGTCGCGGCGGTCGCGCGGCGACCTGGCGGACCCGGTTTGCAGCGGCGAGGGCCGCCTGCGTGATGTCCCGGATCGACTGGGCGCGCCCCGCGTGCGGCAGCGCGGCGACACGGGACGACGCGGCGGCCGTCGAGATCCCTCCGGTCCTGGTTTCGATCAATCGCGCGTCGCGGGGACGCCTGTGGTCGTCGATCGCGGCGCACGGTGCGGCGATCAGGCGCGATGGCGCGGCGACGCCGACGAGTACGGCGGCGTGGGAGAGGGGCTGGGGAACGCCTCGGCGCGCCGCAGCGGCCGGTGGGATAGCGGCCGCGCCGCTTCGGAGGAGCTGCGCGTCGTTGGGGAGCGATCGCGTGGCGGTGCGGCGGTGTTGCGGGACGGCCTGGGTCTGCGGCGCGTCGCCAAGGCATAGCGGCGCGCCGACGAGGAGAGGACGTGCGGCACGAAGGACGCGTTGGGCGACTGTCGCGAGTGGCAGTGCGACGACGCGACTGTATCGCGGCCTGCCTGGGGAGCACGGTGCGTCGCTCCGGTGCCACGCTGCCCCGCATGAGTGCGGCTACGCGACGACGGGGGGTCGGTGTGCAACGCCCGCGACGCACGCGGAGCGCTCAGGACTAGCTGCGCGGCGGTTGAGTGCGGCGCGGCGCGTGCACGGCGCGGTCGTGCGGCCGATCGACGCGGTGGTGCGCGCGACGACAGCGGCAAGCCGGGATGGTGGAGGGACCGTTCCTGAAGCAATTGAGCCACGGTTAAACGGACGCGCCGTGGTTCAGGGAGGGCCCTGCGTCCAGCGGTTCAAGGAGATCGCATATGGAGAGGCACCAGAAGCAGTCGATCCGGGTCTTCCGCCAGATCCGGGAATTTCTCGCCACGAACGCGCCCGAGGTGGGGTTGGGGTCGATCGGGAAGATGGTGGAGCGGCTGGGCGCGATCGTGACGGAGTTGGACGAGCAGTCACGAAGTCAGGAGGTGCGACAGCGACAAGCGCGAGGCCGGACGCAGGAGAAGCGGGCGCTGGCGCGGCGGCTCCGCCGGGAGTTTCTGCTGCCGCTGTCGGGTGCGGCGAAGCTGAACTTCCCTGGCAACAAGGCATTGCTGACAACGTTTGCCATGCCGCAGGCGCGGGACTATCAGGCGCTGATTTCGATCGCCGAGGCGATGGCCGGTGCGGCGACGGAGTACCGGGACGCGTTTGTGACGTCGGGGTTGCAGGAGGATTTCGCGACGCGAATCACGACGGTCGCGGCGGAGTTGCGGGCGGCGATTTCGTCGCAGGCGGTGGAGGTGTCGAAGCGCGCGTCAGCGACGGCAGCGCTGCGGCGGGCGTACGCGCAGGGGCGTGACCTGGTGCGAGTGTTGGACGCGATGGTTGCCCCGCGGCTGGAGGACCAGCCGCAGCGGTTGGCGGAGTGGACGACGTTGGCGCGTTTCGTCCCGACCGGTCTCGACTCTGGCGCGCAGAAGGTGGACGCGCCACCGACGGGGTCACCGGTGGAGGTGCCGGCGGCCGCGTAGATGGCGGCAGCTGGGAGGTAGGATCCTGGGGTCGTGGCGCCGTCTGGCCGCGGCTCCGGGTACGCCTTCGGGGTGGACCTCCTTCTGGAGGGGGAGGGCGGCGTGGTGCGTCGCGCGCTCGCTGCGGGGCCGCATCTAGGCTCGCGCGGCAACCAGCGGGCTCAGGGGGAGAGGGCCAACGCCTCAATCGGGCGATCGAGTTTCTCGCGACGTTGCAGCGTGTAGGCGAGCAGGGCGTGATACTCCCGAAAGCCCAGCCGAACATCCGGGGCCAGCAGCGACGTGTCATTGGTGAGCAGCTCGCGCCAGGAACCTGATGATGTAGTGGCGCGACGTTGAGGATCTCCCGTTGGAAGGTGGTGCGACAGCGCACGACATCGCGGGCCCGCTCCGGGCTGCTGCGTTGCAGTGAATCGGCCCCCATGGATCGGCATGCGGTACCGCGAGATGTTGAGGAGTGACGCACCTTGGACGGGTCCATGACCGAAGCCAAGCCGCCTCGCCTTCTCGATCAACTGCGCGCAGCCATTCGGGCACGCGGGATGAGCCCGCGTTCGGAGCTTGCGTACGTCCAGTGGGTCACGCGCTACGTGAAGTTCCACCAGCGTGTGCATCCCGCCGAATTCGGGGAGGAAGCGATCGTCGCGTACATCACGCACCTGGCGGCGGCACGCCGGCTGGCACGCGCGACGCAGGTGCAGGCACTCAGCGCCCTGGTCTTCCTGTCCCGGCACGTTCTGGGTCGCGAAGTCTCCGACCTGCGTGCCGTGCTTCGGACCACCAGCCCCCCGCGACTGCCTGCTGTCCTGTCCCGGGACGAGGTGGGCCGGTTGTTCGACGCCATGGAGGGCGTCCCGTACCTGGTCGCGGTGCTCCTCTACGGGTCCGGGCTTCGCCTGATGGAGTGTCTGACCCTGCGGGTGAAGGACGTGAGCCTGGAGTGTGGTGAGCTGCGGATTCGGCGGGCGAAGGGGGACAAGGATCGCGTCACGATGATCCCCGAGGGTGCGCGCGAGCCGCTGGCGATCCAACTGGAGCGTGTGAAGGAACTCCATGACCGGGACGTGCGAGCGGGTCGTGGGTATGCTCCGTTACCGGGCGCACTGCTTCGCAAGGCTCCTTCCTGGGCGAGCGAGTTGGCCTGGCAGTGGGTATTCCCGGCGACTCGCATCTATAGGGATGGGGAGACTGGTCAGATGCGTCGCCACCACCTACACGAGAGCGTGGTGCAGCGCGCGGTGAAGGAGGCGGTGCGTACTGCCGGGATCGCGAAGCGCGCGACGTGCCACACGCTGCGCCATTCCTTTGCGACGCACTTGCTCGAGGATGGCTACGACATCCGGACCGTCCAGGAGCTTCTGGGTCATACCGACGTCGCGACGACGATGATATACACCCACGTGTTGAATCGCGGACGTCTTGGGGTGCGGAGCCCGCTGGACCGGCTGCGCAGCTGATGCGGGGCGGAGACGCGTGAGAACACGTCCAATTCGCGCCAGTTATTGCCGCGTAGCTCGTGCCGTGCACCTCCGATAGAAGGCGGCGTCCACCCCATAGCAAAGCACGGTACCCGCCCCGGCAGTTATTGCTGCCTTTCCAGCTGCCCAATTCCGGATCGTCCGCGGCGGCCTCCGTCGATCTAACGGTGTGGTGGCGAAGGGTTTACGTCATCCTCCGCTGCGCCTGCTGGGCCGAGTTATTCTTGTGCACATCGGCGGTCAACCCGCCCCCTCGGCGGCGAGTTACGCTGCGGGGGAGGGGTGGTTCGGGTCTTCCTCAGGGGCTGGCCGGCGGGATAACGTAGGAGACCGCAGGATCTCAACGATGTACAATAGAAAGTTAGCCCGTCGCGAAGGAGAAGCTTGGCTGGGTTAAGCCACGCGCTTGGCGAGTGCAGAGGCGACGTCTCGCCGCGACGCCCCGACCGTGAGCAGCGCGCGAATCAAGAGCTCGAGCGAGACGGTCGGATCGCCCGCCTCCATCTTCGCGATGCGCGACTGACTGGACCGGAGCCGCTTCGCCAAAGTCGCTTGCGTCATGCGGTGCTTCGTGCGCCGGGCGCGGAGCGAGGCGCTGAGGGCGAGCCGCATATCAACGAGCGTGGCCTCGGCGTCGGAGAGGTTGAGGAACGTGGCCGCCGTACCGACCGTCCAGCCGGCGGCCTCGAGACGCTTCCGCTTCTTCGCATCCATATGAGTGTCACTCCTCGGCGGCAGCTGCCGCATCGTACGCCTTGAACCGGCGTTGAGCATGTCCGAATGACCGCGTCGGGCGTCTGCGCGGTCGTCTTGGGAAGGACCTCGGCGATGATGATGGCATCCGGATCGGCCCGGTAGATCAGCCGCCAGGTTCGGTCGATATCCACCACGCGGAGCTCGTGAACGCGGGCACCGATCCGACTCATGGGCCGGCATGCCGAGCCGCTCGCCCCGCTGCAGACGGCGCAACAGGCTTCCCGCCTCAACGCGGGCGGCGGGCGAGAAGGGCGGCGACTTCACCTCCCCGTGGAGCCAGACGACGGGTTTGTCGGCGGTGGCCATGGCGGAACATATGTCAGAGCTGACATACTGACAAGGGGCGGGCTAACAGATGGCTGCACGACGGGCGCAGAGGGCTGGCCGTCCCGCCCGCCGCCTGATACCGTAAGGCGAGGGTTCGCGGCGGGCGGGACGGCTTGAAGAGCGCCCGCATGTGAGCCATGGGCGTTAGGCCGAATGGAACCATGATCCCAATCCGCTGGGGACTGATGTTGGCCTTCAGCACGATCACGGCGGCTCGCAGCTGGGCGGCGTGCTCATGCCTCATCGTGACGCCGGCCGATCAGCCGGTGCCGCGGATCCTGCGCGCGAGCGAGGCGCCCGTTCTGTTCGCCGGGCGCGCGCTCGCGGTGGACACGGTGGGGAACGACCGCTTGGTCCGGTTCGCGGTCGACTCGTCGTGGCGTGGTGGGATGCCGGACAGCGTGACCGTCGTCGTGGGCGACGATGCCCCCTGCGCTCTGTTTCAGGCTGGGCGTCAGTACTTGGTGGGAGCGCACGTGGTCGGGCCCACCCTGCGCCTCCTACGCTGCGGCGACGGGTTGGAGCTTGCGGACTCATTTACGCAGCAACTGCTCAGCGAAATCGCAGGAGCGACGTGGCGCGCGCCGCCCGTGGGCCAGCGCGGCTTGGACCGCGCCAGCGTGCCGTTCGACCGCCCACCAGAGGTTGGCGGAGTGAGCGACACCGTCCGCTTCCTGATACCCCTTGATCTCGGTGCGGCGACGTTCGAGATCGCCGGCATGCAGCGGTCCCCGCGCACGACGATGGAGCACTTCCTGTTGCTCCCGGCGGGCCTCTATCGTTACCGCGTTCGACAAGGGAGCGCGACGGTGGTTGAGTCATATGTCCTGCTGCGCTGCGAGCAACCGGGCCCGCCGTACTGTTCAGCGCTCCGCCCAGGGCTCAATCGCGACTGAGGCTCGGCCTAACAGCGCACAGCTCGCGACGGGGCT
The DNA here is from genome assembly GCA_016712265.1 of Gemmatimonadota bacterium. NCBI lineage: Bacteria > Pseudomonadati > Gemmatimonadota > Gemmatimonadota bacterium. The sequence continues at coordinate 115,292 of JADJRJ010000027.1, read as the reverse complement.
TGGGGGCTGGCCGCCGCACCCGGCGGCTTGTAGAGTAGGGGCAGGTCCGCCGCCGGGTGCGACGGCTTTATTTGAAGCCCCGCGCGAGAGTGCGGGTCGTTAGGCATACAACAAAGAGAAGAGCATACGTGCGGAGCGGCCTTCAAACGCTGTTAGTTGCCGCGCTCGCTGGGAGCCTCCAGGGTCCAGTCGACCCGCTAGCGATGCCTCCCGCGACGGCGCCGCCGTGCACGGCCATACCGCGAGCTGAGCTTCCGCTAACCCCGGGCGGTGACCCGACGCGCAGGTTCATTGTGCACCGCGGCCATGAGGTGCAGTGGGAGCGCGGTCTCGCCGGTGGGAGGCGGATCCGTCTGTTCGAGGATACCGTGAAGCGATCGGTCCTACTGATGTCCACGGCGAGCCCGTCACTGCCCAGCGCCGCCACGCCGGAGATCGTGTCCGCGACCCTCGACTCCGCCGGACGGGTCGCTGGGATGCGGACGACGCTGCCGCGGGATCCAGCGGAGATCGCGGAGCGGCAGCGGGCAGTCGCTCAGGGCGACACTGTCGCGATGCGCGCCGCGTTCGCCCGGGACAATACACCGCTGAAGGCTGGAGACCTTGAACGGGTGCGGGCGCTGTACCAGTGGATGCGGAACGCTTGCGCCGGACGCTCCTCCCCGTCCGCTGGTATGCCCCAAGCGGCCTCCCTCTATCCGAACAACCAAGGACGCCGGGCGCGTGATGCCTAACAGTACATTGCACCCGGCGGGCGCGCCCGTCGTGCCGGTGCCCGATTCTGCGCCCAGCCGGTAGGGCCGCTGGCGCCTCCGGTGGCGGGAGTGCAGCTTCCGGTGGAAGGTCTGGGGCGCCAACGGCCCTCTATATCCTTTGGGCGCGCTCCGGTTGGTGGCGCGCCCGCGGGTGAATGTGAACGTTAGCCCGTCGCGAAGGAGAAGCTTGGCTGGGTTAAGCCACGCGCTTGGCGAGTGCAGAGGCGACGTCTCGTCGCGACGCCCCGACCGTGAGCAGCGCGCGAATCAAGAGCTCGAGCGAGACGGTCGGATCGCCCGCCTCCATCTTCGCGATGCGCGACTGACTGGACTGGAGCCGCTTCGCCAAAGTCGCTTGCGTCATGCGGTGCTTCGTGCGCCGGGCGCGGAGCGAAGCGCTGAGGGCGAGCCGCATATCGACGAGCGTGGCCTCGGCGTCGGAGAGGTTGAGGAACGTGGCCGCCGTACCGACCGTCCAGCCGGCGGCCTCGAGACGCTTCCGCTTCTTCGCATCCATATGAGTGTCACTCCTCGGCGGCAGCGGCCGCATCGTACGCCTTGAACCGGCGTTGACATGTCCGGAATGACCGCGTCGGGCGTCTGCGCGGTCGTCTTGGGAAAGACCTCGGCGATGATGATGGCATCCGGATCGGCCCGGTAGATCAGCCGCCAGGTTCGGTCGATATCCACCACGCGGAGCTCGTGAACGCGGGCACCGATCCGACTCATGGGCCGGGAGGCCGGCATGCCGAGCCGCTCGCCCCGCTGCAGACGGCGCAACAGGGTTCCCGCCTCAACGCGGGCGGCGGGCGAGAAGGGCGGCGACTTCACCTCCCCGTGGAGCCAGACGACGGGTTTGTCGGCGGTGGCCATGGCGGAACATATGTCAGAGCTGACATACTGGCAAGGGGCGGGCTAACAGATGGCTGCACAAGACGGGCGCAGAGGGCTGGCCGTCCCGCCCGCCGCCTGATACCGTAAGGCGGGGGTTCGCGGCGGGCGGGACGGCTTGATATGAGCGCCCGCATGTGAGCCATGGACGTTAGGCCTCAGCGCGAGGGCTCGGGATCGTCAGGCCTCCCCACCTCAGATCCGCAGGCGCCGTCGGCCGTGGCCGCGCAGACCTCCAGGCCGGGGGCTTGCGCTGCCGTATATGAGTATCGTATACCTTCCCTGTGGCCGATGTCTACGACGACCTGGCGCGGTGCGACGGCTTCGACTGGGATGACGGGAATGCGCCCAAGCTCTGGGCGCGCCATCGCGTCAGCCCGGGGGAGGCGGAGCAGGTCTTCTTCCGGGATCCGCTCGTGGTGGTCGCGGACACGAAACACTCGGCGTCGGAGGCCCGGTATTACGTGCTCGGCCGCACGGCCGGCGAGCGGCGGCTGTTTCTGGTGTTCACCCTGCGCGGGAGCCTGATCCGGGTGCTATCGGCTCGGGACATGAATCGACGGGAACGGAGGGTCTATGAGCGAGCCGAAGAAGCGAGCGACGAGTAAGCGCCGGCCGGTGCCGCGGTTTGCGTCGGAGGATGCCGAGCGGGCGTTTTGGGCGACGCATGACTCGACGGAGTACGTCGACTGGAGTCAGGCGCGCCGCGTGCGGCTGCCGGGCCTCAAGCCCAGCACGGAGACGATCTCGCTCCGCTTGCCGGCCGACCTGCTGGAGGAGTTGAAGGTGCAGGCGAATCAGCGTGACGTCCCCTATCAATCGCTGCTGAAGGTGTACCTGTCGGAGCGGGTGGCGTCCGAGCGCGGGCGGCGCCGCCGCCGAAAGGCTGAGGCCTAACAAATGGCTGCACAAGCCGGGCGCCGTGGGGTGGCCGCCCCGCCCGCCGCCTGATATGCTAAGGCGAGGTTCCGCGGCGGGCGGGACGGCTTGATAGGAGCGCCCGCTTGTGAGCCATGGACGTTATGCCGATCGCCTGACATGAAGCCGACACCTAGAACGCCAGCGATCGTCCTGACGCAGCCTACGATCGCGCGAGCGCTCGGGAGACTCGAGCCCGCAATCGCGAAGTATCGATGGTTGCAGCGCGAGGCGCTACGGCGCGATGTGTCCGTCGATGAGGCGTTCCAACGAACCTTCAACGGCTACTATCGGGTACGTCGCGCGGCAACATGGCGCACGGCGCTCTATCGCCTGTTCGAAGAGCGGAAGGAGCGGGGTGTGCAGTTCGACCAAGTGATCCGGGACCTCCACGCCGCGACTGGTCGCGTGGAAGCCTCATTCGCGAGCAAGCTCGTAGCAACACTCGATCCTGCTCAGCCAGTGATCGATCAGCTGGTGCTGAAGAATGTCCACCTGCGGCTTGCAACCTACGGAGACGCCGCCACCCGGCTCCAGCGAGCCACAGACGTGCATTCGAAGCTTCGCGATCTGTTCGCCACTTTTCTCGCTACACGGGAAGGTCGTGCCTTCATCCGACAATTCGACGACGCCCTCGGCGGCGAAGCGCTGACCGCCACGAAGAAGCTTGACCTCGTTCTCTGGCAGGCCAGGTAGCATTCCACAAAGGTGACAAGCGACCAGCAAGCTGCGCGTACGGCATAACAACACGCAGCTCAGGACGGGGCCGGAGGGCTGGCCACCGCACCCGGCGGCCTATAGTGTAAAGGCAAGGGCTGCCGCCGGGTGCGGCGGCTTTATGAGAGGCCCCGCCTGAGAGCGTGGGACGTTGGGCAGACCTAGATCGTGACGACATTCATCGCAGCGCCGCACCAAGACGCAGAGGAGAGCCACTGTGGGACTAGCGAACGCTTACGTGCTTCCGACCAATCGCATCGGCGACATTCTCGGCAAGATCCGAGATGGTCAGGCGCCTGAACGATTCACGCAGCAGCTGCTGAAAGACTGGGGCTTTGGTTCGACCAACGACAGAGCCTTCATCGCGCTATTCAAGGCCCTCGGCTTTCTGACGGCCGATGGGGTACCGACCCAGCGGTATCACGACTATCGCGACCACTCGCGTTCGAAGACGGTGCTTGCGCAGGCCTTGCGCGATGCATACGGAGACCTCTTCCTGATCAAAGAACATCCGTCATCCTCCGACAAGGCTGCCATCGAAGGAAAGTTCAAGAGTTTCCACAACGTGAGTGACAACGTCGCTGGCCTGATGACCAAGACGTTCCTGGGGCTCCTCACGCACGCTGATCTGCGCGCGAAGGCCACCCCCGCCGAGGTTCCTCCGACGGTCCCGCCGCTCAAGAACGAGGGCAAGAACGACATCACAGGCTACGTCGAGAAGGGTGCAACCCTTCATTACAACATCCAGATCCACCTGCCTGCGACGAAGGACGTAGAGGTCTACAATGCAATCTTCAAGTCCCTGAAGGAGCATCTCTTTTGAAGGACGTGCGCGACTTCCTGTTTCGCGGGCTCATGTTCGAAGCCGAAGCCGAGGTCTTTCGCAAGGCCGGCATCCAGATCGGCAGCAATGCCACTGAGGCGGAAGAGAATCTTCTTCGGGAGGCCCTCGCCCCCTTCGGAGTGGCTCGCCGTAACCAAGCCCTCGAAATGGCGCGTCTTTATGCGGTTCTCTTCTGCTTCGAGAATGAGATCAGAGACTTCATACGTGAGGCCCTCCAAGAGAAGGAAGGACCTGATTGGCAGAATCAGCTCCCCACGAAGATCAGGGAGCAAGCGGAGAGCCGACGCGAGGCGGCCATGAAGGACACGTGGTTGGAGGGCGAGAAGAGCGACCACCTCGGCTTCATTGATTTCGGTCACCTGGCGCAGATCATCGTTGCCAAGTGGGACCATTTCAAGGACATTGTCCCCACGCAGCACTGGATTAAGCAGCGGATGGAAGAGCTTGAGAAGGCGCGCAACTTCATCGCGCACAATCGCATGCTCCTGCTATGGAGTTCCAGCGCCTCTATATGTACATTAGCGACTGGAATCGGGTCATCGGCCTGTGAGAGCGCGGCTGCCCAACAGTCGGTTGCACCAGTCAGCCGAGCTATTGAGCGCGCGCTTCGCGCGCTCTATCTGTTCGGCTGCAGGTGAACCGTAACGTTATGCTGACTGGGAGAGTGGTGGGTGCCTCCCCGGCGAGATCTCTTGTGTCTGACGGCGATCATGCTGTCGGCACCGGCCGCGGGGCCACGCGCATTGATTACGGCGCCCACCGGAATTCCGGCCCGCGCGTGCTCCCCGCGCCCTGTTCTATAAGAACCGTGTCCGCGGCGTCGGTCGCCCCCACCGACTCCTTCGCGTTACCTCGGGTCCCACTGCACGGGGTGGTGCCTCGCTCGGGGCCCGCTGTGCCCAACCGTGAGCGGTGCCCGGGGCGGCCGTCCGCGCGAGGCCACGGTCGAGGGTGCCCGGGGCCGATCGGGTGGCAGTGGCGGTCTCGCCGGGCGTCGCCGCCCCCGGGGCAGCATAACAAACGGTTGCGCCCGCGGGTGTCGGGGCTGGCCGCCGCACCCCGCGACTAGTAGATCACAGGCAAGGTCGTCGCGGGGTGCGACGGCTTTATATGATCACCCGCGGGCGAACCGTGGGCGTTATGCCGCAACTTGAGCCGGGCCACTAGATCCGCAATGAAGAGAAGGGCATGCGTTCTCGCAGCGGGTGCATCTCTGGCTGTGCTGCTCGTCGGCTGGCAGTTGTGGGGGCCGATCGACGACGACTTCTCCCAGCTGACCGGGGTGCAGCTCAGCGACGCGCGGCTGCCGGTTAGCAGCCTTCGGCAAGCGTTCGTTTCATTGGATTCCCTGGTCGAGCCCGCTGAACGGGAGCGTCTTAGAGCGGTGCTCCCCGAGTCCCTTTGGCAGTATCACTTCTCGTTGGGGCTGTTTCTGCGAAACGGGTTTCTGCGGGAGTCAGCGGGACGTGAAGTCATGCAGTATCTGAGGCAGCGCGGTCACCCTCACCCGGACGACGCATCGGGGATCGTGCTCGATCTATGGAGCAGCTACCTGCGGGGCCAGCCGTTAGACATCGAAGGAGCGCTCCAACGGATCCCTCCGGCGCCTCTGGAAGTACCGGATTCAGCTTCAGCCGCGGCGTCGCTAGGGCGCGAACCGGCGGAACAGCCGAGGGGTGAGAGCGACGATGGTGCGCCATGCATCGCCCTCGAAACTGACAGCGTGCGACTGGAGGGGCAGGTGATTGCGCGCGTATATCCAGGTCGCCCGAACTACGAAAGTCTGGCGAAGGGCGACGAACCGGATTCGGTGATTGTCCTTCGAGTCACGCGACCCGTCTGTGTGCGACATGGCTCTGCGGACAGGTCAGTGCGGACCAACGTGCGCGAGCTTCAACTGTTCCTCACCCGCGAGGACTTCCTCAAAGCACGAAGCCTTGTCGGCCGGGCGGTGACACTTTCCGGTACGATTGCCGAGGCAGTATGGGGCTGGCACCACTTGCCGTTCCTGTTCCATACTTCATTGCGACATGCTGCGTCGAACGTTGCGGCATAACAAACGGTTGCAAAAGTCAGCCGCGGTACTGAGTGCTCGCTACGCTCGCTTGATCGAAGCGGCTGCATTTGAACCGAAACGTTATGCTCACTGGGGCAGTGGTGGCGCTTCCTTGAGTTGTCGCGCTGTTGTTCTCAACAGCACCACCGGCGGCGGGGTCGCGACCGCGTTATCCGCTACGTCCACACAGCACAGCGGGAGCAACCGTCACCAGCGGATAACGCGGCCGCCGGTTGAACACGGTGCTCGGGGGGTGCCCGGCGGGAGGGAGTGCCTCGGGTACCAAGGTGGTCGGTGAGGAGCGGCGCCGCTCGCGTCCGGCCGAGACCTGGCGTCGGTCGAGGGTGCACGGGGCCGAACGGAGGGGCGGCGGGCTGCTCGCTCAGCGTCAGCGGCCCCGCGGGAGCATAACAAGCGGTAGCGCCCGACAGGCCGTGGGGCTGGCCACCGCACCCCGCGACTAGTAGATCACAGGGCAGGGTCGTCGCGGGGTGCGGCGGCTTTGTATTCTGGCCTGCGGGCGAACCGCGGGTCGTTATGCTCACTGGGAGAGTGGTGAGTGCCTCCCCGGCGAGATCTCTTTTGTCTGACGGCGATCATGCTGTCGGCACCGGCCGCGCGGCCACGCGCATGAAGGCTGGTGAGTACTGGGAGGCTGGCCCGCGCGTGCTCCCCGCGGCCTGCTTCATGGCAACCGTGCTCGGGGTGCTGGTCGCCCCCACCGGCTCGCCGGAGTTACCTCGCGTCCCACTGTAGAGGGCACTGCCTCGCTCGGGTCCCACTTCGCCGGCGGGAGGTGCGGTTCATGCGGCGGGCTTCCCGGTCCGGCGGCGGTCGAAGGTGCCCGGGGCCAACCGGGCGGCGGCGTTCGGCTCGCTGGGCGCCGGTGACCCCGGGGCAGCATAACAAACGGTTGCGCCCGCCGGGCCGGAGGGCTGGCCGTCGCACCCCGCGACTAGTAGATCACAATGGAGGTCGTCGCGGGGTGCGACGGCTCTATTTGATGGCCCGCGGGCGAACCGTGGGCGTTAGGCATTCACAGGAGCCATCGCGGTTGACGCGGTCGCCAGAAGCGCCCTCTCTCGAAGACCGCTGCTTGGCTCCCTGGTTACCAATGATCAGCGGGCAAGCCTACATGCTACCACCGCGGCTCGCTGCAAGATGGCCGGCAATGTCGTCCTGGTGGACAGTCGCGTGTCCTGCGCGGTGCGTCTCGTCGGGCTCCTGCACCGCAGACGGGCGCGACCCCCTGGCGGTACCGGATGCGCGCCTCAGGACGGACTGACCGCCGCTCGGCACCCCAATACGAGGGTCTGACCCGTTGGTCGCCCAAATGGCCGAAAGGAAGATGCCCGCGCGCCGGTACCCTCTTGCGCGAACCCACGGTCAGGGCAGTATTGCTCTTGATCAAGGGCGCGTGGCAGTGCGCCCATCCGAGGTGTCCTGACGGCAGGCCGTGTTTGAAAGGAGCCATGCGCATGTGCGTCTTTTGGCTGTCCTCGCGATGTCGCTGCGTACCCGCACTCAGCGGGTTACTGTTGGCTGGCTGTGCCTCGGATGAGGCCGTCGGGTTTCGTCAGCCGCTCTGCGAGCTGGATCCCCGGCCGGCGGTCGTGGTGACTGTGCAGGACTGGGTCACGAAGGAGTACATCGGCTCCGGAGCGACGCTCGTGCTACAAGACGGTGCGTTTCGCGACTCGGTGTCCGTGCCACCCAACCGACCTGACCTCAACGCCCAACGGCTCGCCACGCCGAACTCTGCGGGTCGGGAGGGGACCTACACGGTGCGAGTAACCCGCCCGCCGTATGCAGCCCTCATCCTCACGTCGGTGCAGGTTGGCACAGACGGATGCAACGTTGTCCCGGCCGTGCTGTCGCTTCACTTGCGGATGCCACTGAGTGGGTAGCGTGAGCTGGCTCAGGGTGATGTGATGCCTAACAATCGCCAGCTGTCGTCGGCCGCTCCTTGAGTGCCCCCGCCCCGCGCGGCAGGTTGTGGTGGGAGGGCCGCGCGGGGCGGGGGCTCTATACGAGCGTCCGCAACAGAGGCGTGGTCGTTAGGCAGCAACGCGAGCAATGGCGCACCTCCCACCATGTCGCGAGCGGTGTGGCGGGCGGACCAAGCTAGCTAACCCGGGCACAGTCTCGGAGGTGGCCGAGGCCAGTCATCGGGACCGGCGCCCGCGGGCTGGAGGCCCTCCCGTCGGCGAGCCGCCGCGGGTACACTTACCTTATGCTCGACTGGAACGACTGTCCTGCCGTCGAACGGATTCCGGGGAAGGTCAGCGGGGAGTGGCTGTTCCGCTCGACCCGGGTGCCCGTCCGTGCGCTCTTCGAAAACTTGGAGGGCGGTGCGTCCGTGGCCGAGTTCCTGGAGTGGTTCCCGGGCGTGACGCGAGAGCAGGTTGACGCGGTGCTTGAGCACACCAGCCGCAGCCTCGCGGTCTCCGCGTAACGCGGTGTGAGGATCCTCTTCGATCAGGGCACGCCCGCACCGCTCCGGCGGTCGTTTGGGGCGCATGAGGTCGAGACGGCGTTCGAGCGCGGGTGGGCCGCACTCCAGAACGGCGCCCTGCTCGGCGCTGCGGAAGCGCAGGGCTTCGAGCTATTCGTGACGACGGATAAGAATCTGCGCTATCAGCAGGACCTGAGCACGCGGCGCATTGCGATCCTGGGTGCTCTGGACCACGAGCTGGCCGGATCTCCGGCCACATGCGGCCGGTGTCGCCGTCGCAGGCTGGCGTGCGCTTCGGCGAGTATCGTGAGCTGCCGAAGCCTACGTAGGCAGGGGGCGAGGCGGGCGAACGATGGAGGAGTGGGTGAGAACGCGACAAGGGTGCGGCATCGTTCTGCCTAACAGTGTGTTGCTCGCGGCGGGGCCGGAGGGCTGGCCGCCGCACCCGGCGGCTGATAGTGTAAGGCAAGGTCCGCCGCCGGGTGCGGCGGCTCTAATTAGATGGCCCGCGCGAGAACACGGGTCGTTATGCTGACTGGGAGAGTGGTGAGTGCCTCCCCGGCGAGATCTCTTTTGTCTGACGGCGATCAAGCTGTCGGCACCGGCCGCGGGGCCACGCGCATAAACGCCGACGCCCACCGGAAGTCCGGCCTGCGCGTGCTCCCCGCGCCCTGTTCTATTGGAACCGTGTCCGCGGCGTTGGTCGCCCCCACCGACTCGCGCGGGTTACCTCGTGTCCCACTGCACGGTGTGGTGCCTCGCTCAGGGGCCCGCTGTGCCCAACCGCGAGCGGTGCCTGGGGCGGCCGTCCGCGCGAGGCCACGGTCGAAGGTGCCCGGGGCCGCTCGGGTGGCAGTGGCGGCCTCGCAGGGCGTCGCCGCCCCCGGGGCAGCATAACAAACGGTTGCGCCCGGCGGGCCGGAGGGCTGGCCGTCGCACCCCGCGACTAGTAGATCACAGGGGAGGTCGTCGCGGGGTGCGACGGCTCTATTTGATGGCCCGCGGGCGAACCGTGGGCGTTAGGCAGAACAAGAGGAGACATGCGAGTACGTGTCGTGTGGCTGATGGCGATCGCGTGGCAAAGCCAGCGAGGCGAGGCGCAGCCGGCTGCGGTGCGCGCGGTCGCGGATAGCTTCTACGCGGCGGTCGATCGCGCCGACTGGGCCGGTGCGGCGCGCCTTCTCGACTCTGCTGCGGTCGGGCGGCGGCTTCGCGAGCGGATTCAGCATGCACGAGCGGAATTGCCGATGAGCCGCCCAACGGTGGAGTCCCTGATGGCCGCAGACACGACGTTGCCGCGTGCCGTCGCGGAATGGCGGATTCGAGACATGGCGCGATGGCCGGAGCGCAGGTTCCGCGACTACTCAGACGAGTATGCGGGAATCAGCAGCCTCGAGGCGCTGCTCGCCCTGACGGTTGAAGAGGCCGGGGCGCGATGGTTGGAGGCGGTGGACCCGACCAGTCGGATCCGTCGCATGTTGCGAGAGCGCGGCTGCGACACACGAAGCTTCGAGTCCATCCAAGCGCATCTCTTTCGACTGAGGACACTAGGGGCACTGGTGGCGGATAGTGCCCGGGCGTACGTATTAGCGGAGACTGCGGCGAATCGAGTGGAGGGCCGCCAGAGGCCCAGTGTCACCAGCCGTGTTGTCCATGGTGCGCGTGGGCCAGGCATGGCGCATTGTGCCAACGTACAACCTGCTGTCGGGCGGAGCGATGGCGGGCATCAGCGGGTGCTAGGTGGGAACGGGAGCGGGAGGGTCTGCCTAACCCGTGGCTGCACTTGGCCGGGCGGAAGGGATGGCCGTCCCGCCCGGCGCTCCGTAGGATATGCGAGGTCCGCGCCGGGCGGGCCGGCTTGGTTGACCTGCCCGGCAAGTGAGCCAGGACGTTATGCTGCCGGTTGGGGGTCGCCAGCAATCAGGATGTGCCCAGGTGGGTTCCTCCCAGCGGCGGGCGTTGACGGCAGTGCGCCAATGGCGTACCATTCCACATGCGCTTCATCGAGACGCCCGTCTTCACGGCGAGTCTGCGCCGGACGCTGGATGACGCGACGTACCGGGCGCTGCAGCTGGCCTTGCTCCTCCGCCCCGAGCAGGGCCCGGTGTTGGTCGGCTCGGGCGGGCTGCGGAAGCTGCGGTGGGGCACCGGCGATCGGGGGAAGCGCGGTGGCGTCCGGGTGATCTACTACTGGGACGCCCCGAGTGGAGACGTTTTACATGCTGTACTTGTACGCCAAGAATGAGCAGGGCGATCTGACGCCCGCGCAACTGAAACTGCTTCGACGGATCGTCGAGGAGGAGTTCCGATGAAAGACGCCGCGTTTCAGGAACTACTGACGAGTGTGCGGCAGGCGGGTCGGATCCGACGCGGGAAGCAGAAGCCCAGCCGGGTCACGGTCTTCCGGCCAGCGGACGTGAAGGCGGTGCGGGACAAGCTGGGCACGTCGCAAACGGAATTCGCGCTGATGATCGGCGTCAGCGTGGCCACGCTTCGCAACTGGGAGCAGGGCCGACGCACGCCAGATGGACCGGCATTGGCCTTGCTCCGGGTGGCGGCCCGAAATCCCCAGGCAGTGGCAGCCGCCTTGCATCAAGGCACGCGCCGCGGCGCAGCATAACAGAGGGTTGCAGTCGCCGAGGGCGCTATGGTGCGCGGCTTCGCCGCGTCTTATGATAAGCCCTCGCGTCTGAACCCAGACGTTAGGCCACATGGAACGAGCGAGTGAAGCCGCGCTCTGCTGAGGTGGTGGCGAATCATATGGAGTGGAGGAGTACATGCGACTCATGTCGTTTCGTGCGCGATCGCGCCGGCCCTGGGGGTTGGGAGGAGCGATCGTGATCCTGCTCTTCAGGCCGTGGGCCCTCGGCGCCCAGGACACATCGTCGACCCAGCGCATCGCACCCCACCATCGCTCCACCTTGCTGGTGGGATTCGGAGGGGCCCGAGCGGGCGCTGGGCTTGAGTATGTGCACCGGCCCGTCGAGCACTGGGGTGTGGGGGTGGGCGTCGGCATTGGAGGGATCAGCGGCCGGCTGATTGCTTCGCCTGTGGTCGCGCGGACACGCGGTGGCCAGGGGTGGTGGCCGTATGTCAGTGGTGGCGGTTTGATGACCAACAGCAACCTCTCACAGAGTAGGGCGGTGTACGGGGGCGACGTTGGCCTGCAGTACCGGGGATGGCGCAAGCAGGTCGAGGTCGGGGTGGGCTTCTACCGCGACCGGAAGGCGTGGCCGACGTACTTCTCGGTGGCCTTTGGCTGGGGACTGGGGGCGGCGCAGCGACCAGATGGCCGAGCGGCGCTGTGGCCTAACAGCACGCAGCACGGGACGGGGCCGGGGGTGGCCACCGCACCCGGCGGCCAGTAGTGTAAAGGCAAGGGCAGCCGCCGGGTGCGGCGGCTTTTATTGAAGGCCCCGCCCGTGAGCGTGGGTCGTTAGGCGCCGATGGGCCGAGGGCCCATGTGCATGCATCAGGGTGCTAAGCCTCCTTGCCCCAGCGAAGAGAGGCGGCCCGTCTGAGGGTACCCTCGCGGTCCCCGGCCTCCAGCAGCTATGATTCGCCCTCAGCGAAGCCCTTTTGGGTCGTGTCGCACCCGCTGAATCCCACGGCGCCCCTCCCGTAACATCAAAGCTCTCAACGACTTAGCGGTATGGTCCAACGGGCAAGCTCGGTCAATCCAAGCGTATTACTCTGGGCACGGGAACGCGCCGGGCTCAGCGTCGCTGAGGTCGCTGAGCGGCTGGGAAAGCCGCCGGAGGTGATTGCCGCCTGGGAGAGCGGCGAGGCGTTCCCGGCATACGGTCAGCTCGAACGGCTCGCCGAGACTCTTTACAAGCGCCCCGTTGCCCTCTTCTTCCTCCCATCACCACCGGAGGAGGCGCCCGTCCGCAGCGAGTTTCGCACTCTACCCGATGCTGACCTGGAGGCTCTCGGCCCTGACACGCGATACGCCCTGCGTGACGCACACGCGTTTCAGGCTTCGCTGCGTGAGCTCTCTGGGGGCGCAATCCTGCGGAACGCTTTGTTCTCAGAGACCTTCAGCTTACGCGGCGCTCAGACATTGTGCGAGTTGCTCGGGAAACTCGCGAGTACCTAGGCGTATCCCTTGAGGAGCAACTGCGATGGCCAGATGCTCGTCGGGGCATGGACGCATGGCGAGCAGCGTTGGAAAGAGTGGGAGTGTTCGTCTTCAAGCGGTCGTTCGACGACCGCGATGTGTCGGGGTTCTGCCTCCACGATGATCTCTTCCCCATCATTGTTGTCAACAACAGCACGCCCTTCACCCGTCAGACCTTCACTCTACTCCACGAGCTGGCCCACCTGCTGTTCGGCCTGAGCTCGATGACGACGGTCGATCTGAGCATTCAGGGGCGTTTTTCCCCAGCGAATCGTGAGGTTGAAACCGCCTGCAATCGCTACGCCGCCGAGGCTCTCGTGCCAGACGCATCGTTTCCTTGGAGTCAACTCCATGGAGGCAACCTGGACGCCATCGTAGACGACATGGCTGAACGCTATTGCGTCAGTCGCGAGGTCATTCTCCGCAAGCTACGAGACCGAGAGCTAGTCACATCGGACGAGTATCTGAGACAGGCCGCAGTGTGGGCTTCGGAGCCAGCGCGCGACAACGGTGGCGACGAGGGGGAGGGAGTTACTACGCAACGCAATCAGCATATCTGAGCAAGACTTTCGTTCAGCTAGCCTTCGCGCAGCTGCGGAGCGGCCGCATCTCTCTCGCAGAAATGTCAGAGCATCTCCGCATGCGCGCGCGCAATATCGGCAAGTTCGAAGACTTCCTCTTTACCACGCGGTGAACGGGGATGTTCATCGTTGATACCAGCTCATTGCGTGTGCTCGGCAACTACTATCCGGATGTCTTCCCGACTTTCTGGGTCCAGTTCGACGAAGCGGTGGGGGACGGGCACATCGGCTCAGTGCGAGAAGTGAAGAAGGAGCTGGACCTGCAGGATGCAAGCGAGCACCTCGGCAACTGGGCAACAGGAACTCCGTACTGTTCCCCCTCCGACGGAGGTCGAAATGGAAATGGTCGCCGAGATCTTTCGGGTGCCGCACTTTCAACAGCTCATCGGAGAGAAGCAGCGGCTTCGAGGGCAGCCTGTGGCAGATCCATTCCTAATCGCACGCGCGAAGGCCCTTGGGTGGTCGGTAGTCACCGAGGAGGTGATGAAACCAAACGCTGCGAAGATCCCCAATGTCTGCCAACACTTCGGCATTCCCTGTACCGATATGAAGGGTCTCCTCACGAGCTTGGGGTGGAAGTACTAGGTCGAGCTTCGCTGGTCGGCGCCTAACAGCGTGCTGCACTTGGCGCACCTGATCTGGGCTGGCCGTCCCGCCCGGGGCGCGGTAGAATGTGAGGAGACGCCCCGGGCGGGACGGCTCTGTTCACCCGGTGCGCAAGTGAGCACGGGTCGTTATGCTCACTGGGGCAGTGGTGGTTCTGTCCCCAGCACTGGCGTTGTTGTTTCAACGGCACGACCGGCGGCGGGGTCGCGACCGCGTTATCCGCAACGCCCACACAGCACACCGGGAGCAACCGTCACCAGCGGATAACGCGGCCGCCGGTTGAACACGGTGCTCGGGGGGTGCCCGGCGGGAGGGAGTGCCTCGGGTACCAAGGTGGTCGGCCCAGGCGCGGCGCCGCTCGCGTCCGTCCGAGACCTGGCGTCGGTCGAGGGTGCACGGGGCCGAACGGAGGGACGGCGGGCTGCTCGCTCAGCGTCAGCGGCCCCGCGGGAGCATAACAAGCGGTAGCGCCCGACAGGCCGTGGGGCTGGCCACCGCACCCCGCGACTAGTAGATCACAGGGCGGAGTCGTCGCGGGGTGCGGCGGCTTTTGTATTCTGGCCTGCGGGCGAACCGCGGGTCGTTATGCCGACCGTGCGGACGTGACGTGCATCTACTGTAGAGAGGCGAGGCCTTCGAAGCACGCTCCACACGTGCTCCCGGAGGCAATTCTGCAGAATGACCTCACGCTTCCGAAGGGTGCGGAGTGCGATGGATGCGGCAACGCTCTGTCCAAGTACGATGCGGCGGTGGCGCATCACAATCGAATCTGGCCGGTGCTCGTCCTCTGGCAGGTCCCCGGGAAACGAGGAAAGAAGCGCTCTCGAATGACCGACTCTCTCGAGCGGCTTGCCGATGGCAAGGTCAGAATCGCGGCGCCGAAGGACCACGTAGTGGTCGAGGAAGGAATCTTGCGGATCACGGCCCCAAAGACCCTCCACAGTACAGTGACCTGCGCTTCCGGCGAGGCCTCTATCACATGGCCTTCAACTACCTCGCGTGGAAACTCGGCCCGGAGACCGCTCTGGAATCGCAGTTCGATGACGCCAGGCGATATGTGCGCTACGCGAAGCGTGGTGAGTCATGGCCTTACGCGCAGCGCATGTATCCGGAGGAAGAAGGCCCCCGTGCGCTTCGGCTGACCATGCTCCCTGGAGAAGGGCATCGCGTGCGCTTCCGGTCCTTTCACGATGACTTCTTCGTCAGCCTGACCTCACCGGAGACGCTGCATTCGTGGGCTGCTGGAGAAGTGCCGGACGCTGGGCTTCTTTAAGCCCACGACGCAGGATCTTCCGGCGGCATAACAATGGGTTGCTGCTGGCGGCGCGTTGGGGCTGGCGGGGTGGGCCGGCGCCCTTCATTGTATGGAGCGGGCACGGCGCCGGCCCATCCCGCTCTTATCGGATGCGGCGCAGCAGAACCCGAACGTTATACCGACTGGGAGAGTCGTGGGTGCAGCGCCGGCTTCTTCTCTCTTGGTTCTACTGACTTCATACTGTCGGTGCGCGGGCGCGTTATCCGCAACGGCCACACAGCACGCCGGGAGCAACTGTCACCAGCGGATAACGCGCCCGCGTGGTTGGACACCGTGTCCTTCCAGGGGCGGCAGAACCGCGCCCCGGGTCCCGTTGGTGCGTCCTGGCCAGCGGCGCCCGTGGCCGCCGCCGGCGGACCGCGGGGGTCGTCAGTGCACGGGGGCGATTGGATGGCGGTCGGTGGCTCGCTGCGCGTCGCCGCCCCCGCGACGGTATAACTTGCGGTTGCGCCTGCCGGGCCGGGGGCTGGCCGTCGCACCCCGCGACTGATAGATCACAGGCAAGGTCGTCGCGGGGTGCGACGGCT
Organism: Gemmatimonadota bacterium; assembly: GCA_016712265.1. Lineage (NCBI taxonomy): Bacteria > Pseudomonadati > Gemmatimonadota > Gemmatimonadota bacterium. Next base: position 99,507 of record JADJRJ010000027.1, on the reverse strand, counting down.
CTATTTGATGGCCCGCAAGCGAACCGTGGGTCGTTAGGTGGCACCAGAAAGAGGGGTGGCATTGCGTAAGTGGATCCGTCGGATCTGGGTCACGTGTGGGCTCGCGTTTATCGCGTGGCTGGCGTGGAATGCTCAAGCCCGGGGCGTTGATCCCGCACTGCTCGCGTCATCGGCCGCGGTGGCGGTGACCGACGACGGCGCCACGCTCCGCTTTACGCCCCAGCGGCTTCAGGCACCGACCGGGTTGATCTTCCTCCCGGGGGCCGCCGTCGATCCGGTGGCGTACGTTCCCCTGCTGCGCGCGGTCGCGGACGCCGGCTATGCGGCCGTACTGGTGCGGTTGCCCTGGCGCGCGGCCCCGACGGCGAGCGGGCAGGCGCGCGTCTGGGCGCGGATCGCCGCGGTGCAGGCCGGGCCGGGCCCTCGGGCGTGGGTGTTGGCTGGACATTCCCGGGGCGCCGCCTTGAGCGCCCAGTTCGCTGCGCAGGCTCCGAGTGGCCTGGCGGGCCTGGTCCTGATCGGCACGACCCACCCCAAACGGATTAGCCTGGCGGCACTGACGTTGCCTGTGACGAAGGTCTACGGCACGCGCGACTGTGTGGCCGACACCACGGCGACCCTCGCGAACGCGTCGCTACTGCCGGCGGCGACCCACTGGGTGCGTCTGGAGGGTGCGAACCACCAGCAGTTCGGTTGGTATGGGGCGCAGCTCGGCGACTGTGCGGCGGCGATGCCACGGGCGCGCCAGCATGCGGCCACGGTGGCGGCGGTGCTGGACGCCCTGCGGCGTGCGCGGGGTGCCACCTAACAGACGGCAGCACTTGACAGCCGCCCTTGGCAGCCTCCGCCCCGCGCGGTAACGTTGCAGGGCGAAGAGCACCGCGCGGGGCGGAGGCTCTTATAGAAGCGGCTGCAAGAGAGCCGTGGTCGTTATACAGTCAGTCCCGAGACGTAGGCCGCGTGGGGAATGGTGCCACCACCTTGAGCCCGCGCACGAGCGAGCGGAGCGCCGCAAAATCCTGGTCGCGGGTGATGAGCGTCCAGCCGACCTCGCGTGCCTGGAACGCGAGCAACACATCATTCTGTCGACTCGCGCTCACGCTGCTGGCGCCGCTGCGCCCCAGCGCTGCGCCGGCCCGATGCCATGCGTGACGTGAGGGGGCGAGAATGCGCGCGCGGCGCTCGAAGGTGCCCACGAGCCCCTCGTCGAGGGCGCGCCGGGCGCGCTCGGTCCGCGCCCCGGCGGCGAGTTCCGCAACGACCACGCTGGACAGGACGGTCAGCGGGAGGGCCCACGTGAGAAAGGCCTTCAGCTCCTCCATCTCGTCGGGTTGCCGCAATGCGTCGACCACGACGTTCGTGTCGAGCGTGTAGATCACCCCGCGCGCCGCCCGGTCTCGACCGACGCCAGGCCCCCCGCCGCCACGAGGGAATCGAGTCCATCGAAGACCTCCGTCCGGAACACGACGAGATCGAGGGCGGCATCGACGGCGGCGGTCTCCGTGTCTGTCCCCAAGGCGCGGCGGGCGGCGTCGAGCTTGCGCTGATCCATGAGCATGTTCTTGCGCTTGAGCACGGGGCGGGTCGACGACATTGGATAGGGGTGAGGGTGCGGAGAAGGATAGGGCGGCATACAGCTTCCAGCAAGCCGTCGGCTGTATAACAGTGGGTTGCTGCCGACCCCGCGCGGGGCTGGCGGAGTGGGCCGACGCCCTTCATTGTACGGGCAGGGCACGGCGCCGGCCCACTCCGCATTGTTTAGAGGCGGTGCGGCAGAACCCTAACGTTATGCTGACCGGAAGAGTCGTGGGTGCCTCGTCAGCAGCAGGGCGCTGTTCTGACGGACGTCAAGCTGTCGGCACCGGCCGCGGGGCCACGCGCATGGATTACGGCGCCCACCGGAATTCCGGCGCGCGCGTGCTCCCCGCGCCCTGTTCTATAAGAACCGTGTCCGCGGCGTCGGTCGCCCCCACCGACTCCTTCGCGTTACCTCGGGTCCCACTGCACGGGGAGGTGCCTCGCTCGGGGCCCGCTGTGCCCAACCGCGAGCGGTGCCTGGGGCGGCCGTCCGCGCGCGGCCACGGTCGAGGGTGCCCGGGGCCGCCCGGCTGGCGGCGCACGGCTCGCTGGGCGTCGCCGCCCCCGGGGCAGCATAACAAACGGTTGCGCCCGCCGGGCCGGTGGGCTGGCCGCCGCACCCCGCGACTAGTAGATCACAGGGAGGGTCGTCGCGGGGTGCGACGGCTCTATTAGATGGCCCGCGGGCGAACCGTGGGCGTTAGGCACCCAGTCGGACATTTGCGTTCTTGGCCCATGAACATCGACACCGAACGAGTCGACGCTGCCATCCTCGGCCTGCTGTACCTGACGCTTCATGAAGAACGACGGGCCTGGAAGTCGTTCGACTGGGACGCCATGGGCCGCCTGCACGCGAAAGGGCTCATATACGACCCTGTGAACAAGGCCAAGTCGGTCACGCTTACTGAACAGGGCCTGAAGGCGGCCGAAGATGCCTTCCGCGAACAGTTCGCTCGACACCCTGACCGTTCCGACGTGGTTCAGTACGGTGGGGTCGCGGTGGAGGCGCGCCCGGCTGCGGGGGCGAGGGGTGTGCTCTGTCGCAGCTTCGCTGACGGGCTCCCGTTCTTTCGAGTGTACGCGGCCGACGGGTCATTCACGGACTATGCCGTCAGGCATGAGGAGCTCTCGGTGACGATCGACCTCGAGGCCGAGGCAGCATTCTACATGCTGGGAGACGCTCCGATCTTAGACCACAGTCCGCGTGTGCTCGGGTTGCCTCAGGCCGACGGGGGTCGCGCTACTGGTGCCTAACAGTCGCTTGCTGCGGGCGCGGCGATGTGCTATTGTAGGCCGCCATGCCCTGCGGCATGGCGGCCTCTTGTTGGACGCCGCGCCGCAGAAGCGTGACGTTATGCCGTCAGAATGAACACTCACGCCCGCCTTAGTCGTGGTGAGCACCTTGGAGGCGTGTCCGCATCCGCATGAGTAGCCACCACCTAGTCCTGCGCGGGCTTCTGGCCTTCAGTGTGCCGCTGAACGCTTGCCGTGTTGCGGCGCAAGTGCCGCGACTTGAGCTGGGTGGGGGGCTCCACGGACAGACGGTGGGAGGAACGTTTGGGACTGGGATCACCCTAGCTCGGAGTCCGGCTCGGCGTGGCGGGCTCTGTCGCCATACGGCCTGAAGTGGGTTGGTCCTATTCGCCCAACGTGGAGAACGACGCGGTCTCCACTAGCGGCGGTGGTATTGGCGGCCCGGGGGGATACCGGCACTTGGTTATGCTCGGCGGCAGCGTTGTTCTCAGCCGCGCCGTGATGGATCGAGGCCACTGGTACGTGTTGGCGGGAGCCGCGCGGATCGACGGCTGGGGCTTCGAGGGGATCAGGCCGCTGCGGCACACCGTCGCGTCGCATCTCGGGATTGGTTGGCGTCCGACGCCCGCGTTCCCGCGCCTTCTCGCGGAAGTGCGGGCGCGGTATGCCCCCGTGTGGCGCAACGCACCGGTCCGCTATGTCAGTGGCGTCCTAGTCTGGGCGTTGTGATCCGTGTCCATGCGGGGGGCCTGCCATGGCCTGCGGCATAACAGTGGGTTGCTGCCGCCGCCGCCGCGCGGCTGGCGGAGTGGGCCGGCGCCTATCATCGTACGGGCAGGGTCCGGCGCCGGCCCACTCCGCTTTGGTTGGATGCGGCGCGGCAGAACCCGAACGTTAGGCAACCCTGAGGCAGATGGCGGCACGTGAGAGGAGACCGTTGCCGGGATCCCGTCTCGCGGAGACGAAGAGCGTGCTGAGCGCGCCCGCGCCTTGCGCGCGTATATCGGTTCTGGTATAGTCCGTGGTGCACGAGAAATCTGTCACCTGGGTGGGCAGCTCTCACGCGGACCTTCGGGCCCTTCCGGCCGAAGTCCGGCGCGAGCTCGGATACGACCTCCGCCAAGTGCAGCGGGGGCGGGAGCCGCGCGATGGAAAGCCAATGGCCACCGTGGGTGCCGGGGTGTGGGAGATTCGGGTCCGGGTCGCCGGAGCCTTCCGACTCTTCTTTGTGGCCAAGTTCGCGGAGGCCGTCTACGTCCTGCACGTGTTCCAGAAGAAGTCGCAACAGACTCCCCGGCTCGATCTCGAGCTCGGCCGGGCGCGGTACCAGGCGGTGCTGCGCGAACGCTCGAAGGGAGGCAAGTAGACATGGCCGTGCGCATGCGTCGTGGCTCGGGCAACGTGTTTGTCGACCTGGGGTTCCCGCTGGAGGAGGCGGCGCACCTCCTCATTCGCAGCGATCTGATGATCACGCTCAATCAGGCACTCGAAGATCGCGGCCTGACCCAGGTCCGGGCCGCCAAGGTGCTGGGTGTGTCTCAACCGCGGGTCAGTGCGCTCCGGCGAGGCAAGATCGAGCAGTTCAGCATTGATGCATTGGTCGAGTTGCTGGCCCGGCTCGGGGTCGCAGTCACCGTACAAACGAAGAAGCGGAAGCGGGTTGCCTAACAGAGCGTTGCTTTTGGCGGGCTGAGCGGCTGGCCAACCCGCCCGGGCCGCGGTAGACTTGCTGAGGGGCGGCCCGGGCGGGTCGGCTTGGTTGTGGTCGCCCGCAAATGAACGCAAACGTTAGGCATCGCTTCGAGGGATGCCCCCGACTCCTCGCCTTCTGCCTGCGTTCAGCGGCACGGGCACGACCCGAGCGAGGCGGGCAAAGTGCCCGGGCGCGTTCTCCGGGGCCGCTTACCGCCGGCGCTGGCTTGACGGCCCGACTGGGCGGCTCTAGCGTGCAGGCATGGAACTTCTTAGCCGCATCTCGATCGACCCGGCGATCCGGTTCGGGAAGCCGTGCGTCCGGGGCACACGCATTTCGGTGGGGGACGTCCTCGGGTATCTCGCCGGCGGGATGAGCGAGGCGGCCGTCCTGGCGGACTTTCCTCAGCTCACGCACGACGACATCCTGGCGTGCTTGGCCTTTGCGGCGGAGCGCGAGCGCCGGGTCATGCCCGTTCCCGCGGCCTAAGTGGCCGTCCGGCTCCTCTTCGACGAGAATCTGTCGGCACGCCTGGTCCGCGACCTCGCGCCGGAGTTCCCGGACTCGCGTGACGTAGTGTCCGTGCTTGGTGCCCGGCCGTCGGACGAGGCCATCTGGACGTACGCCGGCGCTCACGGGTTCGTCATCATCACCAAGGACGAAGATTTTCAGCGGTTCAGCGTCTGGCGTGGGTTTCCGCCCAAAGTGATTTGGATCCGGCAGGGGAATGCGTCGACGGGAGCCGTCGCTGCCCTGCTGCGGGGCAGTATGACGCAGATTCGCGAGTTCGTGGCACACCCGGACGCAGCGTTTCTCCCCCTGGGACGCCTGCCGGGCGATGCCTAACAGCGTGCAGGAGCGGTCAGCCGCATTAAGGAAGCGGCTTCGCCGCTTGGTGATACAGCGGCTGCCGCTCAGCACAGGTCGTTGGGCGGCGGGGCTGGCTGACATACTTTTCCGCATGTGGTGAGATCCTACCTCAATTCAGGAGCAATCGATGACGCAGCGCACGCGGTGCATGATGCTCAGTCTTTTGGTCCCCGGATGGGGGCAGTTTGAGCAGGGCCGCGCCAAAGTCGGGCGCCGGTTCCTCGGGCCGTTCATCGCACTGGTCCTGCTCTGGCCGACGTTCGTGATCGCGGGATGGCCCGTCGCTCTGGTGCTGGTGGATCTGGCTGCGCTGACGCTGTGGTCTGCGGCGGACGCGTGGCGCGGCACCACGGCGTCGACATCTAACGCCTAACGAGAATCGTCGAGGTTGGACCGACACAGGTCGAGTGTCGCGCGGCCCGCCGCCCAACATGCGCTGCAACTGACGGGCGATTCAGGGAATGCGCGCACAGGAGTGCGCGCGTTGTATGGTAACTCGCCCGCAGTTGAGCTCGAACGTTAGGCCTCAGCGCGAGGGCTCGGGATCGTCAGGCCTCCCCACCTCAGATCCGCAGGCGCCGTCGGCCGTGGCCGCGCAGACCTCCAGGCCGGGGCTTGCGCTGCCGTATATGAGTATCGTATACCTTCCTGTGGCCGATGTCTACGACGACCTGGCGCGGTGCGACGGCTTCGACTGGGATGACGGGAATGCGCCCAAGCTCTGGGCGCGCCATCGCGTCAGCCCGGGGGAGGCGGAGCAGGTCTTCTTCCGGGATCCGCTCGTGGTGGTCGCGGACACGAAACACTCGGCGTCGGAGGCCCGGTATTACGTGCTCGGCCGCACGGCCGGCGAGCGGCGGCTGTTTCTGGTGTTCACCCTGCGCGGGAGCCTGATCCGGGTGCTATCGGCTCGGGACATGAATCGACGGGAACGGAGGGTCTATGAGCGAGCCGAAGAAGCGAGCGACGAGTAAGCGCCGGCCGGTGCCGCGGTTTGCGTCGGAGGATGCCGAGCGGGCGTTTTGGGCGACGCATGACTCGACGGAGTACGTCGACTGGAGTCAGGCGCGCCGCGTGCGGCTGCCGGGCCTCAAGCCCAGCACGGAGACGATCTCGCTCCGCTTGCCGGCCGACCTGCTGGAGGAGTTGAAGGTGCAGGCGAATCAGCGTGACGTCCCCTATCAATCGCTGCTGAAGGTGTACCTGTCGGAGCGGGTGGCGTCCGAGCGCGGGCGGCGCCGCCGCCGAAAGGCTGAGGCCTAACAAATGGCTGCACAAGCCGGGCGCCGTGGGGTGGCCGCCCCGCCCGCCGCCTGATATGCTAAGGCGAGGTTCCGCGGCGGGCGGGACGGCTTGATAGGAGCGCCCGCTTGTGAGCCATGGACGTTAGGCCTCAGCGTGATACTTCACATACTCGCATGATTTCTACACTGCAACTGAAGTTCGGTCGCTCCCCTGGCGTCCCCGCGGACACCATCCATGTGTCGCCCGTCACCGTCTTTGTGGGCCCGAACAACTCTGGCAAGAGCCGAGTACTAGCCGAGATAGAGCAGTACTGTCGAGGTGGCACCAAGAACGCGGCCGCTGCGCTCCTCGACCAGATCACATTCTCGGCGTTTAGCCCTGACGCTGCCGAGAAGGCGATCGAACCACTGCGCCAAGTGCCGAGCGCTGGGGAGATGCTTCAAGTCGACCACGTGATGCTGGGAAGCAGATACAGTCGCCAGCAGGTGCCGCTGGCGCAGCTACTGCAGCGCCTCCAGGCTCCTTCGAGCGATCCGCGGCTGTTCTGCCAGTGGTTCTTGGTCCACAGCACGCTCATGCTGAACGGTCAGAATCGCATCGCACTTGTGAATCAGCAGAATGCTGGCGACCTGCAGCAAATGCCTCAGTCCAGCTTTCAGGCACTATTTCGAGACGATGCCAAGCGACATGAAGTGAGGCGCATCATCCACGAGGCCTTCGGAGTCTACTTTGCCCTCGATCCAACCAACCTGGGCCAGCTGCGTGCCCGCCTTGCGGGGCGAGCGCCAGCAGATGACAGGGAGGAACGTGGACTCCATCAGGAGGCAGTGGAGTTTCACTCACAAGCTCTGTTGATAGATCAAGCAAGCGACGGCGTCAAAGCATTTGCGGGAATCGTGACCGAAGTAATCGCTGGAGACCCCAGGGTCATCCTTATTGACGAGCCGGAAGCATTCCTCCACCCCGCGCTGGCCTCCAAACTCGCGCTGGAGGTATCCAAGGCCGCGAAGGTGGCCGACAAGCGGGTCTTCGTCTCGACCCATAGCCCGGCGTTCGTTATGGGGTGCATTCAGTCCGGCGCCCCGATCAATATCGTTCGGTTGACCTATCGTGCGAATGTTGCCACGGCTCGTGTCCTGCCAAGTGATGAGATCCTCGAGCTAATGCGTCATCCGCTGCTGCGGTCGACTGGCGTTCTGAGCGGTCTCTTCTATGAATTCGTTGTCGTGACCGAGTCGGACGCAGATCGGGCATTCTATCAAGAAGTCAACGAGCGACTGCTTCAATTCAAGCCCGAGTGGGGAATCCCAAACTGCCTGTTCATTAACGCTCAGAACAAGCAAACAGTGCAGACGATCATCCGCCCGCTCCGCAAGCTTGGCATACCTGCAGCAGCGGTCGTTGACGTCGACATCATCAAGGATGGGGGGCAGAACTGGGCGAACCTACTTCAGAGCGCGAACTTGCCCGCGGGTCTCCACGGCGGACTGGCGACCATACGCAGCACGGTCAAAACGGCCATGGAGGGGACTAAGAAGGATATGAAGCGCGACGGCGGCCTCGACATCCTGGTCGGTTCGGAGCGCGAGGCGGCCGTGCAGCTGTTCAATCAGCTGAAGGAGTACGGCCTATTCGTTGTACCCACCGGTGAGCTAGAGTCATGGCTCAAGCCGCTCGGTGCATCCGGGCATGGCCCATCCTGGCTCGTGGACATCTTCCAGCGTATGGGTGAAGACCCTGCGGCCTCCGGCTACGTCGCCCCGACGGACGACGACGTGTGGCGCTTCGTGTCGGGAGTAAAGCGGTGGCTGGTTGACCCCGAGCGACATGGCATCCCCGCGTGAGCGCTCCGAGGCTGAGGCCTAACAGAGGGTTGCAGTCGCCGAGGGCCATATGGAGCGCGGCTGCGCCGCACTGTATGTACGCCCTCGCTACTGAACCCGGACGTTAGGCATCGCTTCGAGGGATGCCCCGACTCGTCGCCTTCTGGCTGCGTTCAGCGGCACGGGCATGACCCGAGCGAGGCGGGCAAAGGGCCCGGGCGCGTTCTCCGGGGCCGCTTACCGCCGGCGCTGGCTTGACGGCCCGACTGGGCGGCTCTGGCGTGCAGGCATGGAACGTCTGAGCCGCATCTCGATCGACCCGGCGATCCGATTCGGGAAGCCGTGCGTCCGGGGCACACGCATTTCGGTGGGGGACGTCCTCGGGTATCTCGCCGGCGGGATGAGCGAGGCGGCCGTCCTGGCGGACTTTCCTCAGCTCACGCACGACGACATCCTGGCGTGCTTGGCCTTTGCAGCGGAGCGCGAGCGCCGGGTCATGCCCGTTCCCGCGGCCTAAGTGGCCGTTCGGCTCCTCTTCGACGAGAATCTGTCGGCACGTCTGGTCCGCGACCTCGCGCCGGAGTTCCCCGACTCGCGTGACGTCGTGTCCGTGCTTGGTGCCCGGCCGTCGGACGAGGCCATCTGGACGTACGCCGGCGCTCACGGGTTCGTCATCATCACCAAGGACGAAGATTTTCAGCGGTTCAGCGTCTGGCGCGGGTTTCCGCCCAAAGTGATTTGGATCCGGCAGGGGAATGCGTCGACGGGAGCCGTCGCGGCCCTGCTGCGGGGCAGTATGACGCAGATTCGCGAGTTCGTGGCACACCCGGACGCAGCGTTTCTCCCCCTCGGACGACTGCCGGGCGATGCCTAACAGCGTGCAGGAGCGGTCAGCCGCATCAAGGACGCGGCTTCGCCGCTTGGTGATACTGCGTCTGCCGCTCAGCACAGGTCGTTAGGCGGCACGGTGGGAAGGGAGCGTGTGCTCCCGAGAGCTGGAGCGCGAGCCCACTGGGCAGGCGGCGTCCGCCGGCGATGCGACGCAGTAGGAGTGAGAATCGCCGCAAGAGGGTCCGGTGGGCCTGTCGCCGGAGCAACAGGTAACACATACTCGCGTGCTCCTTCAGTCAGTAGGATTCCGCGCCTCGTCGAGACTATGCAGCCACCTAGGGTAGAGCAGCAACGCACGGAGGGACTCCGAGGGACGATCATAGGAGCATTGTGCGTCATTGGTGCGATAGCGGCGTCCATAGGAAGCTACGAGGAGGCCCGTGGAGGTGGGCAATTTGTCGTCCTTATCGGGCTTCTTCTCTACGGTGCGCGCCGCTTCTTGGACGGGCTAATCGATCTGCAGCTCGCTCGGGAGGGCGCTGCTCTATCTGAGGTGAGCGCGCCTGAAGTCGCTCAGCCGTCAGCTCCGTCCGGCGCCGAGCGCAGTCGCTTGGCTCCCGCTTCGCGGGTGGCGTCGAAAGCGTGGCGGTGGGCTGGGGCCTACGGAGCGGGATTGGGTCGCCGAGCAGGGCCGCTCTCGCGAGCAGCGCTCGTTGCCATCGCGGCGATCTGCCTCTTCCCGCCGTGGAAGGCGACGTATCATCCGTTCGACGACTCGACTTTGCCATTAATTACTCTGGACCTTCCCTGGCCGCGCCCAGTCATCGCGTACAGCAACCACGAAGTGTTCACTGAACACAAGTTCGGTCCACTCATGCCCATCTGGGACCCTCCCGCTGCACGTCCCGATGTAGCCGCGGATCTTGGTACCGGGACTTGGACGACGACCGTCGACATGGCGAGACTCTCTATCCTTTGTGTCGTGGTAGCCCTGCTGGACCTTGCTCTTGCCGGAGCTGCGTCGGGTAGACGGCCGACCGGTGTGACGGAAGGCACCATCGAGCAAGCGAGAGGTGCCGAGTAGAAGCACAGCGTGGCTGCATGTCACTTGGCGCAAGTGACCCGCAGGGTGCCGCCTAACAAACGGCAGCGCTTGACAGCCGTACTTGGCTGCCTCCGCCCCGCGCGGTACGTTGGTAGAGCGAGGGGCACCGCGCGGGGCGGAGCCTCTTATTTGAGCGGCTGCAAGAGAGCCGTGGCCGTTAGACGGCACCCAGTCTTCGTACTATGCCTGACGAGTTCGAGCGCGTGTACACGGTGAACGATTGGCATGACGGCCCGCGCGCCGGCTTCGCAGACTGTCGAGGTCGGCCCGCGCGCTATTTCTCCCGTTGGGACGACGACAGCGACGAGTCTGGCCCGCGCTACGAACTGGAGTTCGTGACTGCCGAAGTGCTTGCCCTTGCCTGCGAGGACTGGGAGATCTGGCGACGCTGGCAGCAAGCACACCGAGCCGGCGTCGTCACCGGGAACCCTTGGCCCGCACTTCCTCCGGAGAGAGGACGCTCCGAAGAGCTACGCCGCGTGCTCGACCCCATTCTGTCGCAGCCGCCACTGGATCCGATCTTCGCAAGTGCTGAATTCCGACGAGCCCCCCTGGGCGATCCCACGCACCCGGAGCACTTCGATCTTGAGGTCTGCTGGCGAGATGTAGCAGTTCGTCCGTGAGCACGTTCGCGGACGCCTGGCACTCACATTTCGGCGACACGCGACCAGAAGGCCATAGCCTTCGGGAGGCCTACCCCGAGCGTTGGCTCCGCATTCATTCGCTACCGGAGGGCCGGCGCTATCCCGAGACGACGAAGGATCGCGCCATCCTACTCGCCCGCCACCACGCGGTCGCCGCAGCCATAGTCGGCGAAGATCTCGCCTGGCTCGTGGCACTGAGCTGGGACCCGACGGAGGCTCTTGCGCCAGCGCATCCGTTGTTTCCCTGGATCGGACCTGCTCGCCCCGCCGGGATGTGGGGGCCAGCGGACCACGACGACGACCTTCCCGACCTGTCTGTCTTCGCCATGCTGGTGCAGTGGCGTGCAGCCGACTTCGATGCCGCCCTGATGGAAGTCGCGGAGGATCGGTCGTCCTTCCTTCTGATGAATGCGGAAACGGGTGCGGTGTGGGCGCCCTACGATGGTGGAGCAGACCTCATCTTCCCTCACGAGTGGGAGCGAGACCGGGCGGCGATTCAGTTCAGTTCTTGGACCTCGCCCCGGTCCGATGGGCTGTAGGTGTGCGTGCGTGCCGTCTAACAGCGGGCTGCACTTGTCAGCCGCTCGGGGCTGGCCGTCCCGCCCCGGGCGCGGTAGAATGGCAAAGGCTGGCCCGGGGCGGGACGGCTTTTGTTTACCTCGGCTGCAAGTGAGCCCGGGTCGTTATGCCGCCACGGGCTTCTTCCTGAATCAGGGTTCGCACCGAGACGCGTCTGAACCGCCACCATGGACTACGTGATCCGCCGTCGCGCCAGCGAACTTGATTCCACCGGCTACATGGAGGTGGGGCCGGGCCGGTACGATGGGCGCCACTGGCAGGACGGCTTCCTCTTCGTGTGGGAGGACGCCTTCGGGATGGCCGAGGGCATCTTGGCCAGATACCTGCCAGAGTACGACCACTTCGGCATGAACGACGTGCCACGGTCCGTCGGGCTCGCCGTAGCGGCTGAGTGGCGCCGGGTCGCCGAGGCGCTGCCCAGCATGACGGCAGACGAGGCGAGCGATGCCCTCCACCTGGTGGCTACCTTCAGTACACGCATGGACGACGAGGTCTACGAACACCGCGGCGAGGTCGCGGACCTGCTCTTGGAGCTGGCGGACGCGTTCGAGCGGTTCTACGCGCTGGAGGACTGGGTGTGCGTGCTGGGCATGTGATCATCGGTCGAGGAGGAGTTCCGATGAAAGACGCCGCGTTTCAGGCACTACTGACGAGTGTGCGGCAGGCGGGTCGGATCCGACGCGGGAAGCAGAAGCCCAGTCGGGTGACGGTCTTTCGGCCAGCTGACGTGAAGGCGGTGCGGGACAAGCTGGGTACGTCGCAAACGGAATTCGCGCTGATGATCGGCGTCAGCGTGGCCACACTGCGCAACTGGGAACAGGGCCGTCGCACGCCAGATGGTCCGGCACTGGCCTTACTCCGGGTGGCGGCCCGGAATCCCCAGGCGGTGGCGGCCGCCTTGCATCAAGGCACGCGCCGCGGCGCGGCATAACAGAGGGTTGCATCCGGCGAGGGCGCTATGGTGCGCGGCTTCGCCGCGTCTTATGATAGGCCCTCGCGGCTGAACCCGAACGTTATGCTGACTGGGAGAGTGGTGAGTGCCTCCCCGGCGAGATCGCTTTTGTCTGCGATCATGCTGTCGGGACCGGCCGCGGGGCCACGCGCATGAAGGCTGGTGAGTACTGGGAGGCTGGCCCGCGCGTGCTCCCCGCGGCCTGCTTGATGGCAACCGTGCTCGGGGTGCTGGTCGTCCCCACCGGCTCGCCCGAGTTACCTCGCGTCCCACTGCTAGGGGAATTGCCGCGCTCGGGTCCCGCTGTGTCCAACTTGTGCGCGGCGCCCCGTGCGGCCGGTCCGGCCTGGCGTCGGTCGAAGGTGCCCGGGGCCGCTTGGGTGCCGGTGGTGGCCTCGCTGTGCGTCGCCGCCCCCGGGGCAGCATAACAAACGGTTGCGCCCGTCGGGCCGGAGGGCTGGCCGTCGCACCCCGCGACTAGTAGATCACAGGGAAGGTCGTCGCGGGGTGCGACGGCTCTATTTGATGGCCCGCGGGCGAACCGTGGGCGTTAGGCCGCCAACGATATGGATGCACCTTTGATTACCGACAAGTCACCACTGCTGCTGCTTCCCGACAATGTAGACCCCGCGCAGAAGCGGTGTCTGGAGGGTATGCGTGTTGCCATGCAGTTCGTGGATGTCTCATACCACCGGTTGCGTTCGTTGCTGATCTCGTACGCGCGCTCAGCGGCTGCGAACAGCCCCAGTGAGCATGCTACCTTGATGCTGGACGCCTGGACAGTGATCGATGCTACTGAGCGACTGCGCGGTCTGGTGCAGCGATTGAAGCACTACTCATCGCGAGCGCCCTCGAAGGAGATCTTTCTACGGAGCACGGCCAGCGTCACCGGACTTCGCAACGCGGTCCAGCACCTTGACGGAGAGGTCAGTCGAACCTTGGAAGAGCAGGTCCCACTGCATGGAGCGCTGACGTGGGCGGTGGCCACAGACCCCGGGCGCACCGAGTTCGTCATGGGTGCCTTGCGCCTCGGCGCGCTTGCAGGAACGGATGGCCTCAGGCCGCTGGTGCGAATCCCTGAGCCGGTCACGGACGACGTACCGACCGTGGTGCTGCACGCCGCGGGCTGCGAGGTAGACCTGACGGTGACCCATGGAGCAGTCGGCCGACTGGCGGGCGTCTGGGAAAGAACACTACGAAAGCAGTTCCCGAATGCAACAAGCACGCTCAATGACTTGATGATCCAAAGGCACGTGCATCTTGGCGAATCTGAAAGCGGTGCGGCCTAACAGCGCACAGCTCGTGCCGGGGCTGTTGGGGCTGGCCGCCACACCCGGCGGCCAGTAGTGTAAGAGCAAGAGCAGCCGCCGGGTGTGGCGGCTCTTATTACCCGCCCCGCACGAGAGTGCGGGTCGTTATGCTGACTGGGAGAGTGGTGAGTGCCTCCCCGGCGAGATCGCTTTTGTCTGCGATCATGCTGTCGGGACCGGCCGCGGGGCCACGCGCATGAAGGCTGGTGAGTACTGGGAGGCTGGCCCGCGCGTGCTCCCCGCGGCCTGCTTTATGGCAACCGTGCTCGGGGTGCTGGTCGTCCCCACCGGCTCGCCCGAGTTACCTCGCGTCCCACTGCTAGGGGAATTACCGCGCTCGGGTCCCGCTGTGTCCAACTCGCGCGCAGCGCCCCGTGCGGCCGGTCCGGCCTGGCGTCGGTCGAAGGTGCCCGGGGCCGCTTGGGTGCCGGTGGTGGCCTCGCGGTGCGTCGCCGCCCCCGGGGCAGCATAACAAACGGTTGCGCCCGTCGGGCCGGAGGGCTGGCCGTCGCACCCCGCGACTAGTAGATCACAGTGGAGGTCGTCGCGGGGTGCGACGGCTCTATTTGATGCCCCGCGGGCGAACCGTGGGCGTTAGGCTGCACGGGAGGACTCATGCGCTCGGTGTTGATTGGCACGGCGATGTTCATCTCCTTGGCCACCTCTGCGGCTCAGGACCCGTGTGCCGGATGTCGCATCACGCTGGCCCCGTTGGTGACGGTGGGCGATAGCGCGGGTGATGGGGTGCTCTTCGGCCATCCGAGCAGCGTCACGGTCGATCGGCGGGGGCGCGTCGTGGTCGCCGACATCTGGGGCTCCACACCTCAAGTGCTGATGTTCGCTGCGGGCCGCTTCCTCCGTCGGGTTGGGCGGCCGGGCGAGGGGCCCGGTGAGTTCCGCATGCCGCGGGTCCTGCTGAGCGCCGGCGACAGTTTCGCCATCCTGGATCCTGGACTGCGTCGCGCCACCTGGTTCGGCGCGGACGGTCAGTCGCTGCGGAGCCGCCCATTCCCGCCGAGCCGGAACGCGCTCTTGCTGGCCAACGGCGCCATCGTGATCGAGCCTGCAGTGCGTGATCCCCTGTCCCGAGATCCGGCCCTTCTACGCGTGCTTGGCAGCGGGGCGACGGAGGCCGTCCTGGAGCCCGGAGCGCGAGCGGGCTGTCGCTCGATGAGCGCTTGCGTTGCGCGCGACGGCCGCGCCCTCGCGGTGGGCGCCGTCGGGAACTGGTGGAGCGTCCGCACCCACCACGAGTATCGCGTCGAGGAGCGGAATGGCACGGGAGCGATCGTGCGAACGCTGCGGCCCTCCAGTGCGTGGTTTGCGCCATACGACACGCTCGAGCAGCAGCAGCGCGGGCGTGCACCACAGTCGCAGATCGTTGGGGTCTGGAACGATCCGAATGGCTACCGGTGGATCGTAGGTCGCACCGCGGGCGCTGAGTGGGGGCGAGCGGAGTGGGAGCCTGGCCGGCGGGGGGAAGGGCGCGTGCGACCGATCCCGGTGGGTGCGTCGCAGCTCTACGACGGCATTCTAGAGGTGCTGGATGTCCGGACGGGAACCGTCGTGGCCCAGGCGCGGGAGCCGGAGCCGTTCGACGGGTTGGCGGGGCGGGGCTTCCGTACACCGTGCGACTGGGCGCGGACGGGGTGGTCCGCGTGGTCATCCAACGCGCGGAGCTCCGTCGGTCACGGTGAGCAGACGCATGCAGCCTAACAGCGCGGAGCACTTGGCGGGCTCGGGGGGATGGCCGACCCGCCCGGGCCGTGGTACAATGCTCAGGGTGCGGCCCGGGCGGGTCGGCTTGTTTAGAGAGCCCGCAAGTGACCGCAAACGTTAGGCTGTCAGTGATAACCAGGGAGCATCCGGAGGAATGGCCGTGAAACTGAGTAGAGCGCTTGCAGTTACCGCGTGCCTCTGCGGTGCACCGCAGGGGTGCGGACAGGCGTTCGATCAGACGTGCACGCTGATTGGCTGCAGCAGTGGCCTCCAGATCAACCTCGTGCCGCCGCCATCCTCCTATCGACTGGAGGCTCGCTCGATACCTGCCGGAAGTCCGACCCCTCTCGTCGTGGAATGCTCCGGACCTGGCGGCTGTGGGACGGCGTTCCTCGATGACTACTTCCCGACGCGCGTGCAGCTCCGCCTCCTCGTGGCGGGCCGCGTGCGTGACACGACGGTCACGCCGACGTACATCGTCTCCCGCCCAAACGGCGAGCATTGCGAGCCGACCTGTCGGCAGGCTGTGGTTACGCTTCCGGTCCCTTAGCGCCGGCGTGCCTACGACGCGTTGACGCCCGGCGAGGCCCTCTGCGTCCGGCCGGCCTTCTCCGCGTTGTCGGCAGGGCGGCGGACCACGACCTGTTCCCGGCTCACTTGGCGCTTGAGCTGATCGGGTGTGATCGTCTGGGGCCCTGTCGGCGCCGCTGGGCCGGAGACCCCTCGGCCTCGCTGGCCGATGAGGCATGGTGGACCGGGCCGCACCCGCAGGCAGGCGAGGCCTGGATGCAGCCTAACAGTCCTAAGGAGATTGTTGTCAAGCGGGTGTAGCTCAGCCTGGGGGCCCCGCGAGAGGGCTCCTGAATAGACGGCGGTCCTACGACCTGGTGGCAGTCGCGCGCAACATCGGTTCGATCGTCCACGGTCCCCGTGGCGGTCACACAGTCCTGCGAGCCGGGTGGCTCAGATGTTCACGGTCGACGGCCCGTCGGGCTCCCCAATCAAATGGACGCGCTTCGGAGAGCAGCAGTTAGGCGGGCGGGTTTGCCCGACGAGGCCACGCGGGTTTCTTGGTCTGGGTCAGCGTGATATCGGCAAAGCGACCATTGTAGGGCACTCCTTTGGTGAGGACAGCATAGACGATCTGGGCGAGCTCCTTCGCGACCAGCGCGCGTGCGATGTGCTTCCCCTTCCGCCGTTGCCAGCGCTGCGCCACCGCCTGGATCTCCGGGAAGTATTGGACGGCGCGGATGGCCGCGTGATGAAACGCGAGTTTGAGATAGCGGTTGCCGTCGCGGGACCGCTTGTGGCGCGTCTTGCCCCCGGAGTCGTTGGAGCCGGGCACGAGGCGGCAGTAGGAATGGAAGTGCCGCACGGTGGGGAAGCGGTGGATGTCATCGATCTCGAGCAGCAGGGTGTAGGCGACCCGCGCGCCGATGCCGGGAATCCACACGAGCCGTTGCACCTCGGGGCGATCGAGGATCTGTCCGCGGAGTTCGGCCTCGAGGCGTTTGATGTGCGTGACGAGCAGGACGCGCTGGGCCTGGAAGAGATCGGCCTGCAGCTGCGGCAGCGGCGGGAGCGCGTCTGGCGTCGGCACGTTGTACTTGTCGAGGAGGGCGGTCACACTGCGGCGCGCCTGCACGGCGCGATGCACCAGGAGCAGGCGGGCGCGCAGCAGGTCGCGCAGTTCGCGCTGCGCGTCACTGATCATGTGCGCCTCGGGAATGAGCGCGGCCCGCAGCAGCTGAGCGAGTGTGGCGGCATCGACGGCATCCGTCTTGACCTTGGCGTAACTGATGGCTTTCAGATACTTGGCGTGGCCGAGGCGGAGATCAACCCCTTGGGCGACGAGGAGATCCCGGATCCAGTACCACATCCCGGTACACTCGACCACCGCCTGATGGGGGCCGGGCAGGGCGTCGAAGTAGGCCGTGATGGCGGAGCGTTCGGTGGGGAGGGTGGAGCGACGGACGAGGGCACCGGCGGCGTCGACGGTGTGGATGGCGATGGTGCGCTTGTGCAGGTCGAGGCCCGAGTACAGCATGTGTGCGACTCCCGAGGAGGGTAGCGAGAGTATTCGATAGTTTGGGCTCCTTGGGAATATCAAATGGCTGCACAAGGCCGGCGCGGGGGCTGGCCGTCCCGCCCGCCGCCTGATACGATAGGGCAAGGGCTTGCGGCGGGCGGGACGGCTTTATCATAGCGCCCGCTTGTGAGCCATGGGCGTTAGCGCGACAACATGAGTGGATGCGCGTTAAGCTGGGCAGGTGCCTGCGTAAGGCTCGTTGCCCGGACCCTGGGCTTGCGACACCGCCAGGGCAGAGACGCGTCCTCACGACGGGACGTGCGCTTGCCTCGGCAGATGGCTCTGTGCGGAGCCCGTTCCGGCGGCGGGGGGGCTGGCTGTCGAGCCCGCCAGTGGGGCGCTACCTTTGACGCATGCCGACGGTCTTGCGGGTCGCAGGGTACCGATTCTTCTTCTTCCGTCGGGAGGGGCAGGAACCCGCCCACATTCACGTGGAGCAGGCCGAACGCTTCGCCAAGTTCTGGCTCACTCCCGTGGCGTTGGCCCATACGCACGGGTTCCGGAGCAGCGAGCTGACGGAACTGACCCGTTTGGTCATGACCCACCGCGCACTCTTCGAGGAGAAGTGGAATGAGCACCTCCGCCATCAAGGTTGAGCCTCTGGTTGTCGAGGTCTCCTGCTCGGCCGACGCCTTGCGCGCCGTACTCGCCGACGGGCGGGAGATCTCCGTCCCACTCGCATGGTTCCCCCGCTTGCGCGACGCGTCACCCGAGCAACGCCGGAACTGGCGCCTCATTGGAGGCGGCGTGGGGGTCCACTGGCCTGACGTCGACGAGGATATCTCGACGGCGAGTCTGCTTGCCACGTAAGGGCCTCCGTTCGTGTCCGACGCGCGCTAACAAACTGTTGCAACCGCCAGGCGCCTTGGTGACAGCTCGCTGCGCTCGCTCTATGGGAGCGCCTGCAGTTGAACAGTGACGTTAGGCGCCTTTTCGGAGAGTGTACAGCAAGTGAGCGCCATCTATCTCTTCTTCGACGAATCGGGCGACTTCAACTTCTCGCCGCGCGGCTCTCCTTACTACTACTTCGGTGCCCTGACGACTCGCGACCCTTTGCCGATCTCGCATGCGCTCACCGAAGTCCGGTACCAGCTGATCCCTACCGGCTTGGAGCTCGAGCGATTCCATGCAACTGAGGACAAGCAGCACGTGCGCGATCGAGTCTTCGCCGCGCTAGGTGCGTGTGGCGGCTTCGAGTTCGACTGCGTCGTGGTCGAGAAGCGAAAGGCGCATCCGTCCCTCTACGACGCGGCTCGCTTCTATCCAAAGTTCGCCGCGTACTTGCTCCGCTACGTTTTCAGGCGCTACTCCGATCCTGGGGAGCCGGTGATTCTCATCACCGATCGCATTCCAGTGAAGAAGCGCGAGCAGGCCGTCGAGAAGGCGTTTAAGACCTTTATGCGGACGGAGCTTGGCGACCGGTCCTTCTCGGTCCTCCACCATGCGTCCGCTGCCCATCCCTGTCTGCAGGCCGCAGACTACTGTACCTGGGCGGTGCATAAGAAGTGGAAGGACAACGAGTTACGCCCCTTCAATGCTGTCAGTCAGTTTGTGCGAAGCGAATTCAACATCTTCGCCTCCGGCACTGAAACTCACTACTGAGGTGGCATAAAAAGCGACCTCCCCAGCTATCCTTTCGGAAGAACCCCGTGGGTTCTTTTTGCTGGGGAGGAACCTTTGCTCTGCGAGTCATCATAGGACGCTCGATCTGCATGTACGGTAACACTGGGGTATACCCACGTCAACCCATGTCTACCCCACTGTCAGACGCGACGGCGAACCCGGCGGCGCCTAACAATGCGGTGCACTTGGCGGACGCGCGCGGGGTGGCCGACCCGCCCCGCGCTCCGTAGACTAGGAAAGGCCCGCGCGGGGCGGCTCGGCTTTGTTTAGAGCGCCCGCAAGTGACCGCAGACGTTAGACCGCGCGAGAATGTCGACACAAACCGAGACCTCATACGCTCACTTCAGCGACTGGAGGCGCCGTGTGCGCGCTGACGGTGGCAGCTCGCGATACTGCGACCGTGGCCATGGTAGCGCTCGGACCGCACGCTCCTGCCCGTGTAGATCTACCTTCATCGGGGGGCCTCGCAGAAGCCATATCGGAGCGGTCCGATCGACTGGCGAGGGTGCGAGGGGGTGGAAGACGTTGGAGGGGTGATCAAGTCATGAGGTACTGCGATTGGGTCGGACATTCATTTCCTAGTGCGCTCCAGCAACGAATGGCTCCGGCGTGGGCGCGCCCGGTTGAGCTGGTACTCGAACCCGAAGTTCTAGACACCCTCTCGGTGTCCGCTGAGGCCTCTGAACGGCGTCGGTGGTACAGATGAGCCGGAGTGGCGCACGCGCCGAAGGGGGCGGCTCCGAGCCGGGGCGGCGCCAGCCAGCCTGGCGATCACCATTGGAGTGGGAGTGGATTCCGCATCTGCTGGTGGCGTACGGTGTCGTGTGTGTTGCCTCGGCTGTGTTGGGGCTGGCCTTTCTCTTTGCCGGAGGCGACCCGGGAGGCAACCCGACCCCTTGGCAGCTGAACTTGGGCGCACCGAGGGATCATTGACATTCAAGGCGCTTGGCGCGCTCCTGCTCCTCTGTGCGCTGGGCGCCATCTACGCGACGGTGCGTGTAATCCTCAACGAATTGCGCTGGCGTCGGACCGGAGATCCTCGCGGGCGCTAGACGGGCGCCGAGCGGATGCGCGGTCTAACAGCGTGTAGCTCGCGGCGGGGCCGTTGGGCTGGCCGCCGCACCCGGCGGCAAGTAGTGTACAGGCAAGTGCCGCCGCCGGGTGCGGCGGCTTGATGAGATGGCCCGCGCGAGAACACGGGTCGTTATACCGACTGGGAGAGTCGTGGGTGCATCGCCGGCTTCTTCTCTCTGGTTTCTACTGACTTCATGCTGTCGGTGCGCGGGCGCGTTATCCGCAACGGCCACACAGCACGCCGGGAGCAACTGTCACCAGCGGATAACGCGCCCGCGTGGTTGGACACCGTGTCCTTCCAGGGGCGGCAGAACCGCGCCCGGGTCCCGTTGGTGCGTCCTGGCCAGCGGCGCCCGTGGCCGTCGCCGGCGGACAGCGGGGGTCGTCAGTGCACGGGGGCGATTGGATGGCGGTCGGTGGCTCGCTGCGCGTCGCCGCCCCCGCGACGGTATAACTCGCGGTTGCGCCTGCCGGGCCGGGGGCTGGCCGTCGCACCCCGCGACTGATAGATCACAGGCAAGGGCGTCGCGGGGTGCGACGGCTCTATTTGATGGCCCGCAAGCGAACCGTGGGTCGTTAGGCTGCCACCAGTGAAGCGAATCGCCGACAGACGCGCACAGTGGTTCCAAGACTTACCTTGGTACCGAGCTCTAGAGGAGCCCGGCCATGGTGAAGCGTCAGCGTGGTATCTGGCGAAGATGGCGGAGCATCGGGCGCAACATGACCTTCTAAACACTGCTCTCGCGTACGCGGAAGCGCACGACCTGCAACGCCCCTTTCTGTCGCGCTTCGGCGGCATCGCTCTTCGAGACCTAAGCCCCGCGAAAGCAAGGGCTGAGCTGCGCTCAGTCACCGCCCCGATCTGGAACGTTGCGGATGAGCTACTCGTCGCCAGTTTTCTGGAGAGGGTGCTGCACTGGGAATTCGATCACCACGAACCGAGGGGCCACCGCGACTACAAAGGCGACTGGCAGTTCCGTACACCAGACGGTCAAGTGGTCTTCGTGGAGGTCAAGAGCGTATCAGAGCCCGAGTATCCGACAACGGGTGTGTTCTCGCGGCCTCACTTCATACCGCGACTTCACCAGCTGTTGAAAGGAGCCTACCGGCAGCTTCCAGATGACGAGCGCGCGAACTGCGTTGTGATTGTGGCTCACGGCGGGATCATTCTTGAGATACCGTACGGCATCCGCTTCGGCGACCTATTCCAGGCATTCTTCGGCGAAACGGTCTTCAGAGCCCCGTTCGACGGGACGTCCGTCGGTGAGCTCTCCCTCACATCGACACATCGCGAGATGTTTGTACAGCCCAACAAGAATCGTCGTCTGGGCGCGGTGATGGGCTTCGATTTGGGCGGGGGGATCAGCGACCCTGCGCCGGTGTGCTACGCAATTCACAATCCCCTAGGCCACGAGCGGAATGTATTGACCCTTTCCGCCACGGAGGGCCTGCAGCGTTTCCACGTGCAGGCTGACGAGCCTCGGCTAGAGAGGGGGCTCTCCCCGATTGAGATATGGCGGAAGTGGGCGGCTAGGGTCTAGTGCGCGGTCGGCAGCCTAACAAACGCCAGCTGTTGTCGGGCGCCCCTTGTGTGCCCCCGCCCCGCGCGGCAGGTTGTGGTGGGAGAGCCGCGCGGGGCGGGGGCTTTATGGGAGCGCCCGCAGCAGAGGCGCGGTCGTTAGGCGCCCGAGGAAGAGGAGCGACACACGATGAGCCTCGATGAGCTGTATGCCTTCATCCGCCGCCATCGGTACGCCGTGGTGGCGACCGTGAGCCCTGACCAGCGACCCCATGGGGCGACGGTGGGCATCGCCCTGACCGACGCGGGCGACGTGATATTTGACACCCTGGCCACGACGCAGAAGGTGGCGACCTTGCGGGCGAACGCGGCGATCGCCCTGACCATCGGGAGCCTCGAACCGAATGCCCTGATCACTGTCCAATACGAGGGTGAGGCGATCTTCCCGACCGGCGCTGCGCTCGCTGAGACGCGGGCGGCCTACCTGCGCGCCTTCCCGGATGGCGAGGCGCGGCTCTCCTGGCCCGGCATTCTGCACACTCGCGTGCGGCCGCGCCGAGTCAGGTACAGTTCGTTCGCGACGGACCCCGCGACGATGCACGAGTTTCGGTGGGACATCGAGGGTCGCCCCGTACCGGGAAGCCACCTCTCATGAGCCCTCGGCTCCGCGTCGGGCTGCGTCTGAGCGGTGCCCTTTGGGTGCTGGGCATCTCCCTGGCTGGCGCGACGCTCGCGCTCTCGCCCATCGCGTTCATCCTGCCGGTGGCTCTCCTGAGCCTCGTGCTGTGGCGGCCGGTGGTAGCCTCGCGCTGGCACCGTGCGCGTGCCGTCGCGGCGTACGTCGCCCTATGGCTCTTCGCTGCCGTGGCCAGTGCGACCATCGGGGTCTTCTATCTCCCGGGCCTCCTCACCCTCGGGGT
This sequence comes from Gemmatimonadota bacterium, assembly GCA_016712265.1. Lineage (NCBI taxonomy): Bacteria > Pseudomonadati > Gemmatimonadota > Gemmatimonadota bacterium. The sequence continues at coordinate 76,679 of JADJRJ010000027.1, read as the reverse complement.
CGCGCAACCCTGGAGCGACTCCGGCAATGGGGCGCCTAACAATACATTGCACCCGGCGGGCGCGCCCGACGTACCGGTGCCCAGCCCCGCGCCCAAGCGGTAGGGCCGCTGGCGCCCCCGAGGGCGGGAGTGCAGCTTCCGGTGGAAGGTCTGGGGCGCCAACGGCCCCTGTATTCTTTGGGCGCGCTCCGGTTGGTGGCGCGCCCGCGGGTGAATGTGAACGTTAGGCCGCCTTAGGAGAGTCCGCTGCATGGAGATGACCGCTATCCCGTTCGGCACTACCGACTGGTCGCTCGTTGAGCCCACCGAGCACCAGGGCGAGTCAGGTCGAGCCTACTGGCGCTCGCAGGTCTTTGGCGCGATTCGCGTACGCATGGTCGAGTACACTCCCGGCTACCTCGCGGATCATTGGTGCGTTAAGGGACATATTCTGCTGTGTCTGGAGGGCGAGCTGCATACGGACCTCGCTGACGGCCGCCGGTTTACGCTGCGCCCCGGCATGAGCTATCAGGTGGCCGACGCCGCCGAACCGCACCGGTCTCATACGCAGATCGGCGCGAAACTCTTTATCGTCGACTGATCGAAGTCCGTCCGCCCAACGGCACAACGTGACCTCATTCCGGCGGTTCTACAGTCATGGCGGGGCGCGGTCCGAACCGATCACGTCGACGGACCAGAGGCCGTACGGGCGGGTGACGGCGCCGGAACGCTTTGCCGCGCTGCACACGCTTGGTGAGGCCACGCTGCAGCGCCTCGCCGATACGTATGCCGTGGATCGCGCCGAGGGATCCGCGATCGACCCTGAGCTGGCGGGTGTGCCGGGGATCGGACGCCTCGTCCGTCTGACGCCTGCGGATAGCATGGGGGCGCCGCTCACGGTTGGGTTCCTCGCCTTCCCGGGGCTGGTGGTGCGCTCGGGGCGCTGGCATCAGGCGGTCTTCCCTGGGTGTGGCTGCGACGCGTGCGACGAGGATCCAGCGGAGGTCGGCGCCGCGTTCACGGACCTGGTGGCGGCGGTCGTTGCGGGCAGCTTTCAAGAGGCGATTGAGCTCCCGTGGATAGGCTCGGCGTGGCTGACGCATGCTTACGGCCATGCGGATGATGCGCGCGGGCGACGGGCCGGTCGCCGCGTCGTTTCGCGAACCACGGCCAGAGCCTACCTACGTGCGAAGGGCGCCGCGGCTCCATGGGGTGCATGGGTTGCGCGCGGCACTCGGCCACCCTGAGCGCGCGCCGCGCGGCCTAACAGTCGCCAGCTGTTGCCGGTCGCCCCTTGTGTGCCCCCGCCCCGCGCGGCAGGTTACGGCGGGAGGGCCGCGCGGGGCGGGGGCTTTATTGGAGCGTCCGCAACAGAGGCGCGGTCGTTAGGTGGCACGTCCGAAGACCCGACCAGTTCGCGATTGTCAAAGAGCTCTCGTGTGCATACCGGATGTGGCGCGCTGCGCCGACTCAAGGTCCCGGAAACTCGTCGCGAGGTCGCTGGATGCACAGCAGATCGTTGCGAGTGTGATCAACCCGTCCCTGGGCCCAGCTCGGCTCGAGACCCGAGCCATCGCGGAGGACCCCATTGGACGCAACGGTCCCCTATGCGCCGTGGTGGAGCGGGCGCTCGACAAGGGCCGCACTGGAGGACGAGTCCCTTTTTCCGCCAGGAAGCGATCAGGCTGGGAAGATGAGCCAGTCCTGATTCGCCGCCATCGGACGTTGCCCGCGCGCCCGCTCCGGGGCAGTTTTCAGGATGCCTACCGTCCTCCGGCTTGGCCCCTACCGCTTCTACTTCTACTCTCAGGACGGAGGAGAGCCCGCGCATATTCACGTGGAGCGCGACGACAATCGCGCAAAGTTCTGGCTCGATCCCGTTCGACTGCAAACAAGCGGGGGCTTGCGGCGCGCCGAGCTGGCGCGCGTTGAGACCCTTGTTCGTGAGCACCGCGACACCCTTCTCGGAGCATGGAATGACTTCTTCGGCGCATGAACTCCTGCGACCTCCGCTGGCGACGGCGGTGAGCGTCACAGCGGAGAGCCTCGTGGTGGAGCTGCTGGACGGCCGAACCTTGACGGTTCCTCTCGGGTGGTTCCCTCGACTGCAGCACGGGACCGACGAGGAACGCGCGACGTGGCGCCTGATCGGCCGCGGCGAAGGCATTCATTGGGAGCCCCTCGACGAGGACATCAGCGTGGACGGTTTGGTCGCGGGTCGAGGATCTGCCGAGAGCCAGGTGTCCCTCAAGCGGTGGTTGGCCGCACGTGGTGCCACCTAACAGCGTGCAGGAGCGGACAGCCGCGTTCTGGTGGCGGCTTCGCCGCTTGGTTGTACAGCGGCTGCCGCTCAGCACGGGACGTTAGCCAGCATTCCAACTCATGTTGTCGTGACGGGTAATCCGCGAGACGCTGTTGGCAAAGTGACGGAGGCAGAGCTCGCGACAACGCGCGCGATACTCTCGGCCGTCGGTATCGACGCTGCAGGTGCACCGCCAACTCTTTACCACTACACGTCTGCGACCGGTCTTGCAGGCATCGTAGCCACCGGCAACGTTTTCGCGACGCATGTAGATCATTTCGATGACCGCAGTGAGTGGCGCTTCGGCCTCGACACGATCCAGAGTGAGCTACGTGCGAAGGCAACGCCGGAGAACCGTAGCCTTATTGACAGGACTGCGACGGCGCTTTCCAACAGACTTGGAGCGGAGCTGTTTGCCGCGTGTTTCTGCGAGGACGGTGACTTGCTGCCACAATGGCGAGGCTACGCTGAGCGAGGCGCCGGTTACGCGATCGGTTTCAACAGCGCAACGCTGAGTCAGGATGGAGAGGTTCTGTTGCTTCCTGTCGCTTATGGCGAGCAGGCGACCCGCGCTCGCGCCGGGGCCGCCATCGATTGGATTGTCGAGCAAGCCTCGAAGGCGTCGGGAAACGCCTCCCATGAGGACCTGGCGTCCAGCCTGACGATTGGCCTGCTCCTCATCGCTGTGGCTGCGAAAGCCGAGATCTTCCATCACGAACGCGAGTGGCGGATCCTGTTCGTCAGCCCTTTCTCGAAGCTCGACGACCTCCTTTTTCGCGAGGCTGCAGGGATGCTTGTGCCGTACGTGGAACTCACCATCCCCAAGAGGAGCGACGGCAGGCTGGACATCAGGGGAGTGCGGTGCGGCCCAACGTTGCGTGACGAGGCCGCCTCGGCGGCAGTGCGAATGCTTTTGGATAAGAACAACTTGCCCGACGTCGAAGTCACCAGGTCGGTGGCTCCGCTGAGAAGATGAGTGCTACCATATGCTGGCTAACAGTGGGTTGCTGCTGACGCCGCGTGGGGCTGGCGGAGTGGGCCGGCGCCTTTCTTTGTATGGGCAGGGCACGGCGCCGGCCCACTCCGCATTGTTTACCGGCGGCGCAGCAGAACCCAGACGTTATGCGGCACTCTGACCGAACCGCACCCGCAACGATCTGTGCCGGGAAGAAGGGGCGGCGCAGCAGAGGTGATGGTGAAGACCACAATCTGGTGTCCCTTGCTAACGTTGAGCGCACCTGCGCCTATGCCAGAGACTAAACGCTATCTGCACGCCGCGAGAGCCTTCACGGACTGTGTACTTGCACGCGTGACCAAGGCCATCGAAGCGTACCAGCTGGCGGGCCTCGATGGCGATGTCGAGGCCTACCTCTGTGACTTCATGACCGCCGTTGAGGAAGAGACAACCCGGGATAGCCTCGTGCTGACAGGTGATCGCCTCAGCCAGATCAGCCCGCGCACCTTTCTTCACGATCAATTCCACGGAATGGTGCTCCAAGCCACGGTGCAGCGCGCCCGCATCTACGCGCCGGGAGCACCCGAGCAGGCGCGTGAGGCTTTCCGCGTGGGCCTCCGACAGGAGCTCGACCGCCTGGCCAAGTGCTACGATGGTCGTGTCTCCGATGACGTGCACGTTCGCCACATCGCGGCGCTTGCCGACACCCTCTCGAACGGGCATAGAGCGGCCCTCCGGGACGGAAGGTTTCGGATTGGTCCCGCCCAGAAGGCACTCAATCTCTTCCTCAAGTACCAGTGGACCGCCGGCTGGATTCCGGAGCCACCTCATTGCCCCTTCGATGCAATCATCATCGGCCAACTGCCTACGCAAGTGCGATGCAACTGGACCGACCTCGATGCGCCAGAGACATACCTGGCCCTAGTCGCTGAAGCGCGCGGGGTGGCCGGATCGTACTCGCTCGCTCGGTGGGAACTTGCTGCGTACGACAAGGCGTCGCCGGCGGCGCGGCGTGCCAACACAGGGTAGAAACTTTGCACCGGTGGGGCGTTGACGCACATTGGCTGAGTCGACGCGTTCCTGCGTCCGCATAACAGTGGGTTGCTGCTGACGCCGCGCGGGCTGGCGGGGTGGGCCGGCGCCCTTCATTGTACGGGAAGGGTCCGGCGCCGGCCCACCCCGCTTTGGTTGAATGCGGCGCAGCAGAACCCGGACGTTAGGCATCGCCTACCAGGCGTCATGTCGTCGCTCGCGCCGCGCGAGCGTTCCTTCAGGTCACAATAGGCCTTTGTCCTCGCGCGGGTCGTGCCCGTGGATTCTGGGAGACCACCGACTCCGCCTTCGCGAATCCCCGACTGCCTTTGGCGCCCCACTTCCGCCATCCTGCGAATGGCTTGAGAGATTCACCCACCCGCGGGGGTAGCCATGCGGTCACTGCGCTACGTTGTCGTCGTTGGCAGTCTCTTTGCCGTCGCTCCCCCCATTGCCATCGGCCAGGAGCCGAGACACGAGGGCCCGCGATCCGAGCGAACGGCGCTCCTCCTTGGCCTCTCCGGCGTTGCCCTCTCGTGGGCTTGGTCGGCGGCGTCGGATCATCCGGAAAAGGGCCAAACATTGGTTGCCGGCGTGATCGTTGGCCCGGCGCTGGGGCATTTGTATGCCGACAACTACCGCCGTGCGATTGGGGAGCACTAGGGAGGACCGGGCTCGCGGCGGCTGGGTTCGCCGTGTATTTCGACCAGTGCCAAATCTTAGGCCATGTAACAAGGATGCCGCCAACGCGACCCCTCGCGCTCGCGGGGGTAGCAGTACTCGCGTGGGCCGCGCTCGATCTCGTCAAGGCTCCGGAGTCCGCTCGCCGCTACAACGCCAGACACGCATCGCAGGGGTCGCCGGACTTGGTACCGGCGCCCCGGGAGCCTGATCGTGAGGCAGGGCCGCTGCTTGGGTGTGACTTTATGTCGCGGACGGCAATAGACATCGCGACGCCAGCGATGCCTAACAGACGCTTGCTCCCGACGCGGCTTGGCAATAGTGTAGGCCGCCATGTGCTTCGCCATGGCGGCCATCGTATTGGATGCCGCGCGGGAGAAGCGTGACGTTAGGTGGCTCTATCCTTGTGACGAGACGATGTCCTGTGTTCGGGTCGGCATACGCGTCCTACTAGCCTGCGTCCTGATCGCCCGGGGAGGCAGTGCTCAGTCGATCGACACGACGACGGTGGTGATCCACGGGCACCGTATCCAGCTGCTCACATCCGGTGGCCCCGGACCCACGGTGGTGTTCGAAGCCGGTTTTGCCACGTCGCAGCGTACGTGGTCGACGCTGCGCCCACTCGTCGATCCTTCGGTTCGCATGGTGACGTACGATCGTCCCGGCCTCGGCGCCTCCGAAATCTGTCCCGACGTCCGGGATGCGCTCACCATTGCGAAGGAGCTCCGCCTGATGCTGCGAGCGGCGAAGATTCCGCCGCCCTACCTCCTGGTCGGCTGGTCCGCAGGAGCCCTCCACACACGGGTGTTCGCTGGGCTTTATCCGAATGAGGTGCGGGGGCTGCTGCTGATCGATCCCTCTCCAGACACCTTCTATGGCATTGCGGAACGGGAGTACCCGGAGGTGTATCGTCGCCTGAGTGCAGCCGACAGCGTCGCGCCGAGCAGCTCAGCCGGCGAACGAGCGGAAGATGCAGGCTGGTTAGCGAGTCTCGGACAAGCGCAGAAGTCAGATGCCTCATGGCACGGCCCGCTGGTGGTGCTCTCTGCTGCGCGCGAGGATCTGGATGTGCTGGAGCCGATCTGGCATCGGGAGCAGCGGGCGTGGACGGCACGTCGCCAGGGCACGTACGCGCTGGTCGCGCAGGCGGGGCACGCCATCCATCGGGATCGCCCGGATAGTGTGGCGACTGTGCTGAGCGCGTTCATACGCCAGACCCACTCTGCCAGGTAACTGGTCGCCACCTAACAGCACGTTGCACCCGCCGGGAGCGCCCGCTAGGCCGGTGCCCAGTCCTGCGCCCCGCGGTCGGGCGGCTGGCGCCGCCGGTGGCGGGAGTACAGCTTCAGGGCGAGGGGGGCGGCGCCAACCGCCTTTGTATCCTTTGGGCGCGCAGCCGTTGGTGGCGCTCCCGCGGGTGAACGTGGGTCGTTAGGCCGAACCGTGGGGGTGGGTGGGTATGGCAAGTGTCAGCGTACCTGGCAGCTTCTTCCCCCAACTCGCCGGAGACTGATGGCTCGCAAAACCCCTTGGCGCTGCAAGATCACCTGGGCGCTTACGGCGCTCGCGTGCAACAGCGAAGACGTGGTTTCGGAGTCGCCGCCACGCGGTGCTCAGCTCTCAGGCACAGTGTTGACCGCCGCCGGTGCGCCGGTTGAGGGGGCGCGTGTGCGTGCCCAGGCTCTTGTCCTCATGCCGCAGGGCCCGACGGCGTTCGATACGCTGATCCGGACGTCGGACGCTCTCGGCCGCTTCTCGATGGCGCCCTTCTACTACGGCTTCTTCATCGATTCAGTCGTGCGGTTTCGGGTCACCGTCGAACCGAGAACCGGATCGGGGCTGGCCCCTGCGATCGACTCGGTGACCGTAGTCGCAAAGAGAGGTGGCCTTCAACAGGCCAACCTCACCCTGCGAGTCGGCCGGCTCGACGACTAGCCTGTGGCCCGGCAGCGGTGGAAGTGGGCCGACGCCTCTCGGGAAGTCGGGGTGCCGCGCTCGCGTCTGCCACGTGTGGGGCGACCCTGCCGACTTTGTCGGAGCTGCGTTCATCGCGACTTGCGTAGCACGGTGTCACGCGACCAAGCGTGGCTTCGAGCATTGAGAGAAGGAGGCCTCCGGGCCAAGCGTCTCCGCATGGACGCGACCAGGCCCGCCACAGAGGGGTCGGCCTAACAACACGTTGCACTTGGCGGACCTGTTCTAGGGTCTGGCACGCCCGCCCGGGCCGTGGTAGACTCTTGGAGGAACGGCCCGGGCGGGCGCGCCTTTTGTTGACCCGGTCCGCAAGTGAACGTGAAACGTTAGGCAGCAACGCGAGCAATGGCGCACCTCCCACCATGTCGCGAGCGGTGTGGCGGGCGGACCAAGCTAGCTAACCCGGGCACAGTCTCGGAGGTGGCCGAGGCCAGTCATCGGGACCGGCGCCCGCGGGCTGGAGGCCCTCCCGTCGGCGAGCCGCCGCGGTACACTTACCTTATGCTCGACTGGAACGACTGTCCTGCCGTCGAACGGATTCCGGGAAGGTCAGCGGGAGTGGCTGTTCCGCTCGACCCGGGTGCCCGTCCGTGCGCTCTTCGAAAACTTGAGGGCGGTGCGTCCGTGGCCGAGTTCCTGGTGGTTCCCGGGCGTGACGCGAGAGCAGGTTGACGCGGTGCTTGAGCACACCAGCCGCAGCCTCGCGGTCTCCGCGTAACGCGGTGTGAGGATCCTCTTCGATCAGGGCACGCCCGCACCGCTCCGGCGGTCGTTTGGGGCGCATGAGGTCGAGACGGCGTTCGAGCGCGGGTGGGCCGCACTCCAGAACGGCGCCCTGCTCGGCGCTGCGGAAGCGCAGGGCTTCGAGCTATTCGTGACGACGGATAAGAATCTGCGCTATCAGCAGGACCTGAGCACGCGGCGCATTGCGATCCTAGGCTCTGGACCACGAGCTGGCCGGATCTCCGGCCACATGCGGCCGGTGTCGCCGTCGCAGGCCTGGCGATGCGCCTCGGCGAGTATCGTGAGCTGCCGAAGCCTACGTAGGCAGGGGGCGAGGCGGGCGAACGATGGAGGAGTGGGTGAGAACGCGACAAGGGTGCGGCATCGTTCTGCCTAACAGTGTGTTGCTCGCGGCGGGGCCGGAGGGCTGGCCGCCGCACCCGGCGGCTGATAGTGTAAGGCAAGGTCCGCCGCCGGGTGCGGCGGCTCTAATTAGATGGCCCGCGCGAGAACACGGGTCGTTAGGCAGCACCGCTCAGAATGTGTCCGGGTGTGGCACTGTGTACGGGAGGCTCAATAGGACCGGAGGGGCGTCAGTCCACCGCCCTGTCCATGACAGCCTTGCCAGCGCATGACCAAGTACCCGAGCGCAGCTGAGGCAGGGAGTGCCCTTCGTTCGTCCCTGTACGTGGGACGCCAGACTACCGCCCCGTGAACCTAACGGGGCGCTCTGAGCAGCCGCGTCTCTAGGGTGAAGTCCCCGTGGCAGTATCGGCGACGACGCCAAATGCAGTGTCACCGCTCATTCGCAGCAGCTGAAATCGGCTAAAGGAAGTCGCGCGAACAGGAGCACCTCGCTCATCCGCGAGGATGTATGCGTACGTCGCCTCACCGGATTCATCTGCCCACCTGAACTGAGCGACGATCGCATCCGAAGCGCCAACGAACAATCGCACCAACATCTGCTGTCGGCGCGACCACCTGTTTACCTTGTCAGGAAGGCTGGTGCCAGGCAGTGGGGTCTCCGCGGTTGGCCACTCAATCGGACGGTACCAAGGTGCTCCGATATCCGAGTAGTGATCCTCTCCAGTACCCCGTGCGCGAATGTAAAGCCGGTTGGTGTTGAAGGCACCGGCAACAACGATGTTGGTGCCAGCGGCTACCGCAGGGTTGTTGAACACCTCCTCGTAGAGCCGAGACGGCGGAGTGAACCGGTAGTATGATGCCCGGCTCTCGCCCGTCGTAAGATCAACCTCATGGACGATGTCCATCTTGGTGCTGGCTTGTGCAGCAGCATCGTTCGTGGCGGACGCGACACCGCCGACGATCACCATTCCCCGAGCTCCGTGCCCGGTCATCGTCGTCCAGCTTCCTGGCACGCGTACCTGCGCGAGGAAAGCTCCGAGCGTATCCAGAATGGTGATGCCCTGCCGTGTGCGATCGAGAATCAACAGGCGAGCTGATCCGGTCAACGTGTCCACCTCGACTACTACTGGTCGACCGAGCTCCCCTGCGCCGTCCCCCGGCCGACCCAACTTGCGGACAAGCACCCCGGTGGAACGATCAAGCACCTCAACTACGGCTTGAAACAGATCAGCGATGTACACCCGGTGCCCAAGTACCGCCAAGGAGGTTGCGGTCCCGATCGGGTCTCCGCCCGGAGCTTTCAATGGCGTCGAGGTGATCGGCGCAATCAGGTCATCAAGGGCAACCACAGGCACGTCGGCGAATTCGGTTCGCGGCAGGTCCGATCGGACTTGTCGCACTTCTGGTTCGCAAGCTACGAGGTTAGGACGAGCGAGATGGCTACCGAAGTCGATTTGTTCATGAAGCATCCGGGTTGACGCCAGGCATATACCGCCCTTCACCGATGAGCACGTCCCGCAAGGAGGTAATGACCTCGGAGAGGCTGTATCCGACGCTTGCCCTCGCTACTCCGCCGTCGAGAAATAGCACCCTTCCCCGACCATCGACCAGAAGCGCCCAAGGCTCCTGACCGAGCGACATCGACTTCAAGACTCGGCGCTCCGGGTCGTAGAGGCCCACGGATTCAAGGCGACTCTCCGCGAAGTGCTCTCGCATGATCGCGGTATCTGTGCCACTCGCGATCGGTATGGTCTTGATACCGATGCGTTCACGAATGATGCGAAGTTGCATTGCCACATCGCTGCACGCCCAGCAGTTCTCGGAGCCAGCTACGAGCAACAGCGCCGGTTGCCCACCCAATACGTCGCTGAGAAGGACCGACTTCCCTCTCGAGTCAATGAGCTGCACCTCGGGAAGCGTCACTCCGACCAGCGCACGCAAAGGCTCTGGGGCTGGAACACTCGCTTGGCAGCTACAAGGCAAGGGCTCCATAGAGAACGGCTCGTATTGCGACCATCCGTGGCTCGCGTAACATGCGGCACCGGAACGGCAGGCGGGCGAGCCCGCCTGCCGTCCGCCTCAGCACGGCCGAGGAGAGACCGGGGCATCGCACTCAACGACGCCGGGGTACGCGACCAGGTATGATGTGGCGTGCGCCGGTCTCACCAGCAGCGCCGTACCGAGCGCGCACACGCCGCTTACCAGCACGATGCGCTGAACCACTGCCTTGAGGTTTCTCATCACTCCCTCCATGCGTGGAATGCTACGAAACGCAAGACCCTAGGGGTGTGCAGTTGCAGTATGCGCGCGAGGCGTGCTCCTGTCAAGCTTAATGTGACGAGCCGAGCCATAAGCAACTGGACCTAAAGCCATAGACGGGGAGGGCGCCTACAGCTACGGGGCGCTGCCTAACAGGTGGCTGCACCAGTCGGGCGCGAGGGGCTGGCCGTCCCGCCCGCCGCCTGATACAGTTAAGCGGGGTGCGGCGGCGGGCGGGACGGCTTGATTGGAGCGCCCGCTTGTGAGCCATGGGCGTTATGCTCACTGGGGCAGTGGTGGTTCTGTCCCCAGCACTGGCGTTGTTGTTTCAACGGCACGACCGGCGGCGGGGTCGCGACCGCGTTATCCGCTACGTCCACACAGCACACCGGGAGCAACCGTCACCAGCGGATAACGCGGCCGCCGGTTGAACACGGTGCTCGGGGGGTGCCCGGCGGGAGGGAGTGCCGCGGGTACCAGGGTGGTCACCCAGGAGCGGCGCCGCTCGCGTCCGTCCGAGACCTGGCGTCGGTCGAGGGTGCCCGGGGCCGAACGGAGGGGCGGCGGGCCGCTCGCTCGGCGTCAGCGGCCCCGCGGGGAGCATAACAAGCGGTAGCGCCCGACAGGCGTGCTGGCCACCGCACCCCGCGACTAGTAGATCACAGGGCAGGGTCGTCGCGGGGTGCGGCGGCTTTTGTATTCTGGCCTGCGGGCGAACCGCCGGTCGTTAGGCGCTCCTCGACGATCAGAATGTCGCTACTTACGCGGGCTGTACAGTGGATCCGACGTCGCGAGCGCAACCGAGAGCTGCGCGCCAGCTACCGGAGGGAGGCCGAGTCGGCGAAGTCCTTGGACGCGCGCGTCGCGCACCACGTGCGTCATCTCGACCTCTACTGGGGGCGCTTGCGGGGAGCGCTCGCTGGCGTTGCGCCTCAGGCGCTAGTCACCAGCGATCTCTTCGCTACCATCATCGTGGGAACCGAAGTGGCTTCGCACGACGTCCGAACGGCGAGTCGGCAAAGCGGGGCTGGCAGGCTCGAAGCACTGTGGCGCGAGTACCAGGACTGTCTTCGCAGCATTGACAATAGCGGCCACGACCTCCGCACCCGCATCGACTCGGCGTTCGACGCCTTCCGGAAAGCCGCAGATGCGGTCCGCAGCTGACAGACTCGGGTCAGGTCGGCGGCGGCCCCGCCGATTGCGATATCAGTCACGGAGTGGAGGATGCGTCTGCTGCGTCAGGATACCTTACGCGCTACAGTGGAGCATTCGGGGTTGGGGAGCCATGATCGAGTCTGGTCCACTTCCGCAGCCGAACCGGGCAGTACGGCATCGCCAAAAGGGCGCCTAACAACACGGTGCACTTGGCGGACCTACCATAGGGCTGGCCGACCCGCCCGGGCCGTGGTAGACTGATCAGGGAGGCGGCCCGGGCGGGTCGACCTCTTGTTTACCCGGTCCGCAAGTGACCGTGGGACGTTAGGCATTCACAGGAGCCATCGCGGTTGACGCGGTCGCCAGAAGCGCCCTCTCTCGAAGACCGCTGCTTGGCTCCCTGGTTACCAATGATCAGCGGGCAAGCCTACATGCTACCACCGCGGCTCGCTGCAAGATGGCCGGCAATGTCGTCCTGGTGGACAGTCGCGTGTCCTGCGCGGTGCGTCTCGTCGGGCTCCTGCACCGCAGACGGGCGCGACCCTTTGCGGTACCGGATGCGCGCCTCAGGACGGACTGACCGCCGCTCGGCACCCCAATACGAGGGTCTGACCCGTTGGTCGCCCAAATGGCCGAAAGGAAGATGCCCGCGCGCCGGTACCCTCTTGCGCGAACCCACGGTCAGGGCAGTATTGCTCTTGATCAAGGGCGCGTGGCAGTGCGCCCATCCGAGTGTGTCCTGACGGCAGGCCGTGTTTGAAAGGAGCCATGCGCATGTGCGTCTTTTGGCTGTCCTCGCGATGTCGCTGCGTACCCGCACTCAGCGGGTTACTGTTGGCTGGCTGTGCCTCGGATGAGGCCGTCGGGTTTCGTCAGCCGCTCTGCGAGCTGGATCCCCGGCCGGCGGTCGTGGTGACTGTGCAGGACTGGGTCACGAAGGAGTACATCGGCTCCGGAGCGACGCTCGTGCTACAAGACGGTGCGTTTCGCGACTCGGTGTCCGTGCCACCCAACCGACCTGACCTCAACGCCCAACGGCTCGCCACGCCGAACTCTGCGGGTCGGGAGGGACCTACACGGTGCGAGTAACCCGCCCGCCGTATGCAGCCTCATCTCCACGTCGGTGCAGATTGGCACAGACGGATGCAACGTTGTCCCGGCCGTGCTGTCGCTTCACTTGCGGATGCCACTGAGTGGGTAGCGTGAGCTGGCTCAGGGTGATGTGATGCCTAACAATCGCCAGCTGTCGTCGGCCGCTCCTTGAGTGCCCCCGCCCCGCGCGGCAGGTTGTGGTGGGAGGGCCGCGCGGGGCGGGGGCTCTATACGAGCGTCCGCAACAGAGGCGTGGTCGTTAGACGTCCTTCAGGACTTCGCGGTTAACCATATCTTGCGCGGTGAACAAGCCGGTCGGCGAAACGCGACGCCTACTGATTCACCTGTACCTGTCGGAGACTGAGTCGATGCAAACTGATGTGCCCTACCTGATGGCGGTTGGCAACCTCCCAAAGATCCTCGACAAGATCCAGAACGCCGGGGCTCCGGAGACGTTCAACCTAGACTTCCTCAAAGATCTAGGTTTCACGAGTTCCCACGACCGACCAACGCCGAAACTCCTCAAATACATCGGCTTACTCGACAGCAACGGTCATCCAACCGCGAGTTACAAGGAGTTCATGGATCACACGAAGGCGCGGAAGGTGCTCGCGACGCGCTCAGGACGGCTTTTGACGACCTGTTCACCGCAGACAAGAAGGCCAATGAGAGGAGCGCAGAGCAACTAAAGGGGTGGTTCAAGACGAAGACCGGCGTTGGTGATTCGGTGGCCGATAAGATGGCCCGGACCTTCAAGACTCTGAGCGGCTACGCGGACTTCACCGGCGAGGCACCAGCGGCGCCGCTGACAGAGACTCCCACAGAGGAGCCGTCCAAGGCTCCCGACAGCAGCAGCCGACTTGACGACGCTGCCGCCCTCTCGCCCAAGGGTGCGGGAATTGGCCTTGTGTATCGTTTCGAGATCCATCTGCCAGACACGCAGAATGTTGACACGTTCCGAGCAATCTTCCGCGCCCTTCGCGAGGAGCTGGTGTGAGCCGCGACCTTTCGGACTTCATGTTCCGTGGCCTGATCACGAGTCATGCGGTTCGCGATATGGAGGCGACGGGCCGACTGAGGCCGAAGCGCGCAGATCCGACGCAGCGCGACGACGCGGAGCTGTTCTCGTCTGTCTCTGAAGCCATAAGGAGCGGTAGCGTCTACATGCAGCGATGCTATCGACTTCTGTTTGTGTTAGAGAACCTCGTTCGAGAGTTCGTTCAAGACGTCCTGCAGGAGAAGGATGGTCCCGAGTGGTTCGAGCGAAGAGCGAGTCAGCCGATGATGAAGAAGGTCGATGACAGGAGGGAAACTGAAACGCGCAATCAGTGGCACGCAGGGAGAAACACCCATCCGGTGAACTACGTCGACTTCGGCGACCTGGGCCTCCTTATCCAGAACCACTGGGCCGAGTTTCGTGACTTGCTGCCGACTCAGGCTTGGGCAGTGAGTCGCCTGAGCGACGCGGAGCGCACCCGCAACGTCATTGCCCATACCAACCGTCTCAGCAGTGAAGAGCTAGCTCGGCTAGAGCTCATCGTGTCGGACTGGATCAAGCAAGTAGGGTGACGTGCCTTCGCGCGAGTTGCCGGGTCGCTCGATGGCAGTACAGCGCGCAGGACGTCTAACAAGCGGCTGCAGACTGACGGGCCTGGGGGCTGGCTGTTCCGCCCGGGCCGTGGTAGCATGGAAGGGAGCGGCCCGGGCGGAACAGCTTTGTTTTAGGTGGCCCGCAGCTGAGCCGCGGACGTTAGACCGAAAGCCTGGGAGACATCACGGCCGCGCCGGCGTGCCACCCAGATGTCCACGTCTGAGGTGAGCGCGACGCTCAACCCTGAAGAGAGACCTTCCGTTGATTCGCACTTTGGTGACCGCCATAGTGGAATAGGCACCCGGCCAGCCGATCAGCACTTCGCACTCAGACAAACCGCACCTTTCCCTCGCACCGAGCTCGCCGCCGACCTTGCCGGGGCCCAGGCCATACCGCACCGTCACGAGGCGTCGCACCGTTTACCCGATGGACTCTCTCACTCTGAATCTTCAGCATTGTTACGGGATCAAGCGGCTTCGGACGGAGCTTGCCTTTTCGACGTCGCCGGCCATCGCCATCTACGCACCGAACGGCGTCATGAAGTCGTCCCTGGCTCAGGTGTTCAAGGATATCGCGGACGGCAATGACTCCCGCGATCGGGTCTTTCCCCACCGCGTCACGACTCGGACGATCACGTTTCCGGATGGTCGGGAACTCGGCCCCGAGAGCGTGCTCGTGCTACCTCCTTACGAGGAGGTGTTTGGGGACGCGGACAAGACCGCGACACTGTTGGTAGATGCACGACTCCGAAAGGAGTACGAGAGCCTGTTCGCCGACATCGACAAGGCGAAGGCGCTGCTCCTTCGCGCCGTCTCGACTTCCGCCGCGACCAAGAAGGATATGGCCGTCGAAATCACCACCGCTCTCGGAGACGGCGAGACGGACCTGTACGCGCTCCTCAACCGCATACGGAACGAAATAGCGTCGTATGAGGGGCCGTCCTTCGCCAACGTCCCGTACGATCTCATTTCAGACGAGCGAGTGGCCGCTCTTCTGGCTACGCAAGACATCAAGACCACCATCGAAAC
Organism: Gemmatimonadota bacterium; assembly: GCA_016712265.1. Classification (NCBI taxonomy): domain Bacteria; kingdom Pseudomonadati; phylum Gemmatimonadota; species Gemmatimonadota bacterium. The sequence continues at coordinate 61,542 of JADJRJ010000027.1, read as the reverse complement.
GTACATCCAAACGTACAACAAGTTGCTCGCCGCCTCGAAGTACTTTAAGAAGGGCACCTTCGAATACCACAACGCTTCCACAGTTGGCAAGACGTTGGCTACGAGTGGCTTTTTCGAGGCGAAGCACAGCGTCACACTCGTGTCCGACACAAGAGTCGAGGTGACCAACGCCAAGCAACTTGACGAGGTGATTGCCAAGGAGAAGGAGGCGATCCTCAAGGATGCGCAGCTCCGCCAAGCATTCAATGAGGTCGAGAAGCGAATAACGAAGAACGAGCTTCTTCGTGACCTTCAGGCCTTCCTCGCGGAACATGAGGAGGTTCTGACTCTGATGGCCGATCTCAACGGGCTTAAGCGGAAAACGCTGCTTTCATACCTACGGGCACACAGCGAGCTGCTAGAGGACTTGCTCACGCGGTACACGTCTGCGGAGAAGCGTAGCAAGGAAATCGAGGCAGAAGCAGCGCGCCAGCGCACTCAGTGGGAGGCCGTGATTGAGCTTTTCAACCGGCGCTTCTTCGTGCCCTTCAGCCTCAGCGTCACCAACCGCGTGTCCGTCATCCTTGGGGACGAGACCGTTCCAGCACTCGGCTTCACCTTTCGGGATGGCGAGGACTCCGCAGATCTCTCACGAGTCGACCTTCTGAGAGTTCTGAGCACGGGAGAACGGAAGGCGCTTTACATCCTGAATGTGATCTTTCAGGTGGAAGTCCGTCGCCAGGCGCGGCAGGACACCCTATTCGTGGTCGACGACATCGCCGACTCATTCGACTACAAGAACAAATATGCCATCATTCAGTACCTGAAGGACATCGCTGATGAGACCTGTTTCCGCCAGCTCATCCTGACGCACAATTTTGACTTCTTTCGAACCGTTCAGAGTCGCTTCGTCAGGTACTCGGACTGCTTGATGGTCCAGCGCACAGCGGCGGGGTTGGACCTGGTCCCGGCGGTAGGAATCAAGAACATCTTCGTCAACGACTGGAAACCACATTTCCACGACAACGCTCGGAAGCGCGTGGCCGCCGTGTCCTTTCTCCGCAATATCATCGAATACACGCGTGGGGTGGATGACGCGGACTATCTGACCCTTACCAAGCTGCTTCACTGGCGTCCGGACTCATCCAGTATCACACACGCCGAACTCGATCAGATCTACGGCCGACTCTTCGGCGCGGGAACAGCTTGGCCGGATCCAACAGGATGCGTCATCGATACGGTGCGCGCCGAAGCAGAACTGTGCTTGAACGCCCCGGAGGGCCTCAATCTCGAGAACAAGATCGTGCTGTCCATCGCCGCGCGGTTGCATGCCGAACGCCACATGGCGGGCGTCATCTCTGACCCCGCGTTTCTGATGTCCATCGGGGCCAATCAGACGGCGCGCTTGTTGGCAAAGTACAAAACGCAGCCGACCGCGACTTCCGACGCGATTCAGCTCCTCGACGAAGTTGTGCTGGTCACACCTGAGAACATCCACCTCAATGCGTTCATGTACGAGCCAATTCTAGACATGGCCGACGATCATCTCCGGTCGCTCTACCTGCGGATTCGGGTGCTGACCTGATGGTCCGGTGCCGCGAGAGTCAACGTCGGGCCTGGGGCCGCAAGTCATCAGTCGACGCGCGTCACCCATCAAGCAGCACGGGAGAGAGTCCACTCATTCCCTATCGCGCGTGGTGCTTCAGGTTTCGGAGTAACTCACGCACGTGTGCAGCGACCATCACGCCCGCCGCTGGCATGCGTCGCTCCCCATCGGATCCAGGAGGGCCTGGTCTGGCCTCATCGCGCGCGGTTCGGTCTAACAAACGGTTGCAAAAGACAGCCGCGCCGCTGAAGGCTCGCTGCGCTCGCACTATTTAAGCGGCTGCATTTGAACCGTGGCGTTAGCCCGTCGCCTGGGCGACCCTTCGTGTGCGGAACAAACAGGGCGCCAGGGCGAACCGGGATGCGCAGAAGTTCAAACTTGCCGCTGCCTTCAAGCACGGGCCCATTGATGCACCAACGAGATCGGCGTTGGCGAAGGTTGCTCGCTGGATTGCTCATCATGGGAGCCCTCGGTCGAGTGGGTGAGCCGGCGACCGCCGCCGCCAGCCACCCGGTCGTCTTGTGCACGATCGGCCTGACCACCGTGCCGTTCGCTTCCCCTGGCCCCGGGCTGCCGATTCCTGCGAACGCCGGAACGCCCCTGTTGACGCCAGAAGCGAGCGCCGCACTGATTCTCGCGCGCCCAGGTGCAGATACCGTGGAGGTGGGTTCGGGCTTGGTCTTCGACCGAGCGGCGTGGTTGCGTCGCGACCCGCGGAAGATCTTCGGACAGACAATGCAACTTGAGCGCATCGAGGGCGCCGGCGCGGAGCGCGTCCGCCGAGCGAACCAAGAACGGGGCTCGAGGGAGGTTGTTCTGGTGCCTTGGGGCTACGACGCCGGTTGCGGCCCCTACTTCTGGCGCGGATCGGCGCAGTGGAGTACGCCCGACTCAGTAGGTGTCTACGTCGCGGAGCTACGGCCCGACTCGCTCTGGAGTGCGGGACGTGCGACCTTCGACGTCTACGTCGCTGAGATCTCGTATGCCTATGGCCCGCACCTTCCGCACCGTTCATGGATCGACCGCGAGGCACGCAAGCACGGACGGGTCTCCGGACCAACTCCGCAGGAGGTCTTCCTGCGAAACCGGCCCGTGCGGCCGCCCTGAAGCGAACAGCGCACGCGCGATGGCAGGACGCCGAGCAGCGCGGGCTAACAGCACGCAGCTCAGGTCGGGGCCGATGGGGTGGCCGCCGCACCCGGCGGCTAGTAGTGTAAGAGCAAGGGCCGCCGCCGGGTGCGGCGGCTTTATGAGAGGCCCCGCCTGAGAGCGTGGGACGTTATGCGGACCGGTGCGTTGCTCCCCATCCTTCTGATACGGTCTACGTGATCCGAGCCACGACGAGATTCATGCTGATGGTGCTGGGCGCGACGAACACGCCCGCCCAGGCCGTCGCTGTGGGCGTGCCACGAGCACCAGTCCGATCGCGGTCGTGAACGCGTACGTGGCGGCGTTCAACGCAAAGGACCTCGACGCGATGATGGCGCACGTCTCCCCAGGATTGGTGTGGCTGAACGTCGGGGGAGACTCGGCCACGCTCGGCGGACGAGGTGTGGACGCCTTTCGGCGCCTGCTGGCCGGCTACTTTCGCGAAGTACCCACCGCCCGGTCGGAGCTCTTGGTCGTGCGCGCCACTGGACCGTGGGTCACCACGCACGAGCGGACGCGCTGGAGTGCACCGCCGGCTGGGGCGGGTGGGCAGTCGAGCGTCGTCGTGTATGAGGTGCGGGCCGGGTTGGTGCAGCGCGCGTGGTACTACCCTGCGGAGCCGTAAGGTCGGGTGCTCGCACGCGGTGTCCGTGACGGCGGTCCTTCAAGCGCTGCAGTGGGCGGCGGGGGCCGCATAACAAAGCGCTGCACAAGTCGGGCCGCTCAGGGTGGCCGTCCCGCCCGGGCCGCCGTAAGATCATGAAGGTACGGCCCGGGCGGGCCGGCATCTATTTAGATGGCCCGCATGTGAGCGCGGGTCGTTATGCTGTCTGAAGAAGAGACGGTAGGTTCGCATGACCCCGTGCCCAGTCCGCCCGCGGTCCGGTGCCTCCGGTAGCGCGAGCAACCGCAGCACGGCGAGAACCGAAGACGAGTACCGCTGATATCGACGACTCGCCTGAAGGCTGGCTCCGCGTCGGAGTGTCGTGTCGCCCGCGTACATGCATTGCGAGGTGTGCGCTGGCGGGCTGCACCAGTCGCTGACCGCGCCCAAGAGACACCCTACTTGGCGAGAGATCGTGTGACCATTCGCCCCAGTGCTGCGAGTCCAGGGGCCCCCAACACGAGCTCCTCCCTGATCAAGAGAGTGGGAGTGCCTCGTACCCCAAGTGCGAGGGCATCGCTGCTATCTCTCCGTATGGCCGCAAGTGTTGACGCGGCGCTCATGCATTCGAGAAACGAGACGGTGTCCGCGACGCCAGCATCTTCTGCGATGGTACTCCACTGCCGCCGACCGACCGAGTCTGGATCGGCGAATAGACGCTCGTGGAGGGACTCAAACCGGCCCTGCTCGTGCGCGCACCACGCGGCAAGGGCGACCGCGAGGCCCTTGGGGCCCGACGGCAGGTTGCGAAACTCGATCGCGACCTTTCCTGGGAGTGCCCGTTGAACCTCATCAAGTTCCACCGCTGCCACGCGGCAGTAGGGACACAGGAAGTCTGAGAACTCAACGATCGTAATCGCGGCCGAGTCTGGACCAAGGCGGGGACCCCGCCCGACGAAGTCTTCCCAGTTGGCTACGCGTCGCACGTCATGTCCGCGCGTGCTACCCGGCGTGCGCTGACTCTCACCGAGTCGTCGCACGCCGAGCCACACTGCAGCCGTCGTCAGCGCGAACACCAACGCGTTGAGCGCCACGTGGCGCAATCCAGACACGGCGGCAGGGCGCCCTTGGACCTCGTTCACGCCGATCCGCACTCGCCAGGCGCAAGCTCCGAGACCACCCAACGGCACTTGCAGCCGAAGTCGCACCCGTTGTCGTTCTGGCACTCGTACCGCACGCAGGCGTCCAGTGCGGCAGCATCAGCAGCCGGTTGTGCGAAACCGGTAACAGCAATCACCATCAATCCGACCCAAGCCATGCGCTTTGTCATCGTCTGAATCCTCCGCGACCGAAGAGTGAGATGCGCCGCGCCGCGTATGCGGCGAAGTGGCACGCGCACGATGCAGTAGAGAGTTGCCCCCTGTCAAGTGTGCGACTACGTTACAGCTAAACTCCTGAGGAGAGCAGACCGTGTCTCAGACAAGCTCAGCTGCAAGTGTGCGGCGCTTGTGGCGGACTGGGCCGTACCTAAACAGAAAGTGCCGAGCTGATGCGTGCGCGATACCGCTATGGGAAGGCTGGCGCCAGTGGGTGGCCCTTGCTGTGATGGCGCTGCTGACGACGGGGCCGTCGTCGTCCGCCGCACAGGATGGGCGCCGCTGGTCGTATGGGCGAGCACACGCGCCAACAACACGGATCTTGCGTTCGCAAGCCGCCGCTGTAATCGGTGGACGTGAGGGCGAAGGGCCAAGCGCGTTTGGTGACATCGCCGGGCTCGGCGTACTGGGGAGCGGGCGCATCGTCGTAGCGGATGCTCGGGCGAACGAGATCCGCATCTTCGAGCGCAACGGCATGTTGGTGCGCTCGGTCGGTCGCTCCGGCCGTGGCCCTGGGGAGTTTGATCGCATACTCTGGTCGCTCCAGGCGTATCAGGACCGCATCCTTGCGACGGACAACAGTGGGCGGGCTCACCTCTTCTCCGAGACTGGTGCGCTCCTGCGGACGATGTCGCGGCCTGCGCTAGAGGGTGTTGTGCAGGTGCAGCGCGTCGGGCTCCTAAGCGGAGGGACAATCGCCCTTGCAGCGTTCGAGTTTCCGCCCGACACGCAGGGCGGAGCATATGAGATGATCCGCCTGGTCTTCCGTGAGCAAGCGGATTTGGCCGGATCGAGAGTCGCCCGTGTCGTGCGAACCCCGGGCTACCGACGTCAGCCGAGCACGGAGGGTGCGCAGCCGATCCTATTCGGCCCGCTCAACGAGATCGCAGCGCGTGCGGATCGAGTGTGTCTCGGGTACTCTGCCCAGTACCGGATACGGTGCTTCGGGCTAACTGGATCGCTTCTCTTCGAGCTCGAGCGATCCTTGGCACCAGAGCCAGTTGCCGAGGAGGTCCGAGCACGTGCACGTGCAGCGTACGTCGAGGGCAACCGGCAGGCCGCGACGGAGGAGATGCTCGCAAAACTACACTTCGAAGCCAGTCGTTTCCGATTCGCCAACCAAGCGCCAGCGTTTGGCCGCTTCCTCCTCTCGGAGAATGGGGAGCTTTGGGTGAGCACGTTCAATCCGGCTGAGCGGCTCATCGGGCCGAAACACCTCCGGGTCTCATCGACGCCGATCACATGGAGCGTCTACGATCGATCGGGCGCTTGGACGATGGATGTCGAGGTGCCAGCGCGCTTCGTTCCGCACGCAATTCACCGCGGTGAGGTGTACGGAGTGTCGATGGATGCGGATGGTGTAGAGAGCGTATCAGTCTTGCAGCTTGTGCGGCGATGATGCCATTGGATCGGCATCGGCCGTCGCTCCAACAGACTTCCGCCTGTCCGCGCCCTCAACAATCCTGGGTGCAGGGAGAGCCGGCGGAAGGTGTACGGTGCTTGCCCCTGGGCGTTGTCCGCGACAGGGCGTCGCTCGCCTCGCCGTGACGGTGCCAGCAGACAACGCGGCCTGCTTGATGGCATCCGTGTCCTGGGCGGCGGTCGCCCCCACCGACTCGTCCGGGCTACCAGGCGTCCCACTGCTGGGGGTACTGCCTCGCTCGGGTCCCACTTCGCCGGCGGGAGGCACGGTGACTGTGGCAGCCTTCCCGGTCCGGCGGCGGTCGAAGGTGCCCGGGGCCACCCGGGCGGCGGTGCTCGGCTCGCTGGGCTTCGGTGACCCCGGGGCAGCATAACAAACGGTTGCGCCCGCCGGGCCGGTGGGCTGGCCGCCGCACCCCGCGACTAGTAGATCACAGGGCAGGGTCGTCGCGGGGTGCGACGGCTCTATTTGATGGCCCGCAGGCGAACCGTGGGTCGTTAGGCCTCAGCGCGAGGGCTCGGGATCGTCAGGCCTCCCCACCTCAGATCCGCAGGCGCCGTCGGCCGTGGCCGCGCAGACCTCCAGGCCGGGGGCTTGCGCTGCCGTATATGAGTATCGTATACCTTCCCTGTGGCCGATGTCTACGACGACCTGGCGCGGTGCGACGGCTTCGACTGGGATGACGGGAATGCGCCCAAGCTCTGGGCGCGCCATCGCGTCAGCCCGGGGAGGCGGAGCAGGTCTTCTTCCGGGATCCGCTCGTGGTGGTCGCGGACACGAAACACTCGGCGTCGGAGGCCCGGTATTACGTGCTCGGCCGCACGGCCGGCGAGCGGCGGCTGTTTCTGGTGTTCACCCTGCGCGGGAGCCTGATCCGGGTGCTATCGGCTCAGGACATGAATCGACGGGAACGGAGGGTCTATGAGCGAGCCGAAGAAGCGAGCGACGAGTAAGCGCCGGCCGGTGCCGCGGTTTGCGTCGGAGGATGCCGAGCGGGCGTTTTGGGCGACGCATGACTCGACGGAGTACGTCGACTGGAGTCAGGCGCGCCGCGTGCGCTGCCGGGCCTCAAGCCCAGCACGGAGACGATCTCGCTCCGCTTGCCGGCCGACCTGCTGGAGGAGTTGAAGGTGCAGGCGAATCAGCGTGACGTCCCCTATCAATCGCTGCTGAAGGTGTACCTGTCGGAGCGGGTGGCGTCCGAGCGCGGGCGGCGCCGCCGCCGAAAGGCTGAGGCCTAACAAATGGCTGCACAAGCCGGGCGCCGTGGGGTGGCCGCCCCGCCCGCCGCCTGATATGCTAAGGCGAGGTTCCGCGGCGGGCGGGACGGCTTGATAGGAGCGCCCGCTTGTGAGCCATGGACGTTAGACGCTCGAACCGCCCGCGAGCGGCTGCGCGGAAGCGAACGTACTCAGCGCTCAGGGAGGCGATGTACGTCCGAGGCGCAGGTACTTGAGGCCAGAGGCGACAAGCAGGGTGTCGCCGGCAATCGCAAATGCGGCACAACTGTACTCCTTCGTCGCGCCCAGGCAGAGCATCGGCAGACTCACACATCCGTCGCCGTTGCCGAAGATGCACTCGGGATCGCCGCCATCAGAGTAGCCCCCGCGCCAGTCTTCCCTCGTGCCCACAGGGTCGCGGGATCCGAAGATCACTTTCCAGCGGTGCACCTTCGCATAGCGTTGGCCCCAGGGTATGATGGCATCGGCCAGCGAATCCGCGCTGAGGCGAAGGGTGTCGCCACGCAGGCGCCCCGTGCCGATGTTCAGCCAAGATCCGACCAAGGCCACGGGCAATCGAGGGACTGATGGATCGTCGGGCGTTTCGGGCGTCGTCTCCCCGGTACAGGCGGCGACGAGCGCAAAGACGACGCCGCTAGCCCATCGTCCAGCAGCGCGGCGACGAGCGACGCTAACGCTCGACACGGTAGAGGAGCACTCGCTCGAATCCATCGTCATCCTTTCGTGTGAGTACGACGACATTGCGCGTGACATGTCGGACGCGCGTCCCTGCCGGAAGCACGACCACGGCCAGCGCTCGACCGCTCTCGTCAAAGACATACACTCGGCCCTCGGCGGCTAGGTTCTCCCGGAACTCTTCGATCCACAACTCGCCAGTCTTGGACTCAGCTGCCAACTGAAACTTCGGCGCCGCTCTCACTGCGAGCGCAAGCGAGTTCTCCGCGGACAACCGAGCGGTGTCACCCGGAGCGGCCTGCGCCAGGAGGCTTGTCAGGTACGTTCCAACGTCGGCTCGATCGAGCGGTCTGTTGGGGCGTGGCCACCGTACCGTCGCTTGCAGCTTTCCACTCGCATCGAATCCGCGCAGCTCACCTAACCCGTTGTCCCCAATCCAGACCAGTCTTTGCGTCGATCCGGTGATCGGAATGCCGCTCAAACGGTGGGCGGCCATTGCCACGCCAGACACCGCCTGCGGTTGCCGGTAGCTGATCCATGTACGGTTCGACGTCGGCGGCAACCAAGTGACTCCCACGGTGCTGCCGACACCGAACATGATTGAGTCCGTTCGGCTTTCGCCGAGGAGTGGTGCTTGGACAGGCCGAAGACCGCTGGAAATGGCAAGCGTTGCGCCGGACGGCGCAACGCCGATGACCGAGCCCCGAAACGCGGGATCTCCTCTGACACTTGGCCCTCGCGTCGACGTACCCGTCGCGGCGTGGACCCGTGTTACGCGCGACTGCCCCGGCAATGACTCGAACACCAGAATCGAGTCGCCAGTAGCCGCTAGGAACGCGATGAACTGGAACTCTCCCGGGCCCTGTCCGCGTCGGCCGTGGGCGCGGAGGAAATCGCCGTCGGCTGAGAAGATGCGGAGGCGTTGGTCGGTCGCGTCGGCGACAACGAGTGAACCATCTGGCAGACTTGTGATCCCAGCAATGCGGGTGAACTCCCCCTCAGGAGCGTCGCGGCCAACCTCCACGGCCCCGGTCAGCCGCCAGCTGGGAATGCCCTGAGCACTGGCCGGGACGGCCAACAATACCTGACACAGACCCGCAACCATTCGCAAGCCATTTCGTTTCATGGATCCCTTACAAGTCCCAGAAGTACGTTCAAGGTGGTACTTCCCTGATGCATGCCCCGAGGTGTGAGAAATGTCGGGGTCCCACGGATACCCAATGACTCCGCCAGAGTAACGCTAGCCTGCACCCGCGCACCAGTCCTGGAGTCGTCGACACAGCGAAGAAAGGCGCTGGTATCGGGCAAATCAGCCTCGTCCGCCATGCGGCCGATTGCTTTCTGGTCATGCCAGGCCGTATCCCGCATCAAGAGGCGATGCGCGTTGCGAAAGCGGCCGACGTCCTCGGCGCAGAATGCCATCCGCGCAGCCCGAGCGGCGTGCGGGTGAATGCGTAGGGGATAGTGCAGGTAACCGATCCGGACGCCAGCGTCCACGGCACTGTCGACGGCAGCGCTGGAAGCGCGGCAGAACGGACAGTCATAGTCGGACACCTCGATCACGTCGTACGACCTAGCGCCGTCACTGAGGGGCGCGCTTGCGGCGACGAGGGTGATCCAGTGCTTCTCTGTCGCTCGTATCGTGGCACGCCGCGCCGAATATGAGGACCACTCGGTGCGGACGGCGGAGCTGGGTCGCGTGAGGAGGAAGAGGGCGAGGGCAAGTACAGCCATCGTCGTCCCATCAAGGAGCAGCTGAAATGGGCGGCGCATCGCGTCTCCAGCGAAGAAAGTCCAGTTGGCGAGCCGAAACGGAGAGAGCGCCCCGTGCCACCCTCTCCGTAGCAGCCTCCTATCTCAACACATGTTGAACCACACGTGAGAGCCATCGCAGTTGTACTCGCAAAGGCTGCAGTTGTCGCCGCTCACCAAGTGACAGGCCGTGAGCCCGATCACGATGTTGCTGGGACAGCCGCTGAACGCAGTTGCAGCCGGAAGGCTGGTCACGCCAAGGCCCATGAGTGCGAGCGAAAGGCGGAGGAGTCTGGTACGCATGTTCTTGATCTCCAGTTGAATGGATTCGAGCAAGTACGGTCCGTCGACGCCGTGCACGCACGCTGCACCAGGTCTGGTCCATTTGTCAAGAGGGAAGATGCAGAGATAGCTAAACTGTCGCTTGCACGATCAACCTGACTCAGCAGCCGCACTGCCGACCTCGACGGTAGCCGTATCACCAAACGCGTCGCTGCCTGAGAGGCAGGTCAATCAGCAGCGGTGTACGCCTGGCGCTGACAGGGTCATGGAGCGTGGAGAAACAGCGAGCGGCGTCTAACAGTGCACAGCTCGTGGCGGGGCTGTAGGGCTAGCCACCACACCCGGCGGCGAGTAGAGTAGGGGCAAGGACGCCGCCGGGTGTGGTGGCTTTATGACCCGCCCCGCACGAGAGTGCAGGTCGTTGAAGGTGTTGCAAAAGGGGGTCGGCGGCCGGAACGCGGTCGTCTAGGGACGGAAAGACGTCGCGGCGAGGGTGAGACGAGGCCACGGTGGCCCTGTGCGCGCGGGCGGGAGGCGATCCCGACGCCCGTTAGGCAGCGAGGCGGCCATGGTGCGCGAAGCTTCTCGATGTTGTGCACGAGGCACATGAGCAGCCACTGCCCGGTGACCTTGCCCTGGCCGCGCAGCGTGAAGCGATCGAGCCGTTTGTTGTGGCGCAGATTCGCGAAGACCGGCTCGACGACGGCGAAGCGCTGTTCGTAGCGGGCCCGCTCGGCCGGCGTATCGATCCGCGCTTTCATGGCCGCCGTGTGCGGCTTGCGGGCGAGGGGCGGTGCGAGCCGTGACTCGAAGAAGGCCACTTGGCGCACGGGCGTGGTCGCCGGGGTACGGAGACATTGCGCGCGCAGCGTACAGGGCAGGCAGTCGGTCTTGGTCCCCTGAAAGTGCTGCCCGCGGAGCCCCGTGGTGACGTGGGGGGCGGCCGCGGCGGGCGAGCGACTTGCCCGCGGGACAGACACACGTCTGCGCGACGGGATCGTACTGGAAGTCGGCCGGCGTGAAGCGGCGCGGCGCGTCCGGCCGCGGCGCCTTGTCATGCAGCGGATCCTTGGTCGCATGATGGGTCGCCTGGGTGTCGAAGCGCGCGTCGCGGCGGCGGAGCGCGCCGTCCGCGATGAGCGCGTCCACCCCGCGCGTCGCGAGCGCCTGCAGGTTGGCCTCACTGTGGTAGCCCGCATCGGCCGTGATGAGCGTCGTCGGCGCGCGCAGCGGATCGGTGGCCGCGACGGTCGGGAGCAGCAGCTCGTGCTCGGAGCCCGTTCCATGCGCGGCCGCCGCGACGATGATCTGCGTCCGCGCGTCGACCGCCGCCACGCCGGTGTAGCCCTGGATCACGCCCTTGCTCGTCGCCAGCTTCGCACTGTCGTTGTCCGTGCGGTTGCTCTTGCGGACGGCCCCCTTCACGCCGCGCCGGTCCTCCGGGTGCGCCGCCAGCCAGATGCGGAGTTGGGCGGCGTCTCGCTGCAGCCGGGCGATCCGCTGCGCGCGTTTGGCGTCCAGCGTCGGCTCGGTGGCCCCGCCATCCGCGGCCCGGTGCCGTGCGAGCAGCTGCGCCGCGGTGGCCTCCAGTTGCGCCGCGTGGCGCTCGAACTCGGCGCGCGTGCCGCTCTGCCGCTTGGAGGCGTTGCTCGGGAGCTTCACGCCATCGATGGCAAACATCTCGCGGCCAATGAGGCCCTGCGCGTCGCAGACCGCGAGGACGGCGGCGAAGACCCGCGCGATGGGGTCGCCCAACGTACTTAATGAAGCGGGCCAGGGTGGTGTGGTCTGGGGCCTGGTCGCCACAGAGGGCGATGAAGGTCACGTGCTCCTGGGACAGGCGCTCGATCGCGCGGGGCTGCTCACGATCCCTTGGGCATAGGCGCAGAGAATGACCTGGAGGAGCACCGCGGGCGGATAGGCCGGGGCGCCGGTGGCATCATTCCGGAAGCGGGCGTCGAAGTGGCCCAGGGATCGGCCCCGACAGCAGGTGAGGACCGCATGCTCGAAGGTGCCGGGGAGCAGCTGCCGCGTGAGGTCCACCGGAACGAAGCGGGGACTGGTATCAATGTGCTTGTAGTGAGCCATGGGTCCTCGACGGGGCGCGGGGAGCGGCACAGATTCCGGCGAGGAAACCCGGCGACCGCGCGGGAGTTCCATGTCCACATCGCGGGCGCCAACAGGGTTTTGCAACAACTACGTTAGGCGCACGGCGCGAAGACGTGCAGCCGCCTTGGGCAAGTGGAGAGACGTTGGCGGCGTCGATCCGCTAAGCATGTGGTCTCCTGTACGGCTCAACGGCCTCGTCAGTACCGTGGAGTGTCCGCGGTAGCGAGGATAGCACACCCCTTGACCGAAGGGGGGGGGGGCGAGACATCCTCCTCGGCGACGGGCAACTAGTCCGTACCATGTCGGGCTGCATCGCACATTATGAGTGGGGAGGGGAAATGATCTCGGCTAAGCATGTAGCCTCAGCTGCATCGTTGTTGTGTTGCGTCGCCTGCGGCATACCCGACTCCGCGGTCGGACCGCGCCTGAGCCAGGTACGACTCGCGCTGTCGCCCAGCGCGAGTCCCGCAGACACGATGCTGGACAACCTGGCGCGAGATCTCGTAACCGCTCTTCAGGCCCAGGAATTCCGCGATGAGTTGCGGGATGCACTACGAGACAACCCGTTTGCGGATCAGGCACTTCACCTGCAGTCCTTCGTCACGAACGGAGCCTCGGCGCGCCTTCAGGGCGTCTTGTCCCGATCCACGAAAGGGGGCCTCGCAGCTGGAATTCCGAAGCTCGGTACTGCGCCCTTCGAGTTGACGATGCCAAGTGCGCACCATCGTTTGTCGTGGTCGGCCGACCGGCCAATAACCGTGCTATTTCGCTCAAGTCGCGTCGACACGACTGCCCCAACGGGTGCATTGGTGCTGCTGGGCTACGATGAGCGTGGTCAGCCGACGAAGCGCAGCCTCGCTGAGTATCAGGACGATCCGTACATCATGCTTGCGCCATCAAACAAGTCATGGCCATCGGACCCGGAGCAAGCCCGTAGGGCGACGTGGAAGAGGCCGTACAGTAGTGTCAGCTCAGAGATCGAGAGCGTATGCGAGTTTACCTTCGTACAGGTCTACCAATCCCGACGGGCGTACCCACTGGTTCCGCACCCCGGGCACCGGCCGCCCGCCTCGACGACTGCCCGCCAGGCGTTGAATTCTGTCTTCCGAGTGGAGCAGGAGGCGGCTCCGGTGACGGCGTAGCACTTCCGTCATTCGGGACCTTCTCCAATTGCTTCGGCAACTACGGGGGTGCCGACCTTGACAGTGACGGCATTCGAGATGAGTGCAGTATCCGTTGGCCTGGGCGTTCCGCCCTCAACTAAAAATGTCCATGCCAGACCTGCCGGCTCGCGAGACATACTGGAGTGTGGCGCGGCATCCCAATCGACCCACTAGCGTCCAGATATTCTACGCTCTAGGCTGGTGGGAGGACTTCGGAGACGTATGGCTTGGGCTCGGCGATCATCGCGGGGATTCCGAGTTCGTGATCGTGGAGGCTCATCACATCGGCATGACGCAGTGGGTTGTGGACTATGTCACATACTCGGCCCACCACAACGTGCCAGCATTCCACGCTACGCAGACGCGGCCATGGGATGGAGTTGAGTACGTGGCCACATTTCGCGGTCGACCGCGCGTGTGGGTCGCCAGGAGCAAGCATGCGAACTACTTCTCGCAGTACTGGTGCGACCTCGGCGCATTCGGATTTGACACTTGCGACGCACCCAACGCCACGACTGATGTTGAGTTGTTCGCGGATCGGAACTTAGGTAACGAATTCGACTCATTTGCTCCCGGGGGTCCCTCGACGCGCCTCCTCGACTGTCGGCCGAGCATGCTGGGGCGGCCTGGGCAGGAGTGCTTCTGGACCGCGAATCGGTTCAAGGGGTGGTCGGGAGCTACCCCCGATTCCGGACCCTACAAAGACGTGCTGTTTTCTTTTGCGTTTTAACCAGTAGCTGCAGGAGCGCAGTGTCCACACTGATGGTACTCCGACTCTTTTGCGTCGCTCTACTGAGCACCGCCTCCTGCAACCTCTTTCGCGATGCCAGTGAGATCAACGCACTGGAAGGTTCGTATGAGCTTGAGGCTGTCGATGACCGACCTCTTCCGCAGTCACTCGCCAGCGCCCCTGCGTGCGTGGATTCGCTGGTCGAGGGCTCTCTCTCTCTAACCGGGTTGGTTCATCGAACCTCCAATCTTCCCTATATCTTCAGGCTCTTGGCGGCACGTACGTGTCCTCCAGCGGCACCGGTCGTTGACAACTTATCGCTGAACGGGGGATACTGGGAGCTTCAAGACCGCAACAGGATCCTGTTCCTCCCTCGAAACGATGGACGTCCCGGCTCTCCTGCCCCACCGCCGCCATACAGCGGCACCTACACGCGGGAGCCCGGCCGCAACACCGTGACCGTGGTGCGCGACGGACGTCGCTACCGATTCAAGAGTGTCACTCTTGTCAATCCCTAGCGGCTGCGCACTTCGCAGTCACAGAGCGAGTCTTGGCGGCGCCTAACAGTCCTAAGGAGATTTTTGTCAAGCGGGTGTAGCTCAGCCTGGGGGCCCCGCGAGAGGGCTCCCGAATGGACGGCGGTCCTACGACCTGGTGGCAGTCGCGCGCAACATCGATACGATCGTCCACGGGTCCCCGTGGCGGTCACACAGTCCTGCGAGCCGGAAGGCTCAGATGTTCACGGTCGACAGCCCGTCGGGCTCCCCAACCAGTGGCAAAGCGTCCATTGTAGGGTGCTCCCTTGGTCAACACGGCGTAGACGATCTGGGCGAGTTTCTTTCGCGACGAGCGCCCGAGCGATGGCTTTTCCCTTCCGCCGCACCCAGGCCTGATACACGGCGCGGACTTCGGGGAAGTACTGCACGGCGCGAATGGCGGCGTGATGCAACGCCAGCTTGAGATAGCGGTTCCCATCGCGGGACCGCTTGTGGCGCGTCTTGCCCCCTGAGTCGTTGGAGCCAGGCCCGAGGCGGCAGTAGTGGACCTTCCATTGGGGGTGATCTCCCGGCAGGGAAGCACAGTTCTCGGGAGCCGGGTCACCGCGATGCGGCTCCCAGCCGCCCCGGGCCTTGCGAATGCCAAAAATACGCCGCAATGTGATGTATATCGCCATCGTGGAGATAAATATGACCACCAGGACGAGAAAAGTGCTGGACATGATGCTCAGTGGGACGATAGACGCCGATCAGGCAGAGGAGTTGCTGGGGGCAATTGCGGAACCGCCCGCCTCGTCCCGTCGTGCGTCGAGACCCGCCGGCGATCGGGCCGGACTGCGCCTGACCGTCGAGGAGCTGGTTGAGCTCGCGTCCAACGGCGTCGAAGCCGACTACGTCCGGTCGCTGGTCGGAGCCGGACTGCGCAACCTCTCGGTGTCGGACATCGTTGAACTCGCGTCGAATGGGGTCGAGGCCGACTACATCCGCGCCCTGGTGGAGGCCGGGCTGGAAGACCTGACTGTCGAGGAGATCGTGGAGCTGTCGGACAACGCGGTCGACCCGAAGCTCGGCGAAGCGTTTCGGCGGGGCGAGGTCGACGACGAATGACTCGTCGACTGCTGCCCGTCCCGCCACGCGATCCTTTCGACGGCGGCCGGCTCATCGTCACACGCCTCGAGAACCCAGACACCGGGACCGTGTTCGAGGGTCGGTTCGACCTGGGCTGGGTGGGTCGGCTGACGCGTGAGCAACTCGACTTTGTCGGCTTGCTGGTGAAGCATCGCGCCAACGTGCAGCGCCTCGCGGGTGAGATCGGCATCGCGTACAACACGGCGCGCGCGGCTTGACGAGATTGTGCAAGCCATGGGCGGGGCTGACGACGAGCTCGCGCCGTCCGATCCGTCCGCAGCGCCGAGCGTCGACGCGGTACTGGACGGGTTGGCCTCGGGACAGATCGACGCAGCGAAGGCGATCGACCAACTGCGACGCAGGCGCGGCTGAGCGCGCACCACAGTACGGGGTGCGACCTGTCACACGGTAGGGCCGTACACACGAAAGGGCCGTGAGCGCGACCAGCTGGCGCTCACGGCCCTTCGCACTTCCGGTACTGCGCCGGTGAACCCTACCGGTTCGTCGTGTTGTCCAGCTGCGGCCGAAGCGCCGAGGTCGTTCCGGTGACCGTCATGTCGCCACGGGCACCGATCGTGTACATGCGCCCGTTGTTGAACGACACGCCGGTCCGCGTGATCAGGTTCGTGCTGGAACCCGGGGCGCGGACGAAGAGGTCATAGTTGGCGCCTTCGACGTTGGTGAAGACCCCTGCGGCCTTGTAGGCGACCGATCCACCGATCGCGACCTCGGTTCCCGTGACCGTGCTCCTCGCGTAGAGGACCATCGGCTGCGAGTTGGAGATGGCGTTGACGAAGCGCACACTGGCCTGCGTAAAGTCGATCGTCGCCGGCAGCGGATCCTCGACCACGAACCCGTCCGCACTCTTGGTCGACGTGCTGTAGATCCCGCTGATGTAGAACGAGTACGCCTTGGCGTCTGCCAGGGTGGCCGTGACCTTGGTGATGGCCAGGTCCTTGTCCGTCGTGGCGGCAATCTTGCCTTCGAGCGAGTACTGCCCCGGGGCGATCGATGAATAGAGGCCGCCATTGCCGACGCCGCCGGAGTTGACCCCCGTGGTCGATTCGACACCAGAGGTCGAACTGATGGCGGTCATCTTGGTGGTGTTGGCATAGAAGTTCACGCCGGGGGCGCTCACGCCAAAGTTGAAGAACTTGACGCGCGTCCCGGTTTCGGGTCCCGTAATGTCCTGGACGGCGGTCTTGTCACACGACGCGCTCAGGACGCTGGCGGCCAGGACGAAGAGGCTGCGATATCGATTCATGGTTCGGTTCACGGTTGGATGATCCACATCGGCTTCGTGTGGTAATCGAGCGCGAGCCCGCCAATGGTCTCGAGTGACGCGCGATTCCACACGTATTCGGAGTTGTATCGCGGGCGAATGCGTTGCACCACCTTGCCGCCATTGTCCGGGTACAGGTTGGTGGGCGCCGTGAAGCCGGGGTACACCTGCCGACCGGTCGCCGGGTCGACGTCCGTGTAGTTGAACCGCCGCATGTCCATCCACAGTTCATTGTGTCCCCAAGCCCATTGGGCGATGTACTTCTGCACCATGATGTGTGTCATGGTGAGCCCGGTCGCCGGGGGAACAACTGCGGTCGAGCCGAGGAAGGCGTTCTTCTCGGTCGCCGAGATCTGGGTTGGCGTCTGGGCGGCGTCGAGGTTGCGCGCATTCACCCAGTCAATGTGGGCGGAGATGCCGTTGCGATACGCCGCCAGCGCGGTCGCGCGGTCACCTGCGCGGAACGCAGCCTCCGCCTTGATGAACTGCAATTGGGCATAGGTCATGACCGGCAACCGACTCTTGTCGGCGAAGATGTAGCGTGCCGGTTGCTGTGCCCCCCCGGTGCCGGCGTAGCCGAAGAAGTTCATCGGTTGCTGGGTGGGCGTGAGCGCGCCAAAGCCGACCACGTTGACGTCCAGGCCACGATACTGGCCATCCGGTGATGGCGAGAGCATGCGACTCATCCGGGGATCGACCACCCCGCTGAACTGGGTGCCATCCATCAGGCCAACGACGAACCGGGTCTGACGATACGACGTGAGGTTATTCCGCGTTCGCCCGAGGAAGTTGGTGTCGTCGTTCTGGGTCCCCGGATACGCGAGCAGGGCATCGTCCGCATTGCTCGCGAACGACTTGTCCACTGCGGCGATCACGTCCGCCGGCTTGTAGGTCGCCTTGTTGGAGTAGTGATTGAGGTTCATGGCCAGCAGGCCATAGGCGAACTTCAGCCACCTGGTACGATCGCCGTTGTAGATCTTGTCCGTGCGGGCAAGGTACGTCGCATTGACCGCGCCATCCGTGCGCTGCAGCAGGGCGATGGCCTCGGTGAGGAGGCGCTGGATCTCCTGGTAGGCGTACTCCTGCGTGTCATAGCTGAAGACGAACTTTGACTGGTCGATCGCTTCCTTGACGACAATCTCGCCGTGGAGGTCGGTCGTCACCTGCCAGCCCCACGCCTTCAGGACTTTGGCGACCCCCAGCAGGTCCCAGCGCTCCTCGGCTTCGGCCAGGTTGGTCAGATCCACCAGGTTCTGGCCGAGGGTCCAGTAGACGTCCCGCCACTGCTGGGCGCCGTTATCGCTGTTGGGGTCATACCCCATGCGATCCCAGGTGCCGAGCGCGGTGCCGGCGAGGTACCACTGTTGGGTGTATCGGCCCACAAACCGACCGTCGAACTGCGGCGACGTCACCATCCAGTGCAACATCGGCGCGAGGTACAAGTTCGCCGAGACGGTCTGTGGCGCGTTGGGGTTGTCGTTGACGTCGAGAAACTCCTTGCAACTCGCGGTGCCGGCCAGGAGGCCGAGGACGGCGAGGCGACGAATCCGTGTCATGATGTGCGTCATGGGTCAGTACCTCACCGAGAAGCCAAGGCTCAGGCGTCGTGGCATCGGGAAGTTTCCGTAATCGATGCCGGCACCCCCGGACCCACCGACGGCGGCCGAGTTGCCGTTGACGATCGGGTCGAGGCCGGAGTAGTTGGTGATCAGCAGCAGGTCGGTCCCGGTGACGAAGGCACTCACGTCCTTGGCCTTGAGGTACCGGCCCGGGAGGAGGTACCGGAGGGTCACGTCCCGCAGCCGGATCCAGTTGATGTCGCGCTCGATGAACAGCTCCTCGCTGATCCCGGTATAGAAGAGCGGGGTCACTGCGGGGATGATCACGATGTTGTTCGCGGTGGGCGTCGCACCATTCTCCTTGCCGTCCCGGAGCACGCCCTTGATGACCCTGGGCTGCTCGCGATCCAGCGTGCGCAGGCTGAGTCCGCGCGAGGTGAGGAAGTGCTCCGTAGCGTTGAAAACGTCGCCCCCGCGTCGGAAGTCGAGGAGGAAGCTCAACGTGGCGCGCCGATAGTTGATGGAGTTCGTGACGCCGAGCGTCCAATCGGGCTGCCGATCATACGCGTCCTGGTCACCGCACGCGCCGCTGATGAACAGCGTGGAGCGCAGGGGCAGACCGGTGGTCGGGTCAATCAGCAGGTCGCAGTTCTGGTTCCGCAGGTAGAACAGCCCCGTCATGCTGCGTGTGGACAGCCCAGGGGTCGTCCCGTTGCGCACGTTGCCGTAGAGCCACGTGTCGGAGACATAGGACTCCGGGAGCGCGTTGGGGAGTGCCACCACCTTGCCGCGCGCCCGCTCGAAGTTGCCCAGGATGTCCCAGGACAGGGCGCCCTTCTGCACCGGGGTGCCGCGCAGTGACACTTCCCATCCCTTGTTCTCCGTCACGGCCCCGTTGAGGTTGAACAGGATGAAGCCGGTGGCGTACGATCCGCGGATGTCGTTGACGATCTGGTCGCGCGTGCGCTTGCGGTACCAGGTGACGTCGAGCCCCAGCCGGTTGTCGAACCAGCTCAACTCGGTGCCGAACTCGTACGAGCGCGCAAACTCCGGCTTGAGGTCGAGGTTCGGTCCGGTGAAGCCGTATCCGTACCCACCGAATGACGTGGTCTTGAACTCCAACGACGGTCGGTACGCGTACGGCCGGGCGTCCTTGCCGACCTCGGCGTAGGCAGCGCGCAGCTTGCCTGTCATGAACTCGCCGATGGCCGGGAACGCATCGGAGAACACGAAGCTCGTGGAGACCGAGGGATAGAAGAAGGAGTTCCGCTGGACCGGGATCGTCGAGGTCCAGTCATTGCGTCCCGTGACGTTCAGGTAGAGGAAGTCCTTCCACGAGAACGTCGCTTGCCCGAAGGCGCTAACCAGGCGACGCTCAGCGAGGGTCGTTCGATTGGTGCGAAGGTTCGTGTTGTTCGCCGACACGAAGTTGGGGTCGAGGAAATCGCGCCCATTGATCGCGGATGTCGTGGACGTGAAGGCCGAGATCTGGTTGCCGATGAAGGCACTCACATCGAGGTCGCGCCACAGGGTACGGCGATTGAT
The DNA here is from genome assembly GCA_016712265.1 of Gemmatimonadota bacterium. Lineage (NCBI taxonomy): Bacteria > Pseudomonadati > Gemmatimonadota > Gemmatimonadota bacterium. Next base: position 41,442 of record JADJRJ010000027.1, on the reverse strand, counting down.
GTTGAACAGGGTCTGCGCGTTGATGTTGCGCGTGACGTCGTTCGCTTCGTCGAGGATGCCGTTGTTGGAGTTCCCGAGGGCACTCTCGGGATGACGCAGCACGCGCAGGTCGTTGGTGAAGCCATCCAGGCCGATGTTGCTCTTGAGGCTCCCCCACGAGAACGGGGTCACGATCAAGCCGAGGTTGGCGATGATCCGGTTGTTACCCGAGGTGCTCTGGTTCTTGGCGACGTTGAAGTAGGGGTTGTCGATCTCCCCGGCTTCGCTCAGTGAGGTGAGCCGTCGACGGGTGCCGGCGGGAGTCAGCCAGTCCTTCGCGTCATCGGTGGCGGGCCATGACAGCAACCCGAGTAGGGGGCCGTTCGCGCCCTTGTAGGGCTGCGCGTTCTCCTGCACTGAGTAGGTCATCGAGAGATCGGCCCGCAACCAATCGGTCACCTGAGCCTGCGAGGCCCCGGTCAGCGTTCCACGTCGCTCGTTGCTGTTCGGGACCACGCCTTCCACCTTGTCGCCAGAGAACGCGACACGATAGTTGATGCGGTTGTCCTGCGCGGCGCCACTGAACGCCAGGTTGTGCTTCTGCGTCATGGCGGTGCGGAAGAACCCGTCGACGTTGTCGTAGAGCGTCGTTCCCGCAGGATAGGGAGCGCCAAAGTAGAAGAACGACCCGAGGAGTCCGCCGGCGATGGTGGTCGGGCCGTACGTGCGCTGTACCTCGGGTTCGTCTCCGGGGCGCTCCACGCGGAAGCTGGCGCTGTACTCGAGGCCACCGCTGCCGGCACGACCACGCTTGGTCGTGATCACGATGGCACCGTTGGCCGCATCGATGCCGTAGAGCGCGGAGGCTTCCGGGCCCTTGAGCACCACCAGTGACTCGATGTCATTGGGGTTGATGTCGGCGGCCCGATTGGTGAAGTCCAGTCCGCGGTTGCTAAACGCAAAGGCAGATCCTGGCGCATCCGACGCAAGCACACCGGTGTTGGTGGTCTTGTTGTCGATCGGCAGGCCGTCGACGATCATCAGCGGCTGGTTGGAGCTGCTGATCGAGCTGACGCCGCGGATCGTGATGGAGCTGGAGGCACCGGGAACGCCCGAGGAGCTCGTCACTTCGACGCCGGCGACCCGACCCTGCAGCGCATTGATGAAATTCTCGCGCTGCGTCGAGGCGATCGCTCCACCGTCCACGCTCTGCTGCGAGGTCCCGAGCGAGCGCTGGACCGCGGTCTGCCCCAGGGCGGAGACCACCACGGCGTCGAGCTGGGTCGCCACCTTCTTCATCTGGACGTTGATCACGTCCTCGGCGCCGACCGTGCGCTCTTCCGGGGCGAGGCCGATCAGGCGGTACTGAATGACCCTGGCCGACGTTGGCCCGGACGCTGTAGCGGCCGTCGGCGTTGGTCAGGCCGCCGGAGTTGGTTCCCCGAACAAGTACCTGGACCCCAGGCTGGGGGCCTCCGTCCTCGCCGGTGACGCGTCCGGACACCGTCTTCTGTTGCGCGAGCGCCTGGCTCGCGAACAGGAGCGATCCGGTGAGTAAACTGATGATTCTCATGGGGTTATGGGCTTCGGGGTCCCTGCGGATACGGGGCGTTTGGCGCCGGCCGTGACCCGCGTCACGAACGTGAATCAACGGTATGTTGGATGGTTAAATGAAGCTAGATGGAAGTTCCCGACTCCCCGGATCGGCCAGGGTGACCGGGTGAGCGTCCATCCGGAGGGCGGAAGTGCAAGGCGAGGACCACAGCCCGCGGACCGGGGCCGGGTCGCAGTCGGCTAGTCGCTTCGCTTCTGGTACCGCCAGACGGCGATCGAGAGGACGAGCACGGCCGCCACGGCGAGCACGCCGAGCTGCGGGAGGACGTCCAGGGGGCCGGCCCCGCGCAGCATCACCCCGCGCATGAGGCCGATGAAATGCATCATCGGGTTCAATCGGGCAATCATCTGCGCCCAGGGTGGCATCGACGCCACCGGAGTGAACAGCCCGCTCATCAATAGATAGACCATGAGCATGGCGAAGTTCACGAACATGGCCTGCTGCTGCGTCTCCGTAACGGCGGAGATCCAGAGCCCGATGCCGAGCGCGGCGAGCAGGTAGAGCGCCGCACCGGCGAAGACCAGCCAGAGCGGGCCCAACATCGGGACCGAGAAGGCCACCCGCCCGACCACCAGCCCGATCGAGAGCACGACCATCGCGATCACCCAGAGCGGGATGAGCTTGGCGGCGATGAAGGTGGCGCGCGGGATCGGCGTCACGTTGAGTTGCTCGAGGGTCCCGGCTTCCTTCTCCCGCACGACATTCATCGCCGTGAGCAACGTCCCCACGATGGTCAGCAGCTGCACGAGGATCCCCGGCACCATGTAGTGGCGGTAATCCATCTCCGGGTTGTACCAGCCCCGGGTGCGCACCTCCACACGGGGAACGCCACGGCCAGGCGGCGCTTCCGCCCGAGATCCGGCCATCGCGGTGACCGGGGTCAGCTGCACGGCAAGCTCGGCGGCGTATCGCCCAAGGATCTCCCGGGCATACGCCGAGGTCACGCCCGCCGCCGCACCATCCTCGGCGTTAAGCAACAGCTGCACCTGGCCCGCCTTCGTGCGAACGAGGTCGCGCTCGAACCCGTGGGGAATGACCAGGATCATCTCCACGTTGCGACGCATCAGCGCATCGTCCCCGCGCGCCACGCTGCCCGACGCCTCGGTCGCCTCAAACCGCCCGGACGCGACCAGCCGCTGTACGACGGCGCGTGAGCGCGTCGTGTGATCCTGATCCACCACATGCATCCGCGATCGCTTGACCTCAAAGGTCGCCGCGTTGGACAGGATGAGCAGCTGGACGATGGGGATCATGAACAGCATCCGCACCAGCGCCGGGTCGCGCAGGATCTGCAGGAACTCCTTCTTGAGGAGAAAACGCAGGATACGCATCAGGCGAGGCGCTCCTTGAACGAGCGCGTGGCTGCGACCAGGAGCACCACGAAGATCCCGGTGAGAATGGCCAGCTCCTGCCACAAGTGCACCACACCCGCGCCCTTGAGCATGATGCCGCGCACCACGACGATGAACCAGCGCGCCGGCACCGCGTTTGACACGATTTGCAGAGGCGTCGGAAGGCTCGCGATGGGGAAGATCATCCCCGATAGCAGGGTGCTGGGCAGCATCGTGACGAGCATGGCACCGATCATCGCTGTGCGCTGCGAGCCCGTGCGAGCGGCAATGAGCACGCCAAGCGCCAACCCAACGAGGGAATACAGCATGCTGGCCGCGAGCAGGAGCAGCAAGCTTCCGCGCAGCGGGACCTGGAAGACGATCCAGGCGGCCACGAGTGCGGTCACGACGTTGGCGAAGGCCAGCAGCAGGTAGGGGGCGACCTTGCCGAGGATGATCTGCCACGGATGCAACGGCGAGACGAGCAGTACCTCGAGGGTACCACGCTCCATCTCCCGTGACAGCGAAATCGCCGTCATGAGCGCCGTGACGAGGGTGAGGACGAGCGCGATCAGACCCGGGACGAACAGGTTGACGCTCTCCAGGGTCGGGTTGAAGCGCATGCGGACCTGCGGAACGAGCTGCACCGCGCCGCGAGCGCCAGGCAGCTCGGCCTGCCAGCCAGCGATCACCGCGCCGGCATAGGTCTGCATCGTGCTCCCGGTGTTTGGGTTCGATGCGTCCGAGATCAGCTGGAGCCGCGCGGGGGAGCCGCCGGCCAGGTCGCTCGCGATCCCCGCGGGGATGACCAGTGCTACATCCACATCCCCCCGGCGAAACAACGGCTCGAGGATGCGCATGCTCGGCGCTGTCGCGACGATACGAAACCGTGAGTTGCCAGCGAACCGGGATTCGAGGGCCTGGCTCACGGCGTCATTCGCCTGATCGACAATGGCGATGCGAATGTCGGTGACGTCGGTGCGGATGGCGAAGCCGAAGAGCACGACCTGCGCGAGCGGCATCAACAGCAGGATGACCAGGGTCTGGCGATCCCGCAGGATGTGCCAGAGCTCCTTGACCACGAAGGCGCGGAGCGCGCGCAGTCGACTCGCGGCCCTGGTGGTCACGCGGCCGGGCGGGCGAGACGTACGAAAACTTCGTCCAGGCTGGGCGCCCCATACTCTGCCTTGAGTTCAGCGGGGGTGCCCATGGCGGCAATCCGGCCGTCGACCATGATCGAGAGCCGATCACAGTACTCGGCTTCATCCATGTAGTGTGTCGTCGCGAAGACGGTCGTCCCGGCGGCGGCCGCGGCGTAGATCATCTCCCAGAACTGGCGCCGGGTGATCGGGTCCACACCACCGGTCGGTTCATCGAGAAAGACGACACGGGGGCGATGCAACATCGCCACGGAGAAGGCGAGCTTCTGCTTCCAGCCAAGCGGGAGCGACCGGACCATGGAACGTCGGGCGGTGGAGAGATCGAGCGCCTCCAGCATCGCCGTCAGGCGCTCCTCGATCGTGGCATCGTCCAGGCCATAGATCCCACCGTACAGCGTGATGTTCTCGGCGACGGTCAGGTCGTCGTACAACGAAAACCGCTGGCTCATGTACCCGATGTTGCGCCGCACCTCCTCGGACTGTGTGAGCACATCGAAGCCGGCGACGCGCGCCGAGCCCGACGTTGGTGCGAGCAGCCCGATCAGCATCCGGATAGCGGTGGTCTTGCCAGCGCCATTGGCGCCGAGGAAACCGAAGACCTCGCCGGCGCGCACGTCGACGGAGATCGCGTCCACCGCGGTGAAGTCGCCGAAGCGTCGCGTCAGGTCACGGACCTCGATGGCAACGCTCATGCGGCAGCCCCCATGAGTTCCATGAAGGTGTCTTCGATAGTCGGCGCGATTGCGGTGATCTCCAGGTCACTCACGCCGCGCGCGGCGAGGAACGGGGCAAGCTCGGCGTGCAACGTTTCTGGCTCGGTGCCCGGTCGCGTGTCGCTGTAGTGCACCGTGTCGCCAAACGGCTGCACGGACGCAGCGTGTGGGAAGGCACGCAATCCCACAATGAGATCATGGCGAGGGGTGCCGCGCACCGAGTAAAACGCGCGAGGAAAGCGATCACCGATCCGCGACGGGACGTCGATGGCGAGCAGGCGCCCCTTCTGGACCAGGGCGATGCGATCGCACCGCTCCGCTTCGTCCATGTAGGGGGTGGAGACGACGATCGTCAGGCCGGTGCGCTGGAGGTCGTGCAGCAGGTCCCAGAACTCGCGACGCGAGACGGCGTCGACCCCGGTGGTCGGCTCGTCGAGAAGGAGGAGGTCGGGGCGGTGCACCAGGGCGCACGAGAGGGCGAGCTTCTGCTTCATTCCACCGGAGAGGGCGCCGGCCCGGCGCGTGCGGAATGGCTCGATCTGCCGGTAGATCGGGGCGATCAGTTCGTAGCCGCGTTCGACGGTTGTGCCGAAGACCGAGGCGAAGAACTGGAGGTTCTCCTCCACGCTCAGGTCGGGGTACAGGGAGAAGCGGCCGCGCATGTACCCCACGCGGGCGCGGATCCCCCAGAGGTCCTTCACGACGTCGAGGCCGAGGACGGTCGCCTGGCCGGCATCGGGCACGAGGAGGGTGGTGAGGATGCGGAAGAGGGTCGTCTTGCCGCCACCGTCCGGTCCAACGAGGCCGAACAGCTCGCCCGGGTTTACCTCGAGGCTGACGCCATCGAGCGCGCGCGTCGCCCCCAAGGCCTTCTGCACCTGGTGAACGATCACCGGCGACGGGCTGCTCATTTGCTTGCCGTCGCGGTGACGGATCCGAAACGGATATCGGCCGGCATCCCGATCTTGAGGAGGCCGTTGGGATTCGCGACGCGCACCTTGATGGCGTAGACGAGGTCGGTGCGTTCATCCCGCGTCTGGACCGGTGTCGGAGTGAACTCCCCGCGACTCGCGATCCATTGGACCGTCCCGCGGAGGGAGACCAGCGAGTCCGCGCCCTGATCGACGAAGACGTCCACCACCTGGCCGAGGGTGACCGAGGCCAGCTGGGCGCCTGAGACCCACGCGCGCAGGTCGAGCGTATCCAGCGCCGCCACCTTGTACAACGGCTGGCCCGCACCGACCACTTCACCTTCGCGCGTGTAGGTGGCGAGGACCGTTCCGGTGAGCGGGTTGATCACCGTGGCGCGCGACACGCGATCCTTCGCCTGAGTCACCCGGCCTCCACCGCGTCCGATTCCAGGCCAACGCTGCGCTGCGACGCACGTATCGCCTCGATCTGGGCGAGGAGGGTGCGATGGTCGCGCTCTGCCTGGTCCAGTTGCTGGGCCGTGGCGGCCTGCTGGGCAAAGAGACGTTGGGTGCGTTGCCAGCCACGCTCAGCGATCTCCCGCTGCACATCGAGCACGCGCAACTGCTCGGTCAGTTCCGACCGGCGCGAGAGGACCGCGCTGCGCTGTGCAGCGAGTTGCTGGCGGTCCAGGACGAAGGCGGTGGTGTCGATGACGGCGACGACCGTGCCGCGATCCACCGTCGCTCCCTCGGTCACGGCGAAGCGTGTTACGGGCCCGCTCATCTGGGAGGCGACGACCACCTCGGTGGCCTCGAAGTTCCCGTAGGCGTCAGGCAACTCTTCCGTGCGGCATGCCGCGAGCAGGAGCACGAGTGCCGCATGGCGCGGACGAAGGTGGGATAACATCAGCGAACCTCGAGGCCGATGGTGGTCAGGAAACGTGCGCGAGCCTGGTCCAGCTCCACGCGATGGGTGGCGAGTGCGAGGCGGGCCACCTGGAGGTCGGTGTCACGGTCGATGAGTTCGGCGACCGTCACCACCCCCTCGGCGTGGCGGATACGGGTCTCCCGGAGCACGCGCTCTCGCAGCTCAATGATGGTGTTGTCGTCGGCGAGCGACCGCTCGAGCCGGTCCATGGAGCCCACGTCCGCAAGGATCGATCGGCGGAGCCGGTCGGCAAAGGCGCGCTCTTCGCTGGCGATGACGTCACGCTGGATGGCGATTGCCTCGCGCTCCCGGCGGGCCGTTCCCCAGTCAAACGGCGCCCACTCGAGTTGGATCCCGGCCAGCCAGTAGGTGTCGAAGGCGCGGGAGAGCATGTTGAGCCCGGGGCGTCCGTATCCGGTGCGAGTGAACGCGGAGAGGCGAGGCTTGTCCTGCGCTCGCAACGCGTCCTCGCGGGCCTGGGTCGCTTGCCGTGAGGCCTGGTACGCGGCGTATTCGGGTCGTTGCCGGATGGCGTCGATCGAGTCGCGGGCGGCGCGTGCCTGTGCGCCGAGGTCAGTGGAGGCAAGGATGGCGGCTCCGGTGATCGGGCGACCCGTCAGGTCAGCGAGCAGGGCGAGCGCGGTCGTCCGGTTGGCGTCGAGCTCGTCCAGCGACTGCCGCCGGCGGATCCGTTCCGCCACCAACAACGCGGTGTCGCTGGGCAGGGCAGCACCGGCCGCGACGCGATCCCGTGCGATGCGCAGCTGGGCGTCGAGGTCGGTGAGGGCCGCTTCCACCACCTGCCGCTGCGCGTCGAGCGAGCGCGCCATGAACCAGGCGTCGGTCACGGCGAGTCGCTGGGCGAAGGTCGCAGCGCCGACGCGTGCTTCCGCCTCGGTGGCTTGCGCTTCCTCGACGGCGCGACGCGGCGTGCGCGACGGATCGAACAGGCGCAGGCGCAGTCCCACGTTGGCGTCGTAGGTGTCCTTGAATGGCATGATGGCGCCCGGCAGCGGGACGCTGGTCACGTCGGACTGATGCTGGGCCTGCGCATTGAGGCCGAGTGAGGGCAAGCGCTCGTTGCGAATGTTCTCCAGCCGGAGCGCGGCCTGGTCACGGATGAGCTTGACCTGGGCCCCGCGCGGGTCGCGCGCGACGGCGGCTGCCTGCAGGTCGGCGAGCCGCAGCGTGTCCTGCGATTGGGCAAGGACGGGTGCGCAGGCGAGGGCCATCGCGGCGCGCCAGGTCGCCGGGTGAAGGCGAGGGCGGGTCATGGGCGCAGGGCGTTGAGGATGAAGCTCGGGAGCTCGCGACGCCGGGCGTCGAGAAAGCGTTCCCAGTCGTCGATGCCGAGGATATGGAGCAACATCGGGCGTGCCGCGAAGGGAAAGACGCAGAGCGAGGCGAGGTTCGCGATGAACTGCTGGGCGCGCATGGGTCGGATCTCCCGGGCACGGGCGGCACGTGCGAGCTCGCGGTCGAGTTGTGCGACGGCGGCCTGCATCGCGTCCCGCGCCTGTGCGCCGCCCATCTGCTCGACGAGGCTCTCGACGCGCTCGGGGTGGAAGGTGATCTCGGCGAGGACATACCCCGGGAGGAACGGGTGCTCGCGCAGCGTGTCGATGTAGTGGTGCACGCACTGCGTAACACGCGCCTCAAGGCTCAGGTCGGAGCCGAGGATGCGGAGCAGGACCGGGAAGAGGCGGCCCGCCGCTTCGCGAAAGACCGCGAGGGCGAGGGCGTCCTTGGAACGGAAGTAGTAATGAAGGAGGGCCTGGTTCACCCCGGCTTCGGCCGCGATCTCCTGCATGCGCGCCCCGGCGGTGCCGTGCCGGATGAAGACCTGTCGGGCCGCATCGAGGATGCGCCGCTCGGTGTCCGCGTCCGCCGCGCGGCTGGGCGCTGGCGCGGCGGGCCGCGGGGATGCCGCCGGTTTCCGGCGTCGCGTAGTGGTCTTGGCCATATGGTTTGACTGAATGGTTAAACCATACAGCCACCGCGGGTGCCTTCGCAAGGCCCGCGCGTGCGACCCCGGAACGCAGACAGGCCCCGGCGTGTGCCGGGGCCTGTCTGCCGCCTGCCGTCTGCCGTCTAGTACCCCTCGCGCGGGAACTCCAGGATCGACGACCCGCCCGCCGCGACGCAGTCCAGCAGCGACGCCGTGTGCGGCATCATCCGCTCGAACCAGAAGCGCGCCGTCGCGAGTTTTGTGTCGTAGTACGCGGCATCGAACGTCCCCCCCGCAGCCTTCCGCTCAAGGCAAACCCGCGCGGTGCGCAGCCACATGTGGCCCATGGCGACATACCCAAACAGGCGCAGGTATTCAGATGCCCCCGCGCCGAGCTCGTCCGGGTTGGTCTTTGCGCGTTCGTTCAGCGCCTGCGTGGCGGCGATCAGGCGCTGTGACGCCTGCTCGAGCGTGGCGCGCCACGGGGCCAGCGACGGATGGGCGGCGCTCAGCGCCTGCTCCTCGGCTACCAGTCCCGCATAGAGTCGCAGCAGGGCGCCATTCCCCTGGCCCAGCTTGCGGCCGACGAGGTCCATCGCCTTGACGTGATTGGTCCCCTCATAGATCTGGCCGATGCGGGCATCGCGCACAAACTGCTCCATGCCGTATTCCCGGATATAGCCGTGCCCGCCCAGCGTCTGCATCCCGGTGTTCGTGGCCTCGAACGCCAGGTCGGTGAAGTACGCCTTGATGATCGGCGTGAGCAGTGCCACCAGCCCCGCAGCGTGTTCACGCGCGGCGGGATCCGGGTGCTTCAGCTCATCGTCCAGGGCGAGCGAACACAACACGGACAACGCGCGCGCTCCCTCGACGAACGAGCGCATCTGGAGCAGCCCACGGCGGATGTCCGCATGCTCGATGATCGGGTCGGCGGGTCCGTCCGGGTTCTTCACGCCGGAGAGGGCCCGGCCCTGCACGCGCTCGCGCGCATAATCCACGGCGCCGCAATAACTCGCGTGGGCGAGGCCGAGTCCCTGGAGACACACGTCCAGTCGCGCGCCGTTCATCATGGTGAACATCGCGCGCAATCCCTTGTGTGCTTCCCCGACCAGCCAGCCCTTTGCCTGGTCGAAGTTCAGGACACAGGTCGCTGATCCCTTGATCCCCATCTTGTGCTCGATCGACCCGCAGGTGACGCCATTGCGCGCGCCCACCGAGCCGTCGGCATTCGGGAGGAACTTGGGGACCAGGAACATCGAGATCCCCTTGGTGCCGGCAGGTGCATCTGGGAGTTTGGCCAGGACCAGGTGGATGATGTTCGACGACAGGTCGTGTTCGCCCGACGTGATGAAGATCTTCTGGCCGGTGACGCTGAACGACCCGTCGTCCATCGGGACCGCCTTCGTCCGGATGATCCCGAGGTCGGTGCCCGCGTGCGCTTCCGTGAGGCACATCGTCCCCGTCCACTCGCCGGTGACCAGCCGCGGCAGGTAGCGGTGCTTCAGCTCATCATTGCCGTGCCGCTCGATCGTCTCGAATGCGCCGGCGGTGAGCCCGGGATACATCGCAAACGAGAGGTTCGCCCCGCAGACGATCTCGTTGACCGCGGCCCGGACGACGGTCGGGAGTCCCTGTCCACCATGGCCCGCGTCGCACGACAGGCCGATCCAGCCGGCGTCCGCGTATGCCTTGAACGCGTCCTTGAACCCCTTCGGGGCCCGCACGATCCCATTCTCCCAGGTGCACCCCTCGGCGTCGCCCGTCATGTTCAACGGCTGCAGGACCTCCCCCGCGAACTTGCCGGCCTCGTCGATGACCGACACGAGCAGGTCCGTGGTCGCCTCCTCGTATCCGGCGAAGGTCGCCAGTCGCGAGGTGTCGAACAGCTCGGTGAGCAGGAAGCGATAGTCGGTGGACGGGGCGCGGTAGGCGGGCACGGGCGTCAACGGCTAGGGTGAAACAACGTTCGCGCGTTTCGAAGGTAGAGCACTCTAACGATACCGGCTGTGGCCCTGTGCGACAGCCTCGGAGTAGACGAGGATGGCCTCCCAGATATACGCCCGGGCAGGTGCGCTGGTTCTCGCGGGCTGGATGATGGCCTGCGTCCAGTACATCCAACCCCCAACCGAGGCGCCCCCGTCGGAGAAGCTGGCGATGGCGGAGGCGCTGTATCGGGACGCGACGGACCTCCACTTCCAGGTCTATGTAACGGAGGCGCTGGGTACGGGCCGCAGTCCGGGCGGGGTCGCGCTCGGGGAACTGCGCGCGGCCGCGCAGGTGCTGGCGGAGCGCGCCCGGGAACGCCTGGACGAGGTCGACGCCTCGTCGCTGCGCGGCGAGGATCGACGGGCGCTGGATGTGATGCGAAGCGAAATGCGCGCGCGCGAGGTCGCGGACGGCGGGCCAACGGGTCAGGCAAGGGCTGACACGAGCTGCCGCTACGACGCCCGGGCCATGGGTGCGGCCGGTCGGGACCGGCTCACGGACCGGATCTACGCCTGCTATTCGGCGGCCGCGGCACGGGTGGTTGTGGGGGGTGACACCCTCGATCGACTCGGCGTCCTCGCGCGGCTCGCCACGGAGGAGCAGTCGGCGCGCCGTCGTGCCCTCTTCATTGGATTGCAGCCGGTCTGGGAGGCGGTGAACGGCCGGAACACGCCGGACAGCCCGTGGCGCGTGCTCCTCCCACTGTCGGCCGACCGGTGGCGGCGCGACGGCTCGCCCATTGATGCGGCCGCGGCGTCGTTAGGCATGAATCCTGGCCGCGTGGAACCGACGCTGCTGGAACTATTGGAGGCGTGGGGAAAGGCGGTCCCGGGCACCCTGGTCGAGCCCTGGGACTGGTATCACCAGAACGGGGCGGTGAGCCGACGCCTTGGCCCCCGCGTGATGCGGCGCGACCTCGAGCGGCTCAACGAGGCATTATATGTGAGCCTCGGGGCGGCACCCAAGACGTTAGGCATCCACTACGACCTCGAGCCGCGCGACGGCAAGACGCCCGTGGCCTTCACGCAGTTCGGCGGGGTACCGCGTCGCGGTCCCAACGGCCCGGTGGGCGCGGAGCCCTGGGTCTTTGCCACGTATCGTGATGGTGGGTTTGGCAACCTGGTGGAACTGCTGCACGAGACCGGACATGCGATTCACATCGCGGCGATCGCGACGCGACCCGCGTTTGCCAACTGGCCCGACGGGGATCCGTTCACCGAGGGATTGGCCGACGTCCCCGCGCTCGAGGCGTATGAGGGTCGGTGGCAGCTGGCCACGCTGGGCGATTCGGCATCCCGCGCCGACAACCTGCGCGAGAAGTTCGGCTCGGTCATGCTCGACGTGGCCTGGGCCCTGTTCGAACTCCGGATGCACGCGGATCCGACGCGCGACCCCAACGTCGAGTGGACCGAGATCACGGAGCGCTACCTGCACATCGCGCCGCATCCCGAATGGTCGTGGTGGGCGATGCGCGGCCAGTTGATCGAGAGCCCCGGGTACATGATGAACTACGCACTCGGTGCCATGGTGGCCGCCGACGTGCGCGCGCGCCTGGTCGAGGTCGTCGGCCCGATGACGCCAGCACCGCGCCGTTGGTACCCTCGGGTCTCGGACGCCCTGTATCGCCACGGGCGCGGTCGGGCGCCGCGCGATGTGCTGTCGGATTTCCTGGGACGCCCGGTGAGCCCCAACGGCATCGTGCAGGAGCTGCGGGGGCTGTCGCGGTAGGGCTACAGGCCGCCGGCGGCGATCCAGGCGTCCGTGCGTTGCCGCAGGAGGGTCATCGGCATGGACCCGCCATCGAGCACAAACGCATGCCATCGCTTGATATCGAAGCGCGTACCCAATCGCTTGCGCGCATCCTCGCGCAGGCGAAGCAGCTCGCGGCTTCCCATCTTGTACGCCAGTGCCTGCCCCGGGAGATCCACGGAGTAGCGCAGGGTCTCGGTGTCGATCTCGCGGGCGCTCTGGAAGGTGTATTCCTTGAGATACGCGATCGCGCGTTCGCGCGACCAGCCCAGCGCATTCATCCCCGTGTCGACAACGAGTCGGCAGGAGAGGAACATGTCCATGGCGAGTCGCCCGTACCTGTCATATGGGTCTGAATACATCCCCAGCTCTCCGGCAAGTGACGCGGCGTATTCACCCCATCCCTCGGTGAACGCGGTGTGTGTCGTCCGTTGGCGGAAGTAGGGGAGTGTCGTCGACTCGCGTTGGGTGGCGATCTGGAAGTGGTGACCGGGGATGAGTTCGTGAAAGACGAGTGAGGCCGCGCCGAGCATGCTGCGCTCGGGGAGGTTGGAGCCATTGTACATGTAGTGTCCCATCGAGTCCGCCGGCGTCGGGACCTGGTAGTACCCAAAGGTCATCGAGGCTTCGAGCCGCGGGTCGAGTCGGGCCACGTCACCCTGGGCACGGGGCACGCGAGCGAACAACTCGGCGATGCGCGGCCGGATGCGCGCGTCGTGGTACATCAGCTTCGCCCCGAACTCCTCGGGCACCTTGGCGAAGAAGCGCGGATCCTTCCCGAGTTGGGCGTGGAATGCTTCGCGGGTTCCGGTGAAGCCGAGTTCAGCGCGGATCGCGGCCATCGCGCTGTCGATGCGGGCCACCTCGGCCAGGCCGATCGCGTGCACCTGCTCGGGGGTGACGTCCATGGTGGTCGACCGACGCACCAGGGCGCGGTAGTACGACGGGCCATCGGGGTACTGGCCGAGTCCAACCGCCGTTGGTGCTTCGGCGAGGTAGGGGCCTTCCAGGTACGCCGCGAGCCGTTCGAAGGCGGGACGCACCTTGGAGTCGAGCCGCGCGCCTAACGCGGTGGCGAACGACGCCCGCACCGACTCGGGGAGGCGCGCGAGGCGCTCAGGTGAGGGCAGGAACGGGCTCTGCGACGCAACCGGTGCAAACCCGCGCACGAAGGGGACCACCAGCCGGATCTCGTCCTTCGGGAGGAGCACCTTGCGCGCGCGCCGTTCCTCGAGCTTCCCACGGATCGTATCGGCCAGGATGGCCACCGAGTCGATCATCGCGAGGTAACGATCGGCGTCACGCTGCGAGGTCAGCGGGAGTTGTGCGAAGGTGCCCGAGAGCGCGGAGAGCGGCGACTGGTACGGGGTGATGAAGGCGAACGAGATGTGGTGGTAGCGCCCTTCCTCGATCGCCGCGACGTGCTCGAACCGCAGGATGCGTGAAGTGAGCCACTCGTCCGCCGTGAGTTCCTTCGGCACGAGGGCGTCGAGGGTGTTGACGATTGTCCGCGCACGCTCGGCGTTACGCACGACGCGCGCGGTGGAGAGGTCGGGCATTCGTGCCTCACCGCCGCCGAGGAGTCCCTGGCCCTCGGACTTCATGCGTTGCTCCTGTTCGGCCAGGAGGCGGGCGAGGGTCTTCGCGCTGGGCGTGGAATCGGCGGGCGTTGCGAGCGCGATGGCCGCGAGGAGGAGTGCGATCATGGTTCAGTCCTTAGGGCGGAGGGCGACGGCGCCGGTTCCGGAGGCTGGAAAGCGCGTCATCACGGCCGGGTCGTGGCCCGGGATGACGAGTGCGGGTGAGCTGGCGAGCGCACGCATGGTACGCTGCGCGCGGAGGTTGGACAGGGAGTCGAGGGTCTGCGCGAGCGGGCGCGACTGGTCGAGGTTCTCGTACAGGTAGGCGTTGTCGGACGCGATCACCACGGTGCCGTGTGAGGTGCGTACTGAGACAAACTGCGACGCCCAGGTGTGCTTGCCCCCGGTGTGCACGCGGATCCCCGGCCGGACCTCGGCGGAGTCGCCGGCTGCCAAGCGAATGCGCCCCGCGGCGAAGAGCCGTCGGTACATCGCCGCGACCTCGGGGTCGATCGCCGGAGCCTTTGCTTCACCGTTGGGGCCGACGTAGTAGTCAAACTCGTCGCGCTGGAGCCAGATGCGTGCATTGGGAAACCGCTCGACCCCGTCGGCATGATCCCAATGGATGTGCGAGATGATGATGTCGGTCACTCGCGCGGGGTCGAAGCCGGCCCGACGCAGTGCACTGTCCGGCGTGACGTAGTCGACCGGCTTCCATTGGGTGAGGAACTTCTCGCGAGTGAAGCCGGCGTCGACCATGATGATGTCGCCGTTCGCGGCTCGCAGCGGCCAGACCATCAAGGTCGCGTCGATACGTCGCGCGGTATCAGCCCCTGCGATGAGGCCGCGCACGCGAAAGTTGGCGAGCGCCCCGAACTTCACCGCGAAGGCATCGTACTGTGGCGCCGGCGTGCGCGTGGCCGTCGCACAGCCCGCGAGGACGAGGAGGCAGGAGAGGGCAGGGGATCGCATGCGGAGGAAGATGCCACTGGGGACCGCACGCGCCAGTCACCGGCGCTTCACGCATATCGCCGCGGCGGCCGCGGCGAGCGCCTGCCGGCGCTCAACATCGTTCCTGCTCGGACCGCAGCCCCGGCGGCATTGACATGCTCCCCCGCGGTGTGTAGCCTGATTGTAGCCATTCCCGCTACCATGGCCAGAGAGACCGTCACATATCGTGAACTGCGCAACACCCCCGGCCGAGTTCTCGAACGCCTGGCCGAGGGTGAGGCGCTTTCGCTGGTCGCCGAAGGCGAGCCCAAGGCCCTGTTGATCCCTGTGATCGATGGTGACCTCGAAACGGCCATGGACGCCTGGAATCGGGGGCGTGCACTCCTGGCGCTCGCGAGGCTGCAGGCTGCGGCGAGGGTCGCCGGTGCGGACGAGCTGTCGATGACGGAAGTGATCGAGGAGGTCGCCGCCGTCCGAAAGGCACGACGCAAGCGGGAGCGCTGAAGACTGGTGCGCGTCGTCGTGGTAGACACCAACGTCCTGGTGTCAGGGATGCTATCGGGCGCCAGCCCGCCGGCTGAGGTCCTGCAGCTGATCCTCCAGGGAGAGCTGCGTCTCCTGCTCGATTCCCGGATCATCGCCGAGTCGATGAGGTGACCTCGCGCCAGGTCGGCTTTGATCCGGCGGAGCGAACCTCCCTTCTCAACACCCTGTGCGCCATTGCCACGCAGGTCATCGCCGTACCGTTCAGGGGTCCCCTTCCTGATCCCGAGGATCGCATGTTCGTTGAAGTCGCGCTGGGCGGCCGCGCCGACGCCATCATCACGGGCAATGTCAAGCATTTCCCCATTGGCCGCGCTCGACTCGATTTTGCGATCCTCACGCCGCGACAGTGCGTGGAGCGGCTCCGGAGTGACCCGCGACGTCCGACAGGCCGGGGGTGATCCCTCCGTCCCACCGCGCACGCCAGGATCTCCCAGGCGTGGCGACGATGAGACGAAGGTCGTTACCGCTCTTCCCGCACCCCGCTGACCGGCGAGGCCAGTCAGGGGCACTGAGCTGAATCGCCGGCATGAGGAGCGGGCCGCCTCCGCTACTGGTCGTCGCACGTCGGGACGCCTGGCCTATTCAGCCTACGTTCGTGATGTCTGCCACGGCGCCCGATGGCAGTGTTACGTGGGTTCGGAGCGAGGCGCAAGCAGTTCGTGCACGTTCGGAGCAACCGCACAGCGGAGACGCGGTCATTCTGCTCGCCTGTTACGACGCATGACCCTCGGACGAACACGTGCCCCGCGGACACAGCGCTTCGTCTCACGCTGCAAAGAACATCTTGGGGTTTGTCCCGAGGAGGGCGAGTTGCGTCGCGCATCGCGAGCGGGCTCGCGAGACGGTGCTCCCGGCTCTGCCGTCGGCGCGTTGGAGGCATGGGGTGAAAGCAAATGGTGTGTCCGGTTCTATTCCCTGCACCTCACTCCGGAGACGACGGAGTCCCCTGGGCGTTCCGGCGGCACGGCCGGTCTGTCGGCTGAGGCCGTCGATGAAAGCGGTCGGGAGTCGTGATGTCTCCAATCGTTATGGCGAACCGTGCACCATCCTGCTTAACAATAGGCCACACTCCTGGCAGGTACGGTGTGAACCCGGGTCCAGCGGGTCGGGCAGTGTACTGCGAAAACAGGAACGGTGGTGTTCCTACGGCCTTGGCCTAGAGGCGCGCAGCCCGCACGCATTGTAAACACTGGTACATCCTGTAATGGAGTCCATAGTGTTCAGCAGAGTTGTGACGAAGAGACGACCGCGATCAAACAGCTCGGCCGCCTGGCCGCGTCACTCCGCGTCGGCCAGGCTAGCCTTGTGGGGCATCATGCTCATCGTGGCTGGCCCTCTATGGGCGGCCCAGATCAGGCCTGCCGCACGCGAGTTGGTCCTGGAAGAAGTTGCTGTTGTGTCTCTGCCGGATGAGGTGGGGGTCTTGGGAGCGGCCTTTGCGATGGACGGTTCCATCGTGCTGTGGGGAGAAGACGCGCTCTGGACGCACTCGATCGGGCAGGCGACCCTCCGTCCCGTCTGCCGAAATCTCTCGCTTGCACCGCGGTACGCGGCCGTGTCAGGCACGCCAGGACGAATCGAGGTGTTCGACTCAGCCTCGCGGAGCATCCTTGGACTTCCGCTCAAGGACCATTGCGAGCCTGTCGTAGTTTGGCACACCTCTGGTCGCGCAGGGCTGGTGGGGCGCGTCCCCGCTACTTGGGTGGAAGTCCTCATTTCGTCATCATCTGCGCTCGTCGTCCGCGAATCGAGAGGTAGGAGTCGTGATTCGGTCGCCGTCATCCCGTTTGAGACTCCAGTTCGATTTGGCTCGGCAGAGGACTACATGATCTCGTCAGGGAGAGCTTCCCCCTTCATCACCGAGATCGCGTTTCCGTTCCGGACACTCAGTATGACCCGGCGGGGTGACTTCACCATTGCCCTTGATCCCGCGTCGCAGCTATCGGCTGGAGCGCGCGCCGCCGTGTTGACGGGTTGGGAGAGCCTGCGGGTTGTCGCGATCGGCGACGCGTTCCTTCAGGTGCTCGCAGATCCGACGAGTGATCAACGCCGCATTCTGGTGATGGACGCTGGGGGCCGACTTGTGCGCGAAATGAGTCTCAACGTGGCGATGGGATTTCTGGATGCCGATGAGGGGCACAAGCTCCTTGTTGCACTCCGCAACGTAGGTAGAACGGAGCTTGTGTACTATCGGTGGCACTGGCGCAACTAAAGACACGCTCTCACCCACAACCGGAGTTCAATCATGAAACGACTACTTCTCGCTATGTCAACGATAGGCGGTGCAGTGTTGCTGCTTGCCACCACGGGTTCCCTCGCGCCGCTATCGGCCCAACCTGGCACGTGCTACAAGTGCACTGCGTCGCACACCACCTATGGCACGTACTCCTGTGTGCCAGCCGCCGATGGCCTCGGTCACAGCAGCTGTCAGGTGATATACGGGCAAGGATGCATCTTGGGTTCCATCTGCGGCTACTATCGCCGGCGGGCGGATGGCACGTTCGAGGAGTCCCCTCCCCGTCGTGAGCCGAGGCGAGCGAAGCGGGCGGTCAGCGACTCGCGCGGTTCCGCGGGCGTAGTGTTCAGGCAGGTAGCATCGGGGGTAATAGGCCTTGGGTGCAACGGCGCCATCGTCAACCGCAAGTATGACCAAGAAACCTCGCAGCGCTTAGTTGCGAACACGCGCACCATCCGCATCTAATAGCGGAGCGGATAGCTCCATTCGAGGGTTACGCCAGTGCCCCTTGCACGTCCAGTGGTGCATCACATGCAGCTCCTTCTGAGTGTTCTAGTAACGTTGCTCGGATGCTCCAAGCGCGATACCATGAGGCAGGAGTGGGACGTTCATGTGAGTGCCCGCATTCCGCTTGAGTCCCCCGCTCGTTCGGAACGGGCCTGTCCTGATGAGCCCTGCGGACGCATATGGGAGCATTGCTGTTGCACAGCTGGGAAGCGACCGCGTTATTCGAGTCGGTCTCGACCTGCGCTGGTCGCCAGTGACCACGCGTGCGTCAGGACTCCGTGTCGCCAATATCGGAACGACCGGTGACTCTATCTGGATCGCTGACGACGCCGCGCGCCGAGTCCTGGTAGTGCATGAGGAGACGGGATACGAACGAGAGGTGTTGTTGCCAACCATACAGCCTCACTCGCAGCCATACGTCATTGGAGTCCTGAAGGATGGTAGCGTCGTCGCTAGCTCGCGTGCAAGCCGCTCCATGGATGACACGATCGTGTCCGTCGCAAGAGTAGCTGGTTCAGGCCGAATGGCAGTTGTGGACTCGCTGGTGGAGTCGAAGCGCGAAATGCAGCTCGCGGCTCCAGATGAGCGCCGTGTTGTCGCATTGTTGCAGCCGTGGGCGTACCGAGACCTTCCTGTTGTCGCCGCAGACGGTCAGGCGCTCACGCTGCTGCGCCAGCGGCTGTCCCGAGTCGACAAACCCACCATCCTGGTTGACCGATACGAACTGCCGAAGTGGACTCTCGTAGGCAAAGCGAGCATTGAGCCGGAGGCTGTGCCGCTGATCTCAGCAGCGGAGACATCGTGGCTTTCAGCCGTCATGCGCGACTCGATCGTTGCCTTTCTCGGCGGGCCACGGCGCGCTGAAAGGGAGTTGCGTCGCGCTCTCTATCGTCCTTCGTTCTTCCCGCCAATCCGTGGCGCGCTCGCTACGTCGGGAGGTCGTCTCATCATCGAGCGCGTGACGCAGGACTCTCTACGCAGATGGGAAATATGGAAGTACGGGCGCCTTACGGGATCGTTCGCCCTTCAGGCGCAACATCTCTTGCAGTACGCGCGCGATTCAACAATCTGGGTCCTCACAAACTGGCCATCGGGCGTCGACACGATTCTGGTCGCCACGGTGTCGGGGATGAAGTGACGCAACGGCTTCCCCGCAGGCGTTGTCTGAACTCGCTCGAGTTGATGGCGACCATATTTGGCTTGTCCCTTGCTCCATCCACCAGCAGTCGTTAGCACGCGCCGCCGGCGCGAGCGGCACCTGCGGCTCGACCGTGTGCTTCGGTCGCCGCCCGGGGCTATTGGCGCCGCGATACGGCCGGCCGCGTACGCTTGTGGTTGATCACGACGCCTTCTCGACGCTGCAGCAGGGTGCAGCCGCTCGGAGACGAACCGCGCCTCTCCTACGCCAGGGCCGCCAAGCGCGCTACTACCGGTGTGTCCTCGAGGCGTTGGAGGGTGGTGTGAGCACCGGGAGCGCGATGAGCCGACCAGCTGACAGGCGCGCCGGACGACTGAACCCATGGGCGGCCCGATGATGGCTGACACCTGCCGCCGTTGTGTCGTGGTCACGAATGTCGCGCCGCCACCTCTTTAGGGTCGACGATGTCCGTCCCTTGGTCAGCCGCGATACGCTTGAGCGGCGGTTCTCCTCCTCGAGCTGTCGCAGGCGCATGACTGCATCCGGCGCAGGCCACGGTACAGGCGCCTTCAGCGGCACCGCGTGGTCCCGGTGATGCCCTGCTCGCACGCGACCTCGACCCGCCCCGAGGTGCCCCCAGCGACTTCCCGCCGTGTGCCCACGATCTGCTCCGCTGTGAATCAG
Organism: Gemmatimonadota bacterium; assembly: GCA_016712265.1. Lineage (NCBI taxonomy): Bacteria > Pseudomonadati > Gemmatimonadota > Gemmatimonadota bacterium. The sequence goes on along the minus strand of JADJRJ010000027.1, from coordinate 21,480 downwards.
GACTTCATGCGCCCTTCCCGCCTTCTTGCGGATCAGGACTCTCAACCTATCCCTGCTCCCCATCTTCGGGGGAGGGGACCAGACCCACTTCACCGACTCCACAGCAGAATGACTGCGCAGGCGTCGTCAGCGAACTCCGGGGGGATCGTATTGATGGACACGTGCACCTCTACCAATTGTACGGAGGGGATCACGACGTCGCGTATTGCGTCGAACGCGTTGCGCCTGAGCGTACTGTTGAAGTTGGTCTGGCGCACCCCGTCGAGATAGACATGTAAGTTGCCCGGCATGCCCGGGGACGCGCCGTGATTGGCGCACCTGGTGACCGCGATGTCGCGCCCAATCTGCCGCACTCCCGCGACACGATCGAGCAAGGAGAATACGTCCCACGGTTGCAGGCTGTCGATCAGCTCCCGTGTGAAGAATGCGCCCCTTCCCCGCGCCACCCGCTGATATGGCTCCGCAAGGCGGACCGGATACATCACGCGATGACCGGAGACTTTGATTTCGGCAAGCATGCGTGCGCCGCCGCTCCGCAAGGGGACGGACATACGTGGAGTCTGCGCCTGATCAGCACTCACACGCACCTCCATGGTGAACACCTCGAAGCCCACTCGCCTCGCCCGCAGAGTGTAGGTGCCGGGCGACACGTTGCCGAATCGGAACGCTCCCGCGGAGTCGCTCCGCACAGTGCGCAGCCCGGGGATCAGGGCCAGCTCGACGTCCACTACAGGTCGTGACGAGTCGCCGGCCATATGCACGCGGCCGCTGAGTTGTGGTTGCGCGCCTACGGACTCCAGCGGCGCAAGCAGCAGGCAGCCCAAAAGCAAAGTGGCGATCCGGAGCGGACCTCCGCACGACGTGCCGTAGGCCGCGCTGGAGGATCCCCGGCGGCCGAAAAGACTCGCCAAGACCGACCTCAGTCCTCCGGGAGCCACCAGCGAGATGCCCGTGGCGACTCCCTCAACTCTCCAAGCTGGCCGCCTGTGGTGGCGCGACGAGTGAACCCTCGAGTCAGGATCACGCACAAGAACGCCTCCATGCCCCAAGGGCGCTTCTGTCCATGTTCGGGCTGTCCAAATCCAGAATGTGCTTGACCTGCCAATCGCCGTGGATGACCGTTGAAGCGCGCAAGAGAGGCCCGAGGGGAACAACGCCGCAGGCATCGAGGTGCCGATTCAGGGTCCTCACCGTGGTGCGCATTCGGCGAGCGACCTCCTCGCCGCTCACTTTCGCGCCACGCAGCCGATCAATCATCCCGAGCAGCGCTTCCACAACCGCGTCCCGGCGCTCGCGACCGGCCAAGACAACACTACGAATATCCGGAGGTGTTGTCGGTGACTCCGGACACTCACTCGCGAGCGCGTCAGCCCTTCGAGCAGACTGCTCGATTTCCCACACCATCCGCGATGTCACCCGCTCACTCGCGAATCGCATGTCGTCAACGCCCGCCAGCGCCAAGCGGGGCAGAAAACGCAGGCATGCCGATCCGCGACTCAATATCAGGACGATCGGTGCGCGCCTCGCGCCCGCCCTCAGGGCGGAGACCAAGCCGACGGTCGCCAGGCCACGGGAGTCCGCCAACACACGCACCGCATCGCAGGACCGCACGTCCCGGGCCTCGAGGTCAGTCACCCTCCAACCCAGCCTCCGGGCCTCACGGTAGAAGTCCGGCCACAACGAGCCTCGGGAGAATCCACCAGCACGCGTGATGTACTCACGCCCCCCCCCCCAACGACGCTCTGCTCCATAGCCCCACTCCCAGTCCCGGATGCCAACTACCATGAAAGCAAGTGCGGAATCTGTCAAGGGCGCGCCCCTGCCTAAGCGACTATCGCGCCCACAAGCGGCCTCAGCCTGTGGACCGCGTCGTCAGTCGAGACTCAGAACGTCCCCCCGAGCAGCACCGCGTTGCCAAAGATCGGGAGCAGGCCACGGAACAGGTCGCGGAAGTTCGGGTCGTGGGCAAAGGCGATCACGCGGCCACGTCCGACCCGCTCCGTCCAGAGCCACGGCGACAACGCGACGCGCTCCGGCATCTCCGGCCAGAAGTACCCGGCCAACCGGACGCGCTCCTTCGGCGCGAAGCGGATCACGGCCTCACCGGCCCGCAGGTCTCGCGGAACGGTGAGAATACGATCGGAGTTGGCGTAGACCGGGATCTCGGTCTCGTACACACCGGCCAGGAGCGGCGACAAGGTGTCCACCGTCGCGCGCGATGATGCCGGGGAGGCCCGCGGGGAGCGGGGCACCGCCGGTGCTGTCGGCGCGTGTGCTGTCGCGACGCAGGCGCGTGCGCACGAGGCGCGTGCTCTCCTGCGCCAACCATCCGGTCGCGGCGTCGAGGGTGATCAAGACCCCACCGTTCCGCACCCAGGTCGCGAGCGCGGCCTTGCCGTTGTCGCCTAACGCGCGATCGAGCGCGCCGCCCTGGACGGCCGGCATGATGAGCACGTTGAATCCCTCGAGTCCGCCGGCGACCATGTTCGCGTCCACCAGGGTCGTCGGATACCCGATGCGCTGGTCCATGGCAAACCAGCTGAAGCCCCACGAGTTGCCGCTCACGGGCGGTCCGGAGAGCAGCGCCACCTTCGGGACCCGGATGAAGCGCACGGAGTTGGAGCCGAGGTCGGTCCCTTCGTCCACGCCGGCCGACGCGATCGGAAAACGGTGGCGCCGGCGAGGGTGGCCTCCTCCGCGACGACGTCATGCACCGACGAGTCGTTCATCGCGACCCGCACGATAAACGCACCCTTCGGGAAGCGGCGCCCACCCGACGCGAAGCTGCGCGGCGCATGCCAGACGCGCACCGAGTCCTTGAGCAATGATGCCAGAGTCGATTCGACGCTTCGCTCCCCGGCTCGAACGCATACGCGTACTGCGCGCGCGTCGCACGGGACATGGCGGCACGGGGCAACTCGCCGACGGGCCGGAGGTTCCCCGGGACGGAGCGCGTGTGCCAGGCGCGCACGCGATGGGCCAGCGGCCAGGACCAGGCGGTGATGTCATAGAAGCGGTTCCCCTGGCCCTGGCGACGCAGCTCCAACTCGGTGCGGATGAAGGCGGAGTCCAGCTCGGCGTCGGGCTCGAGGATCGCCTTGGCGAGGTGGCCCTGCGGTTGCGCGAGGTCCACGACGTAGCTCCCCACCGGCACTCGCGTGGATGCTGCCGGTGCCTTGTCACCAAACAGCGTCGCGTCCTTGAGGTCGGCGTCAGCGGTAAGCTGCGAGACGTCGATCCCGTTGGCCTTCAGCTTGAGGGCAAGCGAGTCGGCGCGTCCCTGCCCATCGCGTTCCATAACGATCGCTCGCATCGGGCCCGCCGCATGGATGGAGATCGCGTCACGTCGTGACTTGGCGTAATCCCCTACAAGTTCTGTGCGGCGGCGGGCCGAGGTGCGGACCGTGGCCCATTCGGCACTGTAGTGCTCCCAGGCGGCCTGCTTGAGCGTGCGCAGGGTGCCGTCGTTGCGACGCACACCGCCGCCGGACGACGACGCCGATTCAAAGAGCATCCCGATCGAACCGGTCAACATCGGCCATCCTTCGCCATACCCCGGATAGAACGAGTCATATCCCTCACGCCGAAAGTACGACCAGCCATGCTTGTCGAACTCGGCGCCATGCGCCGCGCGAAGATGTCGAACCACTTGAAGAGGTGCTTCGGGTTGTTCTTGTTGTCCGGCTCACGCGGCGGGGCAAAGTAGAAGGTCGCGCTCGATCCCTGTTCATGTAGGTCAACGGCGACATGAGGCCACCACTTGAGGAAGGTGGCGACGCGCCCGCGCGATTCGGGATGCGACATAATGAACCAGTCGCGATTGAGGTCGAACGAGTAGTGGCTCGTGCGCGGGCCCGGCCAGGAACCGGCGTTGTTCAGCGCGCCGCCCTCGCTCGGCAGCGACTGCGCGCTCCAGGTGCGTTCGATGTCGTGCGTGTGCCGCTCGCGACCGTCGGGGTTCTGGTTGGGATCAATGAGGACGATCGTGCTGTCGAGGGCCATCCGCGTCTCGGCGTCGGTCCCTGCAGCGAGTTGGTAGAGCAATGCGAGCCCGGCTTCCACGCCGGAAGCCTCACCGCCGTGGACCGAGTGCGCGAGCCACACGACCGCGGGCAATCGCCGGGCCGCCGCGTCGAGGTCGCCGTTGGAGGCACCTCGCGGGTCCCCGATGCGCTGGGCGTCACGCTGCAATTCCGCGATGCGGGCGTGGTTGGACTCGGAGGTGATCGTGAGGAGGAACATCTCCCGCCCCTCGAACGAGCGGGCGACGGTGTCGACCTTCACGCGGCGCGAGGTGGCCGCGACGCGCTCGATGTAGCGGGTGAGGGCCCGGTGCGAGGTGAAGCGGTCGCCGACGTTGTACCCCAGCACAGCGCGTGGGGTGGGGACGGCCGGGTCGTAGGTGCGTCCGGCCTCGGAGAAGGAGTGCTGGGCGCCGAGGATGGCGGGCGCGAAGGCGAAGACGGCGAGGAGGTGGCGACGTGGCATGGGGGGAGGGCAGGGGCTGGCAGGAGAAGATAGGCCGGATCAGCGCTGGCGGCTGGTGGCTGGAGCGGGAGGGCATGGCGCTGGGGCTTCTGCCAGGGGATGGGCGCAGGCCGTGAGTCGCCGCCCGCCATCTGCCGCCCGCCATCTGCCGTCTGCCGTCTGCCGTCTTCCGTCTAGTTCACGTACCTTCCATTGAACCTCCACGCCCGCGCCATGCTCTATCAGATCATCCTCGCCTCGCACAACGCCTTTCGGTGGCTTGTCGTCCTTGCCGGCGTGTGGGCCGGCTTCCGCGTCTGGCGGGGGTGGATGAGCCGCGCGGGCTGCGCCGAGGCGGACCTGAACGTCGGTCGGCTGTTCGTGAACGCGACCTCGATCCGGTTCGTGCTCGGGTTGGTGCTTTATGCGATCAGTCCGCTGATCCGGCAGGGGATGGCCGACATGGGGACGGCGATGCGGACCGCCGGCGTTCGCTACTTCATGGTCGAGCACGTGTTCATGATGCTCGTCTCCATCGCGCTGGCGCACATCGGGCTGGCCAAGGTCAAGAAGGCCACGACCGATTCCGCGCGTTTTCAGTCCGCTACTATTTGGTGGGGGATCGCGGTGGCCTCGGTGCTCGGGTTCATCCCGTGGAACCGGCCGCTCCTGCCCTTCTGAACCGGCGCTGTTGCCGTTCTGACACTGGTCGGCGGTTGCGGTCGCCGGTGAGAGGTGGATCAGCGGTACCCTGACGTCAGGTGGTTGCGGCGCTGGCCGGCGCGAACGGCAGTTCGACCACGAAAGCGGCCGCTATGTCCGCGGTCCGCGCATCGCCAGCGGTCCCCAGCACCTGGCCCGCCTGATCGACAACGAAGAACCCAACAATGGCGGTGTCGTACGCTGGTGGCATGCGCTGGAGTTCGCGCCGCACCGCCTGTTCGAACGCGCTGACCGTGAGTGGAGGCGCATCGGCGATGGCCGCACGCGCCAGCGCCGGTCGCAGGAGGCGCAGTTGGACTGCGCCGCTGAGTTCGAAGGTGTGTTGCGCAAAGAGCCGCGCGGCGAAGTCGGCGTACTCCCGAATGGCGCCGTCGGCCGCGCGCAGGCGCTCCGCGTTGGCTCGGCTCGTCCTGGTCCAGGCAAAGAGGGTGACGATCGCCAGGCCGGTGAGGGCGATGACGACCAGGACGGACCCGGGGTCGACATTCCACCGGAACGCACTGCGAACGGTGCGGCGGGTCTGCGGGGCTTTCAGGACGGCGGGCGGAAGGGGGGATGGGTAGTGATGGGCGCGCGGCGGAAGAATGGCATGGGTCAGATGACCCGGGGAGGTCTCTACCCAACGCCGGCAGAAGGACGGCGGGCACGCCGCGAAGGAGGTCGTCGACCTCTATGGTTGTTCGTGTTGATCGGCTGGGACATCTTCTCGAGTGCGCCCGATCAGCCTCACACCCCGTGATTCGATGTCTACTTCACGTCGCGACTTCCTCACTGGAGCGATAGCCTCCGCCGCCTTCCTTCCTCTCGTGCGCGGGACGTCGAGCCTTGCGCGGGCCATGGCGCCCGAACCGGAGCTCCCTCTCCTCACCGAACAGCAGCTCGGCCATCTGCGCCACATCGAGCGACTCGCGTCCCTTCCGGACGGAGAGTGGGCCATGATGGGATCGAACGATCCCGGCCAGGAGGACCTCACCGCCTATCGCTATCAGTTGGCCCAGATGGCGTATGCGGTCGGCCTGACGCACTACCATCACCTCCCCGCCGCCCCGGGCCTCTTCCGGAAGACGTTCGACCAGCTGATTCACAAGATGCTCCGGCGCGAGGTGTGGAGCTATTGGCGCGAGACGAGCCGCTCGGGTCCGCGACTCGATCCGGGGCTCAAGGTCCTCCGTGACGGATGGACCGATCCGGTGAAGAGCGAGAACATCATGTATAGCGGCCATCTCCACGCGATGGTCGGCATGTACGCGACCCTGTTCAACGACGACAAGTACGACGCCAAGGGATCGCTCACCTTCCGCTATGACCCGATCTTTTACGGGTTTGGGCCGGAGACGTATGAGTACAACCACGCCTCGCTCAACCAGGTCATCTACGATCAGATGGTGGCGAGTGGCTGGCACGGGATTCCCTGTGAGCCGAACAACGTCTTCATCGTCTGCAATCAGTTCCCGATCCTGGGCTTCCGCTTCTTCGACGTCCGGAAGGGGACGAACCTGGCCGCCGAGGCCACGGCCGGATACCGGGCAGCATGGGAGAAGAAGGGGATGCTGGACGCGCACGGCCACGTCATCTCGACGTGGATGGTGCGCCAGGACCACAAGGTGGACGCGTTCAGCGGCGGCTTCGATGCCTGGGCCGGCTCGGCGATGAATGCATGGAATCGCGACGAGGTACGGGCCCGCTACCCTGGACAAGTTGCCGAGTGGATCGAGCGGCGCCCCGACGGGCTGATGACTTTGCGATCACCGCGCGACGTGATGGCCACGCGCGCGGCCCGGCAATCCGGCCGCGCGGCGCCCGCCCGGGACCGGACATTCCCCTGGCGAACCCCGGACCTCGGCTACCTTGCCATGTGGATCTCGGAGATGGGTGACGCCGAGACGCTCCGCGGCCTCCTGGGCTACGCCGACCGGTACATGACCCCGACGTGGGATCGCGGCGCACTTTACTATCCGCGCCACGACCAGCCGTACGATGACGCCGGCAACATGACCTTCATGGACCCGGTGACTGGCAATGCGATGCTGGCCTACGCACGGCTCAACGTCGGTGAGGGCATGTGGAGCCTCTACAACCGCCCGTTCGGACCGGACCATTTTGGGCAACCCGCGCTGGAGGGCGTTTCTGGCGACGTAGACGTGCTTGGCGCCAGGTTTGACGCAGCGCGTCAGGTCCTTCAACTGGCGGTGCGTAGTCGTGGCGGCCGACCGGCGCAGGCGACGCTGCAGGTGGCGAATGTGCCGACGAATCGGTCGTGGGTGGCGCGGCACGACCGGAAGGTGATCATGACAAGCCGTCAGGAGCGCAGCGACGCTCTTGTCAGGCTCACCCTTCCGCTCACGTCCAGGGCCACGCGCGTCGAGTTGGAGATCACCGGATCCGGATAGGACCATTCGCAGGGTGTGTGTAGTGACGACGCCACCTTGGATCGCCGCGAGCGCCGGCACCGTGGTGTACCCGCAACGTTAGGCATGTGAGAGAGCCTGCGCATGGACAAGTTCCAGATCGAACGACGTGTCGGGGAGCGAGTACGTGTCGCCGCTGAACGGGCCATTGTCGAGGCCATCGAGGAGCTGAATGCGGCTGGCCACAGCTTCGAGTCCTCGGGCAACGGCCTGATCGACTGGCGCGAACCCGGCAATGACCATCGACTCAGCGTCTTTTGCACGGTTGGCGTGAGTTATGGCCAACCCGCGGTCGTCACCGGCTCGTCGTCGCCGGATGACGAACGATTCATCTCCCGCGCGCAGTCGGGACGCGACCGCGCTGCCACGCTACTCAACCAGCTCGAAGGCGGTATCTCGAATGGCGGTCTCTACCAGACGATCGAGAACCAGGGCGTCGAGTTCATGGACGAGTGCGCCGAGCTTCTTCGGGGCATCGGTGCAAGGGCGAGCGTCCGCATTGTCGAAGCGGCGGCTGGGGCGTGGCGCGAACACCAGGCAGCGCTCGAAGGCTACGCCGCGCTGCGCAAGCAGTTGGCCAGGCTCGACCGCCGGTTCTGGGGCCTGAAGGAGAGCATTCCCGCCCTCTACGAGCGCACGCATTCAAGCGACTGACCGGCGCCGGCGGACGCATGGCCACCACCGGCGACGGTGCCCCGTCGTGCTTCGGGGAGGCAGTGTCCCCAGTATCGCAGGGTGTGTGTAGTGGCGTCGCCTCATTGGATCGCCGCGCCAGGAGAGGTGCGGCCGGAAATGGCGCTGTGTCGGGCGGAAATGCTCAGGTCTCCACGCGAGCCGCGACCATGCTCACCTGGAGTGGCGCTGTGTCCTGACGATGTGCTGCCGCTGAGAGCGGAATTGGTCCCGATGCGGCCGGCGCGGCGAAGGTGTCGGTGCGGGCCGCTCCGTTATCGGCTGGGGTTGGTGCTGTGTTGGGGCGACTTGCCAACATCAGTAGGCGCGCGACGCGTGTGTCGGGGCGTGCCGCCGATGTGTTGCCGGGGATTGCGACGGGCGACCCCGGAATTGCTCGTGTGCTGGCCGGCCGCGGTGATCGTCGCACACGACGTGGTCGTGGTGCGGGCGGAAACGCCAGGTGTGCGGCGCGCGCGGTGAGCTGCGACACCGGAGTTGGCGCTGTGCACACGCGTGTGATCTCGGTTTCGGGCGGAAATGCTCGTGTGCGCACGCGAATCGCGAACGTGGGCACACGTCTCGGTCGTGTGCTGAGGCGTGCGTGCAACATTTCGTGCCGTTTAAGGCGTTGGCGCCGCGTTCCTGAAAGTCGCAGGACGCGTTTTGGCAACTCGTCCCAGCATGTAGGTCAGGGGCTCGAGTCGCGCGCACGCTCGATCGTTCTCCCCGCTAGTCGGTCGGCGGAGTGACCGTCGCGGGCCGCAGCATGGTTCTGCCGCGCCTCGAAGCGCGCCGTGTACTTGGACAGGTTTCCCGTGCAACGCCGGGGTTCTGCATGTTCGTCAAGACCAGTTACAGTCACGCCCGAGAGTCCGCGAGTTCTTGATCCGCGTCGCTGCCCAGGGAGCGAATTTCGGCGGCTCGTCGAAATGCAGGAGCAGGTGCTTGATGCGATCCAGGCCAGTGCGGGCGGCCTCACGGCCAGTCAGCGACTTGACCGTTCTGACGTCTACGACCGTGATGCGCTTCGTTGACACCGTCTTCATACTTGTAGTATTACCGCGCCGTCGAGTCGGACAAGCCCCGGTCCGGTCACCCATGCGCGCGGGGGGCTTGCGATGGAACTGAGTCCGCGTCAGAACAAGTAGGGGGCTCACTCTCGACAAAATCTGACATCTGCTCCGCGTGGGGGCTTGCGGTGGAGCTGAGAAATCCTGCTAGAGGGTAGGGAACGGAGTTTCGCGTTCCCTGGCAGTCGCAATGGGTCGTTCGCGGCGACCGGCAGGCGAGAAGTGCCGGACCCAGGTCCACCATCGTGCCTGGGCGGTTCGCTTGGTCAGCCCGGTAGCCGCGTATCGGCCCGCGCCCAAGAAAGAGCTGAGCCGCCCCCGCGCGCAACTGCTAGGCACCGACTTGGACGACCTCGCCGGCGCGCACGCGTGACACCGCCTCCAGAATGTGTGGAACCAGTGGGGTCAGGGCCTCCACCCGATTGCTCATCGCCCGCACCAGCACCACCCCAATCGCGTGTGCCGACACATCCCGATCGACCGGCATGCGCTTGTCCATGGTCACCAAGACGTCGAACCGTTCCGCTGCAGTGGCGAGCAGCTTCCCATTCGACAGCCCCTTCCACCCCATCTGGGTGAGAGTGCGCACCTCGTGGCCCGTCAGCAAGGCGGCCAACCCCGCGGCACCTGCTCGTCAAGCAGAACGCGCACCGGCCACCACGGCAGCTCGTCCGAGTTCTATGGCAGCAACCGCCTGCTCATGGGTCACCGAGGGAAACTGGTCGAGAAACACATCCAGAGCGTCTCCGCCTCCGAGGTACTCGAACAGGACATCGACCGGGACCCGGGTGCCCACGAACACCGGCGTTCCCCGAGAATTTCAGGATCACTGTGAACTACCGCGGATGTCTGCGGCACCGGTCGCTCCTGCAGGGATGAGGAACGATATCGCCGCGAACGCCCCAGGCAACAGGCGCAGGCCCCCGATTGGACGCCGCGGCAGGACGCCCCCCGCCCCGCGCTGAGGTACCTGGCCACGGGGGGCTTGAGTCGTGCTCACGCGCCCGTCGTTCTCCCCGGTAGTCACACGGCGAAGTGACCGCGCCGTGTCTCCGGGAGGGGACATGTGCGCGGGAGACTTGCGATGGAACTGAGCGCGCGTCAGAACAAGTAGGGGGGCTCACTCTCGACGAAATCTGACATCTGCTCCGCGTGGGGGCTTGCGGTGGAGCTGAGAAATCCTGCTAAGGGCAAGGGAACGGAGAATTCGCGTTCCTGGCAGTCGCCTTCGGTTGTTCGCGGCGACCGGCAGGCGCGAAGTGCCGGACCCCAGGTCCACCATCGGGCCAGGGCGGTCCGCCTGGTCATCCCCCGGTAGCCGCGCATCTGACCTGCGCTCCACGAATCGCCCCGCGCGGTTGAACCCACCTGCGCCGCGTTCCCGAAAACTCGGAAGACGCGTTTTGGCGACACGTCCCAGCATCTAGGTCAGCGGGCTCAAGTCGCGCGAACGCTCCGGCCGCTCTCCCTCGCTAGTCGCTCGGCGCAGTGACCGCGCGGTGTCTCCACGAGTGGACATGTGCGCGGGGGGGCTTGCGATGGAGCTGAGAAATCCTGCTAGAGGGTAAGGAACGGAGATTCGCGTTCCCCTGGCAGTCGCCTTCGGCCGTGCGCGTCTCGCGAGCGTGCTCGGCCCGAGGGCGGTAAACGATGCGGCGGACGCGCCGTGTCGGGTTGGACGGTCGTTCGCGGCGACCGGCAGGTGTGAGGTGCCCGACCCCAGGCCCAACATCGGGCCTGGGCACACACACGACCATACGAGGACACGACAATGACCATGAATGCGAACAACAAGCGCGCCTTTGATGGCTTCCGACCGTTGGTGGATTTCCTGGATCGACACCCGGTCGAATCGTCGTCGGCCGACGTGAAGGCCAACCGGGACGCGCTCGCCGCGGTCAGCACCCGCATGACCACGCTCGCGGAGCTGCGGGAGAGCACGCGCGGCGGCCGGCAGTCGCAGACTGCGTCGTACCAGGAGATGCGGCGCCGGCTCGAGGTGGAGTTTCTCACCCCGGTCCGTCGGCTGACGCGATCCATCGCCGGGACCGACGACACGTTGGCGGCCATCCTGCGGGTGCGGCGAAAGCAGGATCACGTCGCCCAGGTGGCCGCGGCTCGGGCCGTCGCCGCGGCCGCACGCGAACAGGCGGCCGCCTTTACCAAGGCCGGGCTTCGGGCTGACTACGCGGAGCAACTGACCGCGCTCCTCGACGCGCTCACGACCCTGCATGAGGCACGCATTCGCCGCCTGGCGGAGTCGTCGGGAACGGTCGAGGCGCTCCGGGTGGAGGCGCGTCGCGGGCGGTTCATCGTCGGGCTGTTGGACGGTGTGCTGAACCTGGTGCTGGAGCGCGACCCCGCGTTGCTGGCGGAGTGGAAGACGCTGCGCCGACGCGTGGCGGTGCGGGTGCGGGAGTCGGTGGGGGAGGACGGGGGTGACGGGCAGGGCGTGCCGGCGGGGCAGGCACGGGCGGCGTAGGGGTGTAGGCATGCCGGGCGCAGGGGTGGTCCGCATGACACCCTGCGCTTCGGCTCCTCTCCGCAGCGCTGGCGCGCGGCAGGGAGGTGGCGAGGTGTGTGTCGGCGTTCACGGAGCCGGATGGGGAGAGTCGCCTCTCGTCCCACCTGGACGTTGCCGCCGCGGAGTCGCGTCGTTTCGTGGGGGCCGGGCCTAGGGGCTTACGGTGGTGAGCACCCACTTCACGGGTAGCGCACGCACGCACCTACTACCAGTGTGCCTGAGCGGGTTGATGTCCGACCCTCCGCAAAGGTCGCTCGGGCTTGTGAGCTCACGGATACCCGCCTCCTGTGTCCACACGAACGGCCGCTCGAAGCAGGTCGAGGCGCGCCGCGGCTATAGCCAACCACGGCGCCGCCCTCTCGCTCAACGCAACCGACCGAGAGTAGCCAATGGAACAGCAATCGACCATGCCAAGATTGATCGGCGGAGCGTTCACAGGGAATAGCACTGCGTGCGTGTCGCCCAGGTAGGGCAGGTCCTCTCCCGCAATCAGGCCGCCATCACTAATGCGTACACCCCGGCCGGAGAAGTCGGCCGAGATCAAGCGCCATCGCGTCGAATCGAGCAGCGGAATGAGGCGGACGCCGGTACGCTCATTCCAAATGAAGCCCCCAAGAAAGCGATTGGCCCGCTCTGCCACGACGTCCCCAGACGCATTCACCCCGAGTGCCTCCGGAATCCGTTTGCCCAAGATGCGCGACAGGTCACGCACCCCGCTACTGCGATTCCACACAAAGGCGGTCCGGCCTCCGCTCACGTCTACCATGGAGCCGACCACCCAGCCGTGCTCGCTTAGGTCGTTCGCCCGGCTGGTGCCGCCGTAAGGCGCACGCATAACGCGCAAACCCTCGCCAGGACTCCAAAGATACGCTTGTTGACTGGACAGGGTCCCAGCTAGTTGGAGCCGCTCGTTGATTCCGGCGACCCCGCCGCAGAACCCCAGGTCGCGCGGTACGCCCTGAGGGTCCCACAAAACCACAGCACATCCACCAGTTGCGTAGTTAACCGAGCCGGCCACGTACCCCGCTTCTGAAACCGCGGTCGCGTACCCACTGACACTCCCCGGGGGGAGCGTCAGGTAGCTCGGGCTCCCTACCGAAGCAGGTTGGGGCATGAGGAGCTGCGCGCTCTCGCCCGGTGCCGTGGTTGAGGTCACGTCCGGCACCGAGCAAGCAGTAACGAGGGCTAGCCCCATACAAACCGTCGCTCCACCTCCATTCCACATCCTGCTATCCTCCGCTGGAAGTTGTGACGCAGACTGGACTATGGTCGCCGCGGGGCGCACGGTCAAGGCCGCGGCGACGGGCTACCTCGCCAAAGCGCAGAGGCGCCCAGTTCGTAGGTGCTGCTGGGCTGACCTAACAAGCGCCAGCTCTCGACGGTCGCCCCTTTGTGGGCCTCCGCACCGCGCGCGGCAGGTTGGGTGGGGGCGTGTGGGACGTGGCTCTATTGGAGCCTACACGCCTGAGGCGTGGTCGTGGGACGGCAGGCGCGGTGCGTGCGAGCGCTCGGGCGAAATGTCGTGAGACACCATGCGGGCTTTACAGCAACGGGAGGAGTCGACATGTCAGGCTGTCAGGATGGGTGGCGTAAGCTGGCAACGGCTGCGTGTATTGCGCTCGGGACGTGGTCGTGCGGCGGTGGTGGCTCCGACGGTGGGGTGACACCGCCGCCTCCGCCACCGGTCGTTTCTGCGGTGGAGGTCTCGCCGGCGACCGCTACTGTCGAGGTTGGGGCAACGCTTCAACTCAACGCCGTCGCAAAGGCGTCGGACGGTACGACGCTCGCGCGGACGTTCACGTGGTCCTCCTCCGAGCCAACGCGCGCATCGGTCTCAGGCAGTGGATTGGTCACAGCAGTGGCGGTCGGCGACAACATCGCCATCACCGCATCGGTAGACGGCAAGTCGGGAAGCGCGACGCTCTCGGTGCGACTCCCACCCGTCAGTACAGTTACGGCAACGCTAGGTGTTACGTCGCTACAGCCAGGGCAGACGACGCAGGCCACAGTCGTGCTCAGGGACGCGGCCGGGAACACCCTCACCGGTCGGCAGGTAACGTGGGCGAGTTCGAACGCGGCGGTGGCCACGGTGAACGGTGCAGGCCTCGTGACCGCCGTAGCGGCCGGGCAGGCACAGATCACCGCGACGAGCGAGGGAAAGTCGGCTGCCGTCACACTCACCGTCATTCCGCCGCCGGTCGCATCTGTAGCCCTCTCACTGCCGGCATCGAGCATTAGTGTGGGCACCACCACCCAAGCATCGGTCGTGCTGAAGGACGCAGCTGGTAACATCCTCACCGGACGTACCGTCACGTTCACGACGAATGCGGCGAGCGTCGCGAGCGTGGACGGGAGCGGCTTAGTGACAGCTGGAGCTGTGGGGACCGCGACGATCATGGCTACGAGCGAGGGCGTCAGCGGGTCCGCGATCCTCAGCGTCACGCCGCAACTGGCAGAATGGACGGTCATGGTGTTCCTCGCGGCCGATAACAACCTCGCGCTGCCCGGGGTGCAGGATCTGGACGAGATGGAGGTGCGCGGCTCCACTTCCACTGTCAAGGTTGTGGTACAGGCCGAGTACAGCCCCAGCTGGCTGAAGGACGCCGGTGCCACGAGCCCAGGGCAGATCAACCGGCCCAACTGGAACACCTTTCGCTATGTGATTCCTACTGCCGGAACCGCGCCATCAGTGCCCGGTCCGAACGGTCTTGCCACGGACATCGGTGACCGCGACATGACGAGTCCACAGGAACTCCGGAGCTTTATCGATTGGGCCAAGCAGACGGCACCGGCCAAGCGATACCTCCTCGTCCTGTGGAACCACGGAAACGGGCCAGGCGGGCTTCTCGCTGATGAGACGACTCGCCCGGGCCGCCTGATGTCCCTCGCGGAGCTCCGCTCCGCGCTCTCAGGCGCAACCCCGATCGACATCGTCGACTTCGATATGTGTCTGATGGCGGCTTACGAGACGGTTGTCGCGCTCCGAGGCGTGGCGCGAACGGCCGTGTTTTCAGAGGAGGTCGTCCCTGGGGAAGGGAACGACTACCGACAGACCCTGCTGGCGTTGCAGCAGAATGCAACGGCAAGCACCACGCAGGTGGCAGCCAACCTGGTTGACGCGTTCTTCAACGGATACAACACAAACCTCCGGCCATCACTTACGAAGTCGGCAGTGAACATCGAGCGATCCGATGCTCTCGTGGCCGCGACCGGAGCGCTGGCGGACGACCTGAGGGGGCGCCTCCCCGCAGCGGCTACCACCATCGCGCAGGCAGTCGGCAGCGCGCAGAACTTCGAATCGGAATTCCTTCGCGACCTCGGTGATGCGGTGGATTCGCTCCGACGCCGCAGCACCGATCCCACTCTCACGGCGCGCATCGACGCGGTGCGGGCGGCGCTTGTCGATCCGAGTTTCCTTCTCAGGAACCGCTTCCGCAACGGGAGTTCGAGTTCGGCCAACGACGTGCGACGTTCCCGCGGACTCATGATCCTGTGGCCCAGCGGCGCGGCGAGCGATGCGCTGCCCAACGCCG
The DNA here is from genome assembly GCA_016712265.1 of Gemmatimonadota bacterium. Classification (NCBI taxonomy): domain Bacteria; kingdom Pseudomonadati; phylum Gemmatimonadota; species Gemmatimonadota bacterium. Next base: position 6,080 of record JADJRJ010000027.1, on the reverse strand, counting down.
GTGAGTCGAGCCTGGGTGCGTATCAAGGCCAGTTCCCCTCCGAGCCCTGGACAGCCTTCCTCGGAACGTTCCTCGCTGCGGCGTCGCGGGTGCCAACGGTCGACCTTGGCGTGAACCCCTTACAGGCATATCTCGTCTGGAGTAGCGCAGACTACCAGGCGGGAGCGGAGATCGACCTCGTCCTCTTCGAGCCGACTGGCGTGGCCAATGACTGGGACATTTTCGTGCCATTTCTCGGGACGGTAAGCGCAAATGGCCAGTTCACACCTGACAGCTACGACTCGGGGCTCCCCATCGAGGGGTGGACCGCAAAGCGCTTCGTGGCTCGCGGCAAGTACTACTTCTTCGCGTGGTTGTACGATGACCCGGGCGATCTTCGGCCGTTCCTCAACGTGTACTCGCGGTTCGGTTATACGACGGCATTCGCGCCGCTGTATACTACTGCGACCCGACCGCGCCTGAGCTTGGTTTCCAGTTGGCTCGACGATCAGAACCTCAGCTTCACGAGACTCTTTGCCGACGTCTACACGGATATGCGGCCGGTTGCCACGTGGGATATCTCAAATGCCCCTTTGGCCCGTGTCGCACCGCTCGGTGCTGCCCCTGCGTTGCAGTACGCGCCACGAATAGCAGGCGCGCTGCCGCCGGCAGGTGACCGGGATGTACCTGACATTACCCTCGCGCAGCGAGAGACGCTTAAGCGGCGCGCCAGCCAGCACCGTGAGCGGAGGAACCTCGTCCCTCCGGAGGTGCGCTCGCGTCTGCTGCATGACCTGACAAGCATGAGGTTGCCCAAATGAGAGTACTCATCCTTGCATTTGGGGCTGCCGTTCTCGCCGCGTGCGCACGATCACAAGGCATCGGCAGCCCAGCGCATGATACACCGGAGGGCACGCCCCTCTCCCGCGACGTTCACGAAATCCTCGCGGGGGCCGCCGGGGTCGGGGTTGCCGTATCGGTGAAGGGCACCTGCGTCCGCATCGATGAAAAGGTGGCCTTCGGCGCAGCTCCGCTCACGCGGTCCGATTGGCAGATGCGAGACGCGGTGCAGACTACTCAAGCCATCTGGGTCGTTGGCGAGCGGCCTACTGATTGCGGCTATGATAAGGGAAGCGAGGCGCCTGTCACCATTCGGGCCGTTGTAGCGCGGGACACGGTAGGGTCACTGACAGGTACGGCAGTCCCCCGATGGTATCTGCGCCGCGCTGCCCGCGAGTAGTCAACCGGGGGCGTGCGCCGTTCCAGCCACTGCGATATTGATGCGGCGCTGCGGCACCCGGACGGTGGGACTCAAATCTCAGATGCGGAGTTGTTCGATGTCGTCACATAGCGACGAGAAGTTCGATGACATCCTTGAGCTCATCACGCGTTTCCAGAGAATGAGACGAGATCTGGCAATGCGGCGGGACCGGGTGTCGAGGTGGCAGGATCGCGCCCTAAGCGTTGTCAATCGAGCACGCGCTACGCCGAGACACTGGGAGCCTTTGATGCTTCGGCTGCATCCCGGAGTCCAGGCCCGCATTGCGGCAGCCGGAACCGAGGATGAACGAAAGACAGACCTGTTCCGTGCGGCGACAGCGGACTTTCCAGATCTCGCATTTGCAGACCAGCTTCTCGCAGATCTTCCGGAGATCGATTTCAACCGGGTCGTTGCACTCTTCGAGGCGCAACAGCTCGGCGATGTCCGTTTATCACCACGGGCCGCCTACGGGATCGTACTCGCCGTGGCGACAGTACTGATCTCAAGTGTGCCTGCTGTAGCTGTGGAGAGGTTTACTCAGTTGAAGGCAGATGAATTCGATCTGGCCGCGTTTGTTGTCGGTGCTGGCACCGCCGTGTACTTGTCGATCACGCTACTGCCTGATTGGTTGACGCGGCGAATTCAAGGTACCGCGGCGCGCGATGCGCTTCGGTATCTGAAGCTGGCGGCCCTTCGGCAACGACGGGGTCTGGCCACCGCGCCCCACGACTGATAGATCACAGACGCGCTGATCGGCCGAGCCGGTTGCGTAAGGGCCGAAGGAATATGCGACCGAGCGGGGTCGCACTGGCCTACCGGAGGGAGAGTTAGGCTGGTGTGTCGCACTGCGTCGGCGGCCCTGGCGAGGTCTGGGAGCCACAGGTGCGCAACGTTGGCGCGGATATGCATGCGAGGTGTGCCGACCGAATCATGCCGGGCCCCTGAGGGGGTAGATAGTTGGCGAAGCGAGGCGCGGGAAAACGTTCTCCCAAGCGAGGCGCAGTCATGGCGCGCGGAGATTGTCCTGAATGCGGCACAGCCGGGTTCGAGTACTGGAAGCGGTGCCTGCAGTGTGGGCACCAGCCGAATGTGAACGCGCCTCGCGTGGGGGGTGATACGGTAGCACCTCAGCATCTCACGTCCGAATCCCGCGCGAGGGCTCGCGCCGCGATCCAAACAGCCCGTGAGCGACTCGATGCGGCCAACGCCAGCCGCGAAGCAATCCTCCGTAAGGCAGACGAAGAGGCGTGGTCCATCCGCGCGCATGCTGAAAGCATCGTCAGGAAAGCCAACGAAGAAGCACGGGCCATCCGCGCGCATGCTGAGAGCAGCGTGAGGGAGGCGAACGAAGAGGCGCAAGCCATCCGCACCGCCGCCTATGCGAATGGTGCAAAGCAAGTCGAGGATGCCATCGCAGAGGCCGCAGATCGAGTGAGGCGGATAAGAGTGCGCTATCTGGTCGGCGCGGCACTGATGACCGTAGCCAACGCATGGGTGTTTGCCTTGGCGCGTGCGCGCGATCAGGACCCCCCCGCTGCGGCCGACGGGTCATCGCCTTCACCGTTCGGTGAAAGCGCTCTTCTTGGTCCTTCGGGGGTCGGCGCTCGCTCAGGAGTGAGGGGAGCGTCTGCGGGCAAATCAGAGCCGATCGCGCGCCCCCCCGAATTTGTGCGCGAGAGACCGGGTGGAAGTACACGACAGGATACCTCAATGAGGTTTTTCGGAGAAGTGGGAGGCGTGTTCTTCTACCTTCGCACCTGTCCGCAGGCGCAGCGTATTCCAATCGAGCGACGCGTGTACTTTCGTGATCGAGACGCAGGGGAAGCATCAGGGCGCGTTGGCTCGCAGTTGCCTGGATGTTAGCCCTGCGCGCGCTCCGACCCTGTCCCGTGCGCCGACGCGGCCATGATGCTGTGTGCCCGGGCGTCGATCGCGGCTACGTCGGTGTAGCGCTGGAGCACGCCCTTGCTCGTCGCCAGCTTCGCGCTTTCGTGGTCCGTGCGGTTGCTCTTGCGGACCGCCCCCTTCACGCCGCGTCGATCCTCCGGGTGCGCGGCCTGCCAGGATCACAGCTGGGTCGCGTCTCGGTGCAAACGGGCTACCTGATGCGCCCTTTGGCCTCCGGTGTCGGCTCGGTGGCCGGTCCGTCGGCTGCCCGGTGCCGCGCGAGCAGCTGGGCGGCGGCGGTCTCCAGCTTCTCGCGTGGCGCTCAAACTCGGCGCGGGTGCCGCTCCGCCGCTTGGACGCGTTGCTGGGCAGTTTCACGCCATCGATCGCGAACATCTCACGGCCGATGAGTCCCTGCGCGTCGCAGATCGCCAGCACGGCGGCGAAGACCCGCGCGATCGCGTCGCCCAGCGTACTAATGAAGCGGGCGAGGGTGGTGTGGTCCGGGGCCCTGGTCGCCGCACAGGGCGATGAAGGTGACATGGTCCTGGCACAGCCGCTCGATCGCGCGACTGCTGACGATGCCTTGGGCATACGCGCAGTGTATGACCTGGAGGAGCACCGCCGGCGGATAGGCCGAGGCCCCCGTGGCATCGTTGCGGAAGCGGGCGTCGAAGTGGGCGAGGTCGATCGGGCCCGACAACAACTGGTGGACCGCATGCTCGAAGGTGCCCGGGAGCAGTTGCCGGGGAGGTCCACCGGGACGAAGCGGGGACTGGTATCAATGCGCTTGTAGTGAGCCCTGGGTCCTCGACGGGGCGCGGGGGACGGCGCAGATTCCGGCGAGGAAACCCGGCAGGCGCGCGCGAGTTCCATGTCCACATCGCGGGCTCCGACAGGGTTTTGCAACAGCTACGTTAGCCAGGCACGGAGAGCTAGGCGACATTCGACGGCACTCTAATCGCCGTTCTCTGGGCGGCCTGTAGGCGCTGATCTAGCAAAGGGCGCGGTTCATCCATGGCTCCCGCATCATAAACACCCTCACACTTACTAACCCGCATGCGCAATGACCCGCGCGGATCGCTTTGGCGCAAATGGGATCTACATATTCATTCGCCGGCATCCTTTCACTGGAGGGGCCAGCGCCTAACTGGCTCCGAGGCCGCGGATGACGCACTTCTCGGTGCAATGCTTGAGTCGATTCGCACCTCCGACGCCGCGGCATATTGCATCATGGACTACTGGCATTTCGAAGGATGGTTCGCACTACGGTCCTACTTGGATCGCAATGCGCTTGCACTGCCAAAGACTGTGTTCCCGGGTATCGAGCTCCGGCCCGAGGCGCCGACTAATTTTCGCCTCAATACCCACTTTCTATTTGACGACGCCTTGACGGACCATCAGCTTCGCGAGTTTCTATCCCTCTTGCACATCGGGATCGTCGAGCGGGCCCCTTCTCGCGAGGCGTTCATTGAGCTTGCGCGGACGTACGATTCTGGCAAGCTAGACAAACATGGCTTCTCCGCCGCAGACCGTAGCGACGACGCTAAGATGGAGACGCTTGGCGCGATGACAGCCAAGATCACTCGCGACTCTTGGCGCCGCGCCCAAAAGCAGTTTGAACAGCGGTTGCTTGTCATTCAGCCGTACGACACCAGCGACGGCCTCGGAGGGCTTGGACTGGAAGCGCCATCCCTACGACGACGCTGAGCTCATGCGTGCGGCACACTTGTTTGAAACCCGCGACCTTCTTAACATCCGACTCTTTCTTGGGGTCGGCCACCCTACGAAGCCGCAGGTAACTCAGGACTTCTTGAAGACACTTGGAGGACGCTGGAAGCCCGTTGTGGCCGGAAGTGACGCGCACCGCTTTGAAGACTATTCTGTTTTCCCCGGCGGTAAGGCGGGATGGATCAAGGCGGACACCACTTTCGCTGGACTCAAGCAGTGTACTGTCGATCCCATTGGCAGAGTCTTCGTCGGAAGTGAGCCTCCAAAGCTTCGGCACGTCGCTGACAACAGCACGAAGTACATTGAGCGCATCAGAGTACGTAAGGTGGCCGGTACAGGGTTTGCGGAGAACTGGTTTGCCTGTGACATCGCCCTAAACCCTGGCATGATTGCTATCATCGGCAATCGCGGTGGCGGCAAGAGCGCACTTGCCGACATCCTGGCGCTGGCGGGCAACAGCCACTGCCTGAGCTACGAGTTTCTGAACACACGTCGCTTCAAGAAGCCCGCGGATAACAAGGCGCTGCATTTTGAGGCCATTCTCACATGGGCTAACGGTGATGACGTAACGGTGTCGCTGGCATCAGACGCGCAGGTTGATCAGCCCGAGCGCGTTCGGTACTTGCCGCAGCAGTACCTTGAACAACTCTGCAGCGACGTTGGCACTGAGGGACGCACGACCTTGGAAGAGGAGCTCCGCAAGGTAATCTTCTCACACGTGCCACTGGCGAAGCGTCTCGGCTTCTCAACGCTTGACGAGGTTGTGCGATACCGCACAGAGCAGGCCGAGGAGCACGCTGCAGGGGTGCGCTATAAGCTTTCGCAGATTAACCTCGAATTGGCGGAGCTGGAGTCACTAGTGACGGCGGAAGCGGCGGCATCGCTGAAGGCTCAGATCCAATTGAAGGAAACAGAGCTTGCAGCACACGATGCCCGGCGCCCAGCCGCCGCTGAGGCGGCGATTGCGCGGGGCCAAGGCGAGGATGCTGCCCTCGTTCAAGAAATGGATGAGCTCAGCAGGCAGGCCGAGGTCACCCAGCTTGAATTGGATCGAGGACGCCACGATCAAAGCCGACTTGAAGCCGCTGCCGCTGCGGCTCAGAGGATCGTGCAGCGTCTCCGCAACATCGAGGGAGACATTCGGCGCGCAATTGACGATGCCGCGGACGATGCGGAGAGCGCCGGCATGGACGTTGAGCGCCTTGTGTCGTATCGCGTCGAT